>JAABSZ010000015.1:0-33619 GCA_011390135.1 Desulfobacteraceae bacterium | reverse complement strand
GGGCCTGGTAGAGTACAGCCTCCCGCTCAGCCGGTTCCGCTGCCGCGGCGCCGCCCGCGTCGATCCAGCCCTCGACGCCCCGCTCCAGCACCTTCTTCTTCTCATGCCCCAGCAGATCCAGCACCCAGAAGAGATAGGAGCTGGTGGCCCCGCCGTCCCGCTTCAGATCGTCGTAGAGCACTACGGTGTCGTTTCTCCCGATTCCATGCTCCCCAAGAATCTCCTGTGCCCGCTCCGTCCCCACGAACCGGCCCCCGATATTGGCGGCCGCGTCGTTGTACTGAAACTGCCGCCAGGGCATGCGGATCGCGCCGGGAATCAGGTTGTTGTCGAAATGCTTGTCTGTCCTCACATCCACGATCACCATGCCCGAATCGTCTGCATGATCCTGCAGCCATTGGGCCGTGGCCAGAAAATCGGCATTGGGATAGCTGGTCTCCCCGGCCTTCTGCGCCTCGGCCAGGGACCAGTAGACGCCCAGGATCAGCAGAACCGCAATGATTCCGTATCTCAACATCTTCATTGTCTAAGGCTCCTCCTTTTGATTGAATGTGGATTGATGGAATGTGGAATTTGAGATGCGCCCGATCAATTCAATGGCCTTCTTCCTCTGCATGGGGGCCGCCATCCTCATCACCTTCTTCGGATGCCGGCATCGGCGGCGCAAGCCCACCGGTTTCGGTCGAACCATCGGAATGCCCCGGCTCCGATGCCTGGGGCGTCTCACCCATCTCCGCGCCGCCGTGACCGTCCCCGCGATCTTGGTGTCCCTGATCTTCGGTGGAGAGCCCGGCCTTGCGCAGCAGATCCTTGTAGCCCGATTCGTTCAGCTCCGGCATGCGTCGGACCAGCCCGGCCAGTCCCTGGATCTCCTCTTTGCTGTGGGTGGGGGAGAAGGCCGGCATCCCTGACATCTTGATGCCGTGCTCGATGATCCAGAAGATATCCTCATCTGACCATTTCTGCTGATGGGATCTTTCGGCCAGATCCGGGGGGCTGGGGTAGAGACCCTGAGCGAATTCCTTCCGGGGATATCCGGGCGAGCTGTGGCAGAGGCGGCACATGGAGTGGAAATGGTCGATGTAGGCTTCCGCTGCCTCTGGCGTTGCCGGCAGGGGATTGACCACGGAATCGCTCTGCTGCTTGATGGAATTCTCCGTCATCATCCCGATGAATTTATAAGTGACATCCCAGTGCTCATGCGTCGCGGCGATGTTGTACATCCCGGACCATGCATAGAGAAAGGCCGCTCCGATAAGCAGAACAACGATGATCAGCAGTGTCAGAAGTGTTCTCATGGAGATTCTCCCTTTATGGAATTGATGAGGTCAGCCCGATGGTTCGGGGCCGCGGTCGAATTCGATGATCCGGGCAAATTCCGTATCCACCCCCGGTTTTAACTGGTGGTAGAGCGGACTTTTAGCGCCCACCCTTCCGCCCATATCATAGGTGAAGGCCGCGGTTGCCACATGGCGGAGCCAGTAGCCGGTCCATACATGGCCTCCGGCATCATGGCAGGAGTGGAAGTGCAGATACTCTTCCTTGGGTTCGGGACGCGCATTGCGCCAAGCTTCCGGCGCATCCGGAAAAAAGATCGGGTTGATCCGCAGGCTTTCGGGAATCGCGACATCCTTTTTCTCTAAGGTCTGCAGCACCGCATCCCCTTCGAAAAGCTTCGCGTTTTCCGGCATATCCGAAGAATAGAAGCCCCTTTCATTGAAGCATACGAACCGGAGGCGGGTCAGATCCTTTGGGTTTTCGGGCTTGAAATAGTAGCCCACAAAGGGGCCGAAGCGGATCAGCCTGCCGTCGGTCTCGATTTCGAGCTGATGGAGGTATCCGTGGGGGATTTCAAGGGGCACGGGATCTGTAGTTTCTTCCGCAGGAGCGGTGCATCCTGCCAATGCAACCCCGATCAGCAGGATTTTGACCGGTATTCCGAAGCGGGGATATCTCGCCATGTTTAAAAGAAAATGGATCGGTTTCATCAGTCCATTACGGCTCATCTCTATGTATTGTCCGATATTCGGCAGCAAGGCAGCAAGTTCATAATATACCATTATATCGGATGTACCTTTCTTTACAATCAGGTAAAGACTGTATTTTTCCTTGGACTCGCTTAATTTTTTGAAAGCATTCGGCATATTTTTTACTGAAATTTGAAAACAGAAGCGGAAAGGGCTATAATATAAAAAAGCAGGCATGATGATTCACTCCCATGAAGGAGGCATGAGATGACCGAACAACAGATCGACCTTCCCGTCACCGGGATGACCTGCGCCAACTGCGCGGCCAATATCGAACGGGGATTGAAAAAACTCGGAGGCGTCGCGGACGCCAATGTCAACTTTGCATCGGAAAAGGCGTCGGTCCGCTTCGACCCGGATGCCGTTCCGATGGAGGAGATCCTGAAGAGGATCGACAAACTCGGCTACGGAGTTGCAAAGACGAAGATCGAAATCCCCGTCACCGGGATGACCTGTACCAACTGCGCGGCCAACATCGAAAGAACCCTGAACAAAAAGGTCTCCGGCGTCGTGGATGCCTCGGTCAGCTTCGCGTCCGAACGGGCGTCGGTGGAATACCTTGCGTCGGAGACGAACCTCGATGAGATCATCGCGGCCATCGAGAAGGCCGGTTACGGCGCGATCCGTCCCGATACCGGAGACGAGGACGGGCAAGCCGATGCAGAGCAGGCCGCGCGGGATGCGGAGATCAAAGATCAGACCCGGAAGTTCACTGTCGGATTGATCTTTACCCTGCCGCTCTTTCTGCTGAGCATGGGAAGAGATTTCGGCCTCATCGGCCTCTGGAGCCACGCGCCCTGGGTCAACTGGCTCTTCCTGCTTCTTGCCACTCCGGTGCAGTTCTACACCGGCTGGGACTACTATGTGGGCAGCTTCAAGAGCCTGAGAAACAAGACCGCGAACATGGATGTGCTGGTGGCGATGGGCTCGTCCGTGGCCTATTTCTACTCTCTGGCCTTGATGCTCTTTCCCATGCTCGGAGATCATGTCTATTTCGAGACATCTGCGGTGATCATAACCCTGATCAAGCTGGGCAAACTGCTGGAAGCCCGCACCAAGGGCAAGACCGGCGGCGCGATCCGAAAGCTCATGGGGCTGCGGCCCAAGACCGCGACCATCATCGAAGAGGGCGAGGAAAAGAGCGTTCCCCTGACCCGGGTAAAGGTCGGGGACACGGTGATGGTACGCCCCGGAGAGCGGATTCCCGTGGACGGCGAGGTGACATCGGGCGAATCATCGGTGGACGAGTCCATGCTCACCGGCGAGCCGATCCCGGTGGACAAGACCCAAGGCGACACGGTGGTCGGCGGAACCATCAACGGCGAGGGAACCCTCCGCTTCACCGCAACCCGAGTCGGCAAGGAGACGGCCCTTGCCCAGATCATCCGGCTGGTGCAGGAGGCCCAGGGGAGCAAGGCCCAGATCCAGGCCATCGCAGACCGGGTCGCGGCCGTTTTCGTTCCCGTGGTCATTCTCATTGCCTTTGTCACCTTCGGCATCTGGTGGGGCATAACCGGCGAGTTCGTCCCCGCCATGATCCGCCTGGTCGCGGTGCTGGTGATCGCCTGCCCCTGTGCATTGGGTCTTGCCACCCCCACTGCGATCATGGCCGGAACCGGCAAGGGCGCGGAGAACGGCATCCTCTTCAAGAAGAGCCAGGCCCTGGAGACAGCGACCAAGCTCTCATCGATAGTCTTCGACAAGACCGGAACCATCACCCAGGGCGCGCCCACGGTGGTGGATACGATCTTCTACCCCCCCTATATAAAGGATGAAACCGAACTGCTCCGGCTGGCCGCATCCGCTGAGAGCGGCTCCGAGCATCCCTTGGGCAGGGCCATTGTTGCCTCTGCAAAGGAGCGGGGGATCGAACTTGCAGAGGCGGAGAAATTCAAGGCGGTCAAAGGCTTTGGGGTGGAGGCCGAAGTGGATGGAAAGCCCCTGAAGATCGGAAAACCGAAGTGGTTCGATCAGAATGAGATCGAGCCGGAGACCGCGGAGAAGATCACCGCGCTCCAGTCCGAGGGCAGAACCGTGATGGTGGTGATGGCAGAGGGAGGAACCGCGGGCCTGATCTCCGTGTCGGATGTTTTGAAGCCCGAATCCGCATCCGCGATCGCAAAGCTCCACGAGCAGAATATCGAAGTGGTGATGATCACCGGCGACAACGAGAAGGCCGCCAGAGCCATCGGAAAAGAGGTAGGGATCGACGAGATATTTGCAGAAGTCCGGCCCGAGGAGAAGTCGGAAAAGGTCAAAGCCCTTCAGGAAAGAGGCGGACTGGTCGGCATGGTGGGCGACGGCATCAACGATGCCCCGGCCCTGGCCCAGGCCGATGTCGGCTTTGCCATCGGCACGGGCACGGATGTGGCCATCGAGACCGGCGACGTGATCCTGTCATCAGGAAGCCTCACCGGAATCCCAAAGGCCATCGCACTGAGCCGCGCCACCATGAGAACCATCCGGCAGAACCTCTTCTGGGCCTTTTTCTACAATGTGATGCTCATCCCGGTGGCCGCAGGGGTACTCTATCCCTTCGAGTTCTTTCCCGGCTTCCTGCGGCAGCTCCATCCGATTCTGGCGGCATTTGCAATGGCCTTTTCCAGTATTTCGGTGGTGACAAACAGCCTGAGATTGTATAGAACGAAGGTGATCGAATGATTCGGTCTTCTCGATTTCCGGAAGTCCGTTGTAATAGAATGGATTGAGGGAACATATAACAGGATACAATAATGACGCAACCGCACCAACAGCTCTCTCTGCTCCCTGATGAAGGGAATTCAATAAAAAGGACCCAGCGGTCCGGCAGTTTTGTGGACAACATGAAACTGCCGGTTCACCGATGGTTTCGATATTCCGCGGGTTTTTCTGCCGAATGGGTGGAAAGCCTCCTCGATGACCCAAAAAAGGGTCGGCCTCAATGTGTTTTCGATCCTTTTGCAGGTTCCGGTACAACCCTTCTTGCCTGCGATAAACACAATATCGAAAGCATCGGCGTTGAAGCCCATCCCTTTGTCTGTCGAATTGCCGGGGCCAAGCTTTTATGGGACAGTTCCATCGAAGCCTTTGATAAATTTTCAAAAGAGGTCATTCGGTTGTCCCAGGAACTTCCGGACGGGAATGGGAATGGCAATTATCCGGACCTGATCCACAAATGTTTTCTCCCGGACGCATTGAAGAAGCTGGACGGCTTGAAGCGGGCATGGCTCCGTCTCAATGACGGCAGTACCGCTTCTGCGCTGACATGGCTGGTTCTGACTGCTATTTTGCGGCCATCATCTCATGCTGGAACCGCACAATGGCAATACATCCTGCCGAACAAATCGAAAAAGGCGATCCTCGATCCGCTGGAGGCGTTCTCGGCCCAGCGGTATCAGATGATGTCGGACATGCAGTATCTGCAGGGCAGGTCTTCAAAATCCCGATCAACACTCTTACAGGCCGATGCCCGGAACCTTGCGGAGATTCCTCCGGAATCGGTGGATCTGATTATCACATCCCCTCCTTATGCCAACAATTACGACTATGCGGATGCCACCCGCTTCGAACTTTCCTTCTGGGGCCAGGTCCGGAGCTGGGGAGATCTGCACGACGCTGCCCGCAAGTATCTGATCCGCTCCTCTTCTCAGCATGCAGCAAAGGAAAAACTGAAGCTGGAGGAGGTATTGGCCGCTCCGGAACTGGAACCGATTCGAGCGGAGCTGACAGATGTCTGTGAAAAACTGGCCAAAGAGCGCCTTCATCATGGAGGAAAGAAGCATTATCACACAATGATTGCCGCGTATTTTGCAGATATGGCAAAGGTCTGGTCGGAACTTTCCCGCATCACCCGACCCGCTGCCATGTCCTGCTTTGTGATCGGCGATTCCGCACCATACGGAATTTATGCGCCGGTGGACAGATGGCTGGGGGAACTTGCCGTCGCCGTCGGATTCAAGCGGTACCGGTTCGAAAAGCTGAGGGATCGAAATATCAAATGGAAAAATAGAACCCACCGCATCCCATTGCATGAGGGAAGGCTCTGGGTGGAGAAATAGAGGAGGCGGAACAGACAGAAGATGGTTCGCAGATTCAATGCATCTTCCGGGCATAAGCTCGGACAGCTCGTCGGAGACTGGTTTGAACGGTATTTCGTCCTTCCGCTTCTTGAAAAGGTGAGCGATGAACTGGGGCTGTATCTGGATCATCGCTTCAAAAAACGACCGGCAAGAGGCGACAAGATCCTTTGGCGGGATGAAGACGGCAATATCGTAGATTATGATTTCGTTCTGGAACTGAAAGGAGCCGATGAGAAGATCGGCATACCCGTCGGTTTCATGGAATGCTTTTGGCGCAGAGGTTCCCGCCATTCCAAAGACAAGGCAAGAGATGACAGCGGAAAGTTGCTGCCCATGCGGAAGACTTACCCTTCGGCAAGATTTCTGGGCATCATTGCTTCGGGTACTTTTACCGCACCTGCCCGGGAACTGATCCTGAGCCGGAAGATCGACCTGTTCTATCTGCCGAAGGAGCGGATTGTAGAGGCTTTTGCCCATCATGGCCTGATCATTGATTATCCGGATACTGCGTCGGAAAAGGAAAAAAGAGCGATCGCGAAACAGTTCGGAAAGCAGTTTTCCGAATCGACGAAGGTAGCTGTCAGCCAGACACTTTATCAGAAGGTCGGACATGTGGCGATCGATTCCTATCTGCATCGGGTGCGGGCGACACTGAGTTCCCTTCCGCAGGAGATCCGTCTCATCCTTCGGCAGGAATACGGACCCATGATTTTCGATTCCGTCGGCAAGGTCTCCGAATTTCTGAAAGCCCCGGTATTTGAAATGTCCAATCCCAAAGAGAGCTATCTCTATCAGATCACCTACAGCGACGGAACCGACTTCGAAGGATATGCAGCGTCTCTTGAACAATTGAAAAGGATGCACGAGGACATTGCGGAGCTGACGGACCATATGAACCGTTTGTGAGGTCATTCCAAAGGAATGAGCAAAAAATGCACACCTTTTCCATTATCGGAAAATATTTACCCACATACAGATTTAACGCCTTTTGAACCAGCTTCGACGAAATTGTCGAGGCAGATCGCCGATTGTCGAAGGGTTTTCCCATTTCCGAGGGATGCGCACTCGCATCTTTCGGCAATAACGGCCTCTTCCGGTAAATTGACCTGGGTTGGCATCCGATTTGCATGTATAATTTACCGAGAGTGAATAAGAAAGGTAAAACAACAATAACGATTAAACCAACGATCAAACCAACGATCAAGGAGGTAAACGGTATGAAAATCAGATGGATGGTATTTTTTCTGGCGGTTCTGATGCTGGTTCCGATACAGGCGATGGCGCGGCAGGGAGGTCATCAGGGCGGTTATGGCGGAAATGACGGATATGGGCAGGGAGCCTACGGCAGCACGGTTCCCGGCACAGTCCCCTCTTCTCCCATGACAGATGATGACCAGAGCCTTTATGGTCCTGGCTCCGGGATGGGAATTCCTCAGGACAACAGCGGAGATCTTAACAATTTTCATCACATGGGCGGCAACGGGTACGGCTGGCAGGAACATGCCGCGTATCAGACCCGCGGCCCTGTGGGGGCAGGAATGCAGCACTATTATGGATTCGATGTCTCGACCGAAGAAGATCCCTTTGTCCATCCGGGCCGGTTCGGCCAGGCGACCGGCGGCATGCGGTTTGTGGATGATAACGGAGACCGTATCGCGGACATCGTCCAGAATACGGAACTTTTCCATTCCTTTGATTTCGGCGAGTTTGTCGATGAGAACGGAGATTCCATCCATGATCCTCTTCAGACCTGGGAGACATATCAAGCACTTGGGTTGAAAAACTTTGTCGATGCCGATGGTGACGGCCTCTGCGACAATTATGTCGAGGGGATAGGCTTCCGCGGACAAGGGTTCCACCGGTATGAGAACTTCGATGTGGATATCAGCGAAGATCCCTTTGTCCATCCGGGCCAGTTCGGCCAGGTGACGGGCGGCATGCGGTTTGTGGATGAGAACGGAGACGGGATCGCGGACATCGTACAGAATACGGAGCTGTTCCACTCCTTTGATTTCGGCGAGTTTGCCGATGAGAACGGAGACACCATCCATGATGCCTTCGAGACCTGGGACATGTATAACGCGCTGGGGATGAGAAACTTCCTGGATGCGGACGGAGACGGCCTCTGCGACAACTATCAGTGGAATTTCTGATTCCGACTGTCGCAAATAAAGAGTTATGAGACAATTGAAGGGAGGGGAGACACCGGTTTCCCCTCCCTTTCTCCATTCAACCGATGCTGTTCCTCATTCTATTCCTCAGCAAGCGCTTTTCCCGTATAGATCACGGTTCTAAATCCCACATCCTCATAAGCCTCCCAAGCCGACCGCCGCACAGATGTCTCAACATCGATCGATAGACCTTTGAATTGGGTATATCGATGTATAAACAAGCATTTAAAATCAATTCCTTGTCGGATTCCCCAAGGGTGTGATAATCTGAAAGATATTATGTAGCGGAATGCTCTTATAAAATACTACGCTACAGAAACCACAGCGTCAAGGAGGTGCTTACACGCATGCATCGCTGCCGCAGAGCGTCAAAACTTTTTTTACTGCTTCTTTTTGCTTTTTCGATGATGTCGATCGATTGGACGGCAGATCCCGGCAGATCCGGATTCCCTGGAATCGAAACAGTCCAGGCCGCTGACGGATCTGCCGATATCCAATGGTTCAAAGAGGAGATGAGAATCTCGCCGAAATACCTCGAAAAGGAGGAGGGGGTTCTCGGAATGACCTGGGCTCATTTCTTTACGATGCTCTTCCTTGTCCTCTTTCTGATCGGAACGCTGATCCTCTACTATCGCCGGAACAAGAGAACCAATGAAATTCTTCAATCCCTGTTGAAAGAGGAGAAATCATGAGTTTCACTGTTGAATTCAAGAAATCTGGAAAGAAGCTCCCGTGGGATGACAAATACGAAAGCCTGCTGGAGATGGCCGAGGAGAATGGCGTGGAGATCGAATATCAGTGTCGGGAGGGATACTGCGGCGAATGTAAGACACGGCTGATCTCCGGCGATGTGAAGATGGAAGATGACAGCGGACTGGAGGATGCGGATGAGGGAATGATTCTTCCCTGCGTATCCAGGCCCAAAACCGATATCGTTCTCGATGCATAGCAGATTGGCATATCCACCATGATTGACGAAAAAAGAGTCACGCCGATCCTTTCCGCGGCCTTTGTCGGGCTTGTCTTCGCATTTCTGCTCTTCCCCTTGCCGATCGCAGGCGGCAGCTTTGTCGGCCACTGGATCGGCATTCTGGGAACGGTTCTGATGGGATTGACCCTGGTCTATCCCTACCGGAAGCGGATTCTCGGAAAGAAGGGAAAGAAGAACCCGCTCTCTTCCCATATCTACTACGGCCTCATCGGCCCTTCTCTGGTCGTGATCCATTCGGGCCATCGGATTTCCGCAACCATCGGGATGTTCATCTTTGTGGCGATGCTGCTGGTGGTCCTGAGCGGTATCGTTGGAAAGGTGCTCTTCAAGAAGGTGAGCCGTTCCGCCAAGGATCAGAAGAATGATCTGGAGCGGCTCAACCGGCTGTTTCAGGAGAAGCGGAAAGAGATCCGCCGCGAAGATATCCGCCGGTTTCTCGAGGGAGAGGCGCTGATGGTGGGGTATGAAGCGTCGGCCGCTTCTGATGCTCCCGAAGAGAATCCGTATCGGGATGCCGTATGGCAGCAGTGCGAGGAGCTTCAGCGGATCGGGGCCGCGGTCGCGGAAGAGGAGGAAGCCCTGAAAGCCGTCACCACGCTGAAGAGCTTCTTCACCTGGTGGATTCAGATCCACATCTACCTTTCGATTTTTCTCTTCGCGATGATTTTGGTTCATGTGCTGACAACCTTCTATTACGGCTTTCGGTGGCTATAGCATGGATTACAGGAAGCTGATCACCAAAATTGTTCTTCTGGTCCTCATCTTTTCGATCTCGCTGTGGCTCTTTTTTGATGAGGAGGCCGCACAGCCAGGAGCTTTGAGTTATTCCCATGCGGAAAATGCCGCGTGTGAAGATTGTCATGTGCCGTGGCGGGGCGTTTCAAATGACATGTGTCTGGGATGCCATGATCCGGAGGAAACAGCTCAGGCCAAGCCGAAACTTCGTTTTCACGAGACAGGCTGGCGCTGCCTCGAATGCCATACCGAGCATCAGTCTATAATTACAGCGATGGATCATACACTTTTAAACGGCGATCTTCTCTGCTCCCAGTGCCATCTCGATCCCCACGACGGCCTTTTCGGCGCGGAGTGCCGGGAGTGTCACGGAATAAGAACATGGAACATTCCGGCCTTCCGCCATCCGCCGGCGGATCGGGGAAATTGCAACCGCTGCCATCGACCGCCGTTTTCCCACACTGATCCGCATCTCTGGTCCCTGATTCAAAAAGAGCACGAGGAGACCGCGGGAAGGAGACTCGAATCTCCCGGGGACTGCCGGCGCTGCCATGTGACCCATGACTGGCGTCATCAGCGGATGAAGCATGTGCTGGCCCAAGACGGGAAGAACGGAAAGGAAGAATAGAAGATGAAATATTTTTGGAACCGTGCATTGCCGACCCTGCTGCTCTTATCGACAATGGCAGGATGCATGCACAGCAGCAGATACGGGGACCGGCATATGTTTCCGGGCTTTTCCGGAGGATGGGGGATGGGAACCATGGGCATTCTGTTCTGGATTATCATTGTTGCGGCAATCGTCCTGCTGGTCCGAATGGTCAAGCAGGGGCAAGGCGGCGGAAATCCAGTAGACCGGAAGGAGCGGACTCCGCTGGAGGTTTTAAAGGAACGGTATGCACGCGGCGAGATCGACAAAGAGGAGTACGAGTCAAAACGTAACGATCTTTTGGAATAGATCATCGAAGAGAAAAGAAAGGGCATCTCCATGGAACTCACCCGACGATCCTTTATCAGGACAGCGCTGGCCGCGGCTGCATACGCGGCCGCCCCAAAGGGAATCCTTCCGGTCTATGGACAGGGGGAAGCCAAGGTTCGGGAATTTTCCCTTTCCGCATCGGTCGCCGGTATTGACCTTGGAACCGGCCGGGAATTCAATGCCTGGGCCTATAACGGGCAGGTTCCGGGTCCGGAAATTCGGGCCAAAGCAGGAGAGATCATCCGGGTGAGGCTCAAAAACGATCTGCCGGCGGCCACGACCATCCATTGGCACGGGGTACCGGTTCCCAATGAAATGGACGGCGTTCCGGGTGTCACCCAGAAGGCTGTTCAGCCGGGGGAGACCTTCCTCTATGAATTCAAGGCCGACCCTCCCGGTTCATATATCTACCATTCCCATGTGGAATATCAGCTCGATCAGGGGCTGTACGGGCCGTTGATCATCGAGCCCTCTGAGGAGAAAGAGTGGGATCGGGAATATACACTCACCTTGGAGGACTGGGTCATGAAGGATGGCGGCGGGGTCGCGGCAACCCCGCGCAGATCCACGATGGGAATGGGGATGATGCATGGCAGGATGGGGATGGGACGCGGCTTTGGCAGGGAGAGTGGTCCTCTTCAGGAGCCGATCTATGATGCCTTTGCCGTAAATGGAAAGATCTATCCGCATATGGAGCCCCTGACGGTGAAAAAGGGGGAGAAGGTCAAGCTACGGCTGATGAACCCCTCCTCTGCAACGATCTACGATCTCCGGCTGGCGGGCCATTCCCTCACCATCACCCATGCGGATGGAAGGCCCGTCCGGCCCTTGGAGACAGATGTGCTGCGAATCGGCATGGGAGAGCGCTATGATGTCACCTTTACCGCGGATCATCCGGGGCACTGGCTCCTGTCGGGAATCAATGCCGGCTACCGCGGCAATCCCGCGCTTCAGATCCCCATCCGGTATACGGGGATCCGGTCCGATTCGCCTGTCCCGCCCGCTTTCCGGGGCCCCGGGATTCGGTTTGCCGGATATTGGGACCTGGAAGCGCTGACCCCCGAGTCCGCACAGCCCAGAGGAGAAGCGGGGAATGGCAAGGAGCCCGAATTGCTCCGTCAAACCCTGAGCGGCGGCATGCATTCCCCCTATTGGACCATCAACGGTCAGGTCTATCCGAATGTGGAACCGATCCGATTCCAAAGGAACGACAGGGTCCGAATCGCCTACTGGAACCGCAGCATGATGCCCCATCCCATGCATCTCCACGGCCATTTCTTCAAAGTGGTAAATGATCGATTGCCGCCAAGCCGATGGATCGAAAAGGATACCATCATCGTCAATTCCATGCAGGGGCTGATGATCGAATTCATTGCAGACAATCCGGGAGAATGGTTTCATCACTGCCATAATCTCTACCATCTGATGGCCGGTATGGCCAATGTCGTCACCATCAGATAGAAGACATATCCTGGGGCCATTTTCTCTCTTTCTTTTCTTTGAAAACGGTTTATCTTGATCCTGTGAAAAACTTGTATTGAAAGAAGGGGGAAACATGGAAAGCGCCGACTTCAAAACGGATTCAAATCACCAGGAACGCTCCCGATTATACCAGCGGGCACTGATCCTCGCCTATGTCACCATCATATATAACCTCATCGAAGGTGTGGTCGCGGTCTTCTTCGGCATGGAGGACGAGACCTTGTCCCTTTTCGGCTTCGGCCTCGACTCCTTTGTGGAGGTGATCTCGGGAATCGGGATATGGCACATGACCCGAAGGCTTCGCCACGGGGACATCTCCGATACCGATCCCTTCGAGCGCCGGGCCCTGCGGATCACCGGGGCCGCGTTCTATCTGCTGACCGCGGGCCTGATCGCAACGGCCACCATCAATCTCATCCAGGGCCACCAGCCCGAGACCACCTTCTGGGGGATCGTGATCTCCTCCATCTCCATCTTCACCATGTGGCTGCTGATCCATCTTAAAATGAAGGTGGGAAATGCCCTCAATTCTCAAGCCATTGTCGCGGACGCCAACTGCACCCGGGCCTGCATGTATCTCTCCTTTATCCTTCTTTTTGCCAGCCTCGGATACGAGCTGACCGGGATCGGCAGGCTGGACGCGATCGGCGCGATCCTGATCGCCTGGTTCGCCTTCCGGGAAGGGCGGGAGTCCTTTGAGAAGGCAAGAGGGCTCTCCTGCTCCTGTTCCTCCTGCGGAACCGAAGCCGACGGGGAACCCGACCCTTGAGACTTCCTTTTTTCTGTTTTTGCAAGAGAGCACTTGATATAATGGTGTAAGCATTCGTTTCGCAGAAGCCGCAGCCGGATCAGGTTCTTCTGTAGAAGTCGTTTCATGGTCATGAATGAAAAATTCGATTAGTCTGCAGCCTTAGGAGGAATACATGTCGCTAATCACTATGGGTCTCCTCGCCAGCTTTCTCGCCGGCCTCGCCACCGGCGTCGGTGCATTGCCGCTTCTTTTTTTCCGAAACATTCCCCACAAGGTTGTCAATGTCCTGCTGGGAGGGGCCGCCGGGGTCATGCTTGCGGCCACCTCCTTTTCTCTGATCGTGCCGGGCATCGAATACGGCAATGATCTCTGGCCCGGATTAGGGGTCTATATCATCGTGGGGAGCATGCTTGCCGGGGCACTCTTTCTGGATCAGATGGACAGATGGTTACCCCATGAGCATTTCATCATGGGCCACGAGGGGCCAAACAGTTCATTGAGAAAAGTCTGGCTCTTCATCATCGCGATCGCTATCCACAATTTTCCCGAAGGGCTTGCGGTGGGGGTGGGGTTCGGCACAGGGGACGTGGGGGCCGGCACCAGCCTTGCCATCGGCATCGGACTGCAGAACATGCCCGAGGGGCTGGCGGTGGCCCTGCCGCTCATGGGGCTCGGCTACAGCCGGTTTCGTGCCATAGGATATGCAACCCTTACAGGGCTTGTGGAGCCGGTAGGCGGATTTCTGGGGGTGGTTGCGGTCACCTATTTTCAGCCGGTGCTGCCTGTAGGGCTGGGATTTGCGGCCGGCGCAATGCTTTTTGTCATCAGCGACGAGATCATCCCCGAGACCCACTCCAAGGGAAAATCCCGGTCAGCCACCTTTGGGGTGATGATCGGATTTGTCATTATGATGGCCCTTGATAATCTGCTGGGTTAATCTGCCGATATTTTCTCATTTGGCCTCTGGAGATCTTTTCTTCTCCATCTGTTCCAGAGTTTGCAGCAGACGTTCGGCCTGATCCATATTCTTCTGGACGTTCCGATATTTGGGATCGATCTGCTGCACCTGCTTCCAGGAGTCTATGGCGTTTTTCAACTGCTCCTCTTCAAAATACCGAAGCCCCTCTTTGTAATGGATATCCATATACCGCTCCTGGCTCTTTTCCAGATACGCCTGACATTCTTCGCAGTCCGGCTTTTGTTCCAGTGCAGCTTTGAATGTTTCGACGGCCGGCAGATATTTCTCCTGTTCAAAGAGCGTTTGGCCCTTTCTCATGAGGTTTTGAAAGAAAATTTCTCTGTGTCTTGAAGGGGGGGCGGCCGGGGGTTTTTCCGGGGGGATTTCTTCTGTTTCAGGCGCCCTTTTCACCTTTTCCGGAGGAGTGACAGAGACCTGTTCGTCAGCGGGCTGCGTCGTTGCAGGTTCTTCAGGCGTTTCAGAAGTTTTCTGAGAAGGCGGCGGAATGGGTTCGGCCTTTGGATTGCGAACGGCAGAGATCTCTTCCGATTCCTGCTTCGTGAGGAAATCGAGTCCCCGGATCTCCGGCAGCCAGATCTCCTTTCCCACCGGCAGCCGGGAAGAGTCCAGATCATTCATCCTCTGGATGACCTCCGATACGATGCCGATCCGGCGGGCGCTCGTTTTTTCTTTCTCCATCATCGCTCTGCTGATCAGCGCCCGTTCCTGAATGGAATAGTAAACCTCCGTCAGAAAGGTGTCATAGTGGCGCATGGCGATATCAGAAAGGGTCTCCCCCGGTCGAATTCGATGCCGGATAAAGTTGTTGACGGTCTTTGGGGAAAAATTCAGGTGGAGCCCTTCTGAAGGCCATTCCACAGATGAGGGCGGCGGCTGTGGGGTGGCCGGCTTCTGTCCGACCCTGCCAGCGCATCCCCCTGCCATGAGAAGAAGGGAAAGAAGGCCGATCAGAACCTTTGTCCACAAGATGTCGTTTGATCTGTTCATGCTCCTAATTCTTCCCTATTATACCCTTGAAGTCAATAGAAAAACGCCCCAGGCGAAAGTCGCTTTTTTCTACCCTGAAAATACATCATCCCCGACCATTGACAAAGGATCTCAAATAGGAGATGGATAAGAAGAGAGCTGTTTTGATTTTGAGGATCGATTGAAAGGGCTTTACTTCGATAGGCGTTTGGATTTATAACTCTTATGTTATGATCTTTATGAACGATTCATCAAGGGGGCATACCATGCAGAGTCGAATGTGGGCGATCATTGCAGGAATTTTGATCTTCCTTATGGCATTTCCGGCAGCCGCTGCCAAAAAAGGGGAAGCCTATTATGATCTCGGGGTCTTTGCGCTGGAGGATGGTTATTACAAAGAGGCCGAAAAGAATTTTTTAAAGGCACTCCGGATTGAGCCGAACAATCCCTACTATAACTCCTATCTCGGTAAGACCTACCTGGAGATGGGGCGGTATGATGGGGCCCGTCAATACTTTGACAAAGCGGCCGCGATCGACCCGGTCATTCCCAACCTCTCTTATGATCGGGGAATGCTTGCGTATAAGACCGAGGATTATGGGGCGGCGGCCCGACATTTTGGAAAGGCGGTTGCCGAATCCCCCACAAATGTACTGGCGGCCTACTATGCGGGGAACAGCCTCTTTAAACAGGATCGGTATTCCCTGGCCTCGGGATACTTTTTGCGGGCCGCGCAACAGTCCCCTTCGGTTCGGGGACAGGCCTACTACTATGCCGGCATCAGCTACCAGCGATCCGGAAATTCGGATCGGGCAGCAGAGATGTTCGGACTGGCCAAGGAGTATGCGGATACGGATGAACTGCGGGAGAATGCGGATCGATGGCTCCGATCCGTCGAGCGGCGCCAGGCGGCCGAGAAGCCCTATACGGTCTATTTGAAACTCGGCAGAAGGTATGATGGCAATGTGCGCTTAGAGCCCTTGGATATCGATCTCTTCACCGATGAGAGCGACGGCGCGACCGAACTCTATTTCACGGGAAGCTATGATCTCTATGCCCAAAATCCCTACACCTTCGGCCTCGGATACAGCCTCTACAGAACCTGGCACGATGATCTGGATGAATACGATCTGACCGGAAGCATCGGAAATCTCTACGGCAGCTATTCCCTGGCTCCCTTTACCTTCCGCCTCTCCTATCAACCGGTCTATTACTGGGTCGATTCCGATTCCTACCTGAAGCGCCACCGTATCCGGCCCGAAGTTTTCTGGAGCCTTGGGGAAAGGCTCGATGCCCGCCTCTTCTACACCTATTACCGGGATGATTACGAGATCGACGAAGACCGGAGCGGCCATACCAATGAGATCTTTGGGGGGCTCTATTACCGGCTTCGGAACAATCTGGCGCTGATCTCCGGCGGAATCGGATATGAAAGAAACTCGGCTTCGAAATTGGAAGCATATGATCAATGGCTGGGGCGGCTGGATGGACTCTTCTATCTCCCCTGGGAGCTGAATTTCGGAGTGACCGCTTCCTACAGAAGCCGTACCTACGATATTGACCGGGAAGATGACCGGTATGAACTGGCATTTACCCTTTCTCGAGCCATCTATCAGGAATGGCTGGGCCTTCTGGCAGAGTATTCCTATACCAGGAACAGTTCCAATATCGAACTGTATGAATATGATCGAAATGTTTTTACCTTGTCGCTGACCGCAAGGTTTGAATAGGAGAGCTGTGATGAAAAGAAATTTCAAAAAATATCGGATATTGTCGGTAATTTTTCTCTCCCTGATCCTTCTGGGACCCTTTATGGGGAAGGGATTTGCACAATCCCTGCTGCCTGCCGGATTGGTGATCGATGAGACCTTCAAGCCGGGCATCGGATCGGCAGTGGGAAAGACCGTTCTGGTACAGGGCGTGGTGGTGATCATTCATGAGGATGATCCGGAGCGGGGGTATCGGGCCATCAATGATACGCCGCTTTATAACGGCGATACCATCATCACCCAGGAGAATGCCCGGGTACGTTTTGAACTCAATGACGGCAGCATACTGACATTGGCCTCCGAGACCAGGATCGTCATCAACCAGAGCCTGTATGAGCCGGAAAAGGAGAACCGTTCCTCCTTTATCAGTCAGGTGATCGGAAAGGCCCGATATGGGGTTCGGAAGCTCGTAGGGTATAAGCGTTCCGAGTTCAAGGTGAAGTCGAAGACCGCGGTCGTGGGTGTCCGGGGCTCCGATTTTACGGTTTCGGTGGAAAAAGAGGGCGATCGAACCGTTGTGACCGCTTTTGAGGATACGGTGGTGGAGGTTTACAGTCTCATCGCCCCGGAAGAGGCGCCAGTGCCTGTGGAGTCCTTTAAACAGGTCATCGTGGACAGGGATGCTCTTCCCTATGAGCGGGAGGAACTGGAGCCCGAAGAGATCCGCCAGATCAAGCAGGACTTTGAATTTGACAGGGATCGGCTCATCACGGATAAGCAGTCGATGGACTATTCAGGCATTCGGGTGAATGCCGATGGGGATCGAGGTGCTCCGGGTATTTTTGATCCGGAAGGCGCAGGAATCGGTCTTCGGCCCGGATTTCAGATCCCCGGCCCCGGAGGAGAGGAGCCGGGAACGGGCGGCATCGACGATGTGCAGGAGAATATCTCCCGCAGGATTGGAGACCATGTGATCGAGCCGCAGCCCCTGCCGCCGTTTCCGGATGAGCCGACGGTTCCTACCGGAAGCGCTGGAGGTACTTTCTGAGAAGAATTGGTTAAGAGAAAGGAGGTGGTTCCATGAAGAAGTACGTAAGGACTACAATCTGTAAGATTCTGATATTGGCCTTTTTGGTGGCTGCTGCCGGGATTTTTTGGGGCGGGGTCTGCTATGCCCAGTTTTCGTACCAATGGGACGGAAACGAAAGCATCGATTTCCAGGAGCCGCTCAATTGGACTCCGGAGGGAATCCCGGGCCAAGGGGACACCATTATTATCCCCGGCGGAACGCTCTATCAGCCCGAAATCACATCTACGGTTGCCATTCAATACGCAACTGTGGAAAACGGCGGAAAGATCACTGTAAAACCGACCGGCCAGTTTACGGTGGACAGCGGCATGCAGATCGACGCCGGCTTTTTCGAAAATAACGGCATTTTCAATTGGGCAGGCGGAGATATTTATTCCCTCAATACGACGACCATTACCAATGGTGCGGGAGCCACCTTTGTTATCAGCGGTACCGGAAGACTTTCCGATGACGCGGTCGACACCACCTTTGTCAACAACGGAGAGATTCGAAAGGATTCTGCGGAAAGATCCATCATCGCGGTCAAAGAGTTCCGGCATCACGGCGCCATTTCGGTACTGAGTGGGGAACTTCAACTGGGCGGAAGCGAAAGTTTAGGACGAACCTGCAATTATTACGGAAGCTTCGATATCGCATTGGGCGCATCCATATTCCTTGCTGATTATGACCATTATTTCAATGAGGGGTTTTCAAATTCGGGCCAGGGAGAGGTGGTCATCGGCAGCGCTGATATCTACCCCCAGATCTACCTGACGGCGGATGTCGTATTCGACTCGGGGTTCTCCCTCCGGAATGGTATGGTGCAAGGAGGGTATGATCTCACCGTGAATGGAACCTTTCGATGGACCGGCGGCCTCATTGAAGGGTACAACAGCGGAGAGCAGGTCGTCCTGAACGGCCAAAGCGGCATTCATACCGGATTGTTCAAAAAGATCTACGGTCTGCCCATGATCGTGAATGGCCCCATGATCATCGATACCGATACTTTGACTCTTGGCAGTTCAGCAAGATTTGAGATCGCCGCGCAGGGTTCCTGCAATGTCGCGGGATCGACAGCAATCAAAAGCTATGATGAGACCGTAAATTCATTTATCAACAATGGAAAACTGCGGGGAATCGGAACACTCTCTTTTGTGAATGAGCCGGAAATGGATTTTCTGCCGCCGGTTTTTGAAAACAATGGAGAGATCATACCAGGGCTCACGGAATTGGGGCAGTTGAGCATTCAGGATGCAGATTTCAAAATGGCCCCGGGAACATTGCTGGTTCGAATTTTCGATCCTCTTTATTACGATAAGCTTCAAATTACGGGAAGCCCGACGCTGGGGGGAACCTTGATCGTAACTCTGCCCAACAGCTTCCTGGAATCGAGCGGCGGAATATTCACGGTTCTGGAATCCAGTGGTCCCATCTCCGGTACCTTTGATGCCGTAGAACTGCCGCAAGTTCCCGAAATTGAATGGGAGGTCTCATATGACTCCAATTCAGTCAATTTGACAGCAATAAGGAGAACAGAGAGTACGCCTCTGACAATAGTCATCTCTCCTCCCGGTTCGGGTTCAGTATCTACAGGCAGCTTTACCTGTCCGCCAGTCTGTGAAAACAGCTTTCCCCCGGATCAGCCCATTGTTCTGACCGCTGAACCGGCTGCCGGTTATGTTTTTGACCGCTGGTTCTGGTACAATACCATGGAGGAGGTAACAGATACAAATAATCCCATTACTTTTCAGATCGGAACTGCCCAAAGCCTTACCGCTCTCTTCGTTCCGGAATCGACTCCGCCGCACGAAGATTTCTGCCCTGATGATCCGAACAAGATCTATCCCGGCCTCTGCGGGTGCGGGATTCCGGATACGGACAGTGACGGCGATGGTTTCCCCGACTGCATCGATTCCTGCATCGATGATTTCAACAAATCCGAGCCGGGCGTATGCGGCTGCGGGGTTCCCGATGTCGATCTGGATGGGGACGGGGCCTATGACTGCAATGACCTCTGCCCGAATGATCCGGAGAAGACGGCCCCCGGCATCTGCGGCTGCGGATTTCCGGAGATCGATCTGGACAGCGATGGGGAGATCGACTGCGGGGATGTCTGTCCCGATGATCCGGAAAAAACCCTTCCGGGGATCTGCGGCTGCGGCGTTCCGGATACGGACACGGACGGCGATGGGATCGCCGATTGCGTTGATCCCTGCCCGAACGATGCGGTCAAAGTCGAGCCCGGTATCTGCGGTTGCGGCGTTCCGGACACCGATACCGACGGCGATGGGATCGCCGACTGCAACGATCTCTGCCCGAACGATCCCAACAAGGTCGAGCCCGGCATCTGCGGCTGCGGGGTCCCTGATCTGGATACCGACGGCGACGGCGTATTCGACTGCAACGACCTTTGCCCGAATGATCCTGCGAAGAGCGCGCCCGGTCTCTGCGGCTGCTCCATTCCGGATACGGATACCGACGGCGACGGCGTTTCCGACTGCAATGATCCCTGCCCCGATGATCCGGACAAGATTGGGCCCGGGATCTGCGGCTGCGGAACTGCGGACACGGATGCCAACGGCAACGGAATAGCCGACTGCGTCGAGGGAAAACCATCGGACGGGGAGACCGGTCTCTATCGCTTCCAGATTCCGCCCGGAACCGAGCGATCCGATTATCGGATGCGGGCCTTTCCCATCATTCCGGCCCGGGGAGAATCCTTTTGTGAGGATTTTCTCTCCGAGCTTTTCGGTGCCGAGGGATACAGCCCCTTTGATTTCCGGATCGGAACCTATGATCCGGAACTGGGCGATTATCTGGAGTGCGGCGAGGGGCTGGAATTCATACCGGGCCATGCCTACTGGTTTCTGGCCAGAAACGGCATAGACATCGAGCTTCAGGGGCCCCAAGTCGATCTGGAAGGAGCTGTGGATCTCCCGCTCGGCTACAACCGGAATTCCGGCATCGGCTGGAACATGATCGCCGCGCCCGGTAATGCGGCATATCGGTGGAACCAATTGGTGGTGGCGGCCCATATCTATGATGAGCAGGGAAATTTTCTCCGATCCCAGGAATATCGGATCGCCTCCCTGGGGGAGAACAATCCCTATGTCAATCTCAAGTTGTGGCGATGGCAGGATGGAGGGTATCGCTTCTACCATCCTGATGGGGATGCGGCATCGGACATCCGGTATGTCGATGATCCACTGCTGCGGCCCGGGTTCGGCTATTGGGTCGAGGCGAAGAAAAGAGATCTCTTTCTGCGGTTTGTTCCGGAGGGGAGGGCCCTGGAGAGGGTAGATCGTGCCCTTTCCCGGCAGGCCCGAAGAGCAGCGCCGGCAGCCGGCGGATCGGATGAGCCGCCCATGCCGATGGGCGATTTCTTTTCGGCCGACGGATCATCGGGCGGCGGCTCCTGCTTTGTCGAGATGGTTGGCAAAAGAGAAGAGTAATCAAGATCAGAAGGTTTGAAGAGGAAAGGGCAGCCCTCTGCATGGGCTGCCCTTCTGGTGTGTGCCAGTCATATGGGGAATGTCCGGCGCAGAACCGGCCGGAGCGGGTTTAATCCAGGGAATTTGATGCTCACTTTTTTCCTGCCCTCCTTCCTACTCCCTATACTTCATTATGTTCAATCAGATGGTCAAAGAGCAGAATATGGATCTTTTCCCATCCCTGGCTGTCTGCGACCGGCAGATTTCCATTCTTGTTAAAGGAAAATTCGTCGCAGTATTCCAGTACTTCCGGGTGCTCACTGGAAAGATCCTCCCAGAGGCAATGGGCGCAATCTGTTTCGCTGATCGCTTTGATGGCGTCGATGACCGATATCTTTCCCTCGGGGGTAAATCTCACCCTTTCATGATCGAGTGTGAATGCAAAATTCATATCTTACCATCCTTTCCGATCCTGTCGGATCGTTGAAAGAAGATCTTTTGGATCAATAAAGCTGTTTGCTAGCGTTGAAGACTTTGCCTTCCTCGATCCGCCCGTCGGAAAAGACTCCCCAGTGCCGTGGATTCATCTCCTCCTTGTTATGGGTTATATAGCCATTTCCGTTTCCATTACTTTTTCCGTTTCCGTTTCCGTTTCCGTTTCCATTTCCGTATCCGTATCCGTTTCCATTCCTTTTTTCCATTCCTTTTCCATTGCCATTGCCATTTCCGACGAAGAGTGGGGCCCTGGAAGTTTCATAGTAGATTTCATCTGCGTTATATTCATACTGGCCGCCGCCATTACCGTTCATTCTCTGTTCGGTTTTTCCGGTGATAACTCGCTTCATATCCATCACAAAGCTTTCCAACACCTCGGTCTGGCTGTAGAGGCTCTGGGATGCGGCCGATGATTCCTCAGACTGGCTGGCATTTTTTTCCGTTATGAGGCCCACCTCATTGATCGCATTGTTGATCTGCTCGATGCCATGAGCCTGCTCCTCGGTGGCCGCGGTGATCTCTCCGATCAGCTCGCCGATCTTTCCGGAATTCTCCGCCACCTCATAGAAGTCGTTGTTCGTCTTTTTCAGAAGCTCGGAGCCGGCATGAACTTTGGTTACGGTGCCTTCGATCATATCTGCGGTATTTTTGGCGGCATTGGCCGCTTTGGAGGCCAGTTGCTTGACCTCTTCGGCCACCACTGCAAATCCCGCGCCGGCCTCCCCTGCCCTTGCCGCCTCCACTGCCGCGTTCAGGGCCAGCAGATTGGTCTGGAACGCAATCTCATCGATGGTCTTGATGATCTTGAAGATGTCCTCACTTGAGGTATTGATTTCAGACATGGATTCAGTCAGCTCGTTCATTGAGATTGTGGCCTTTGCCATAATCTCATTGGAGGATTTGACAAATTCGTTGGCTTTCCGGGCATTTCCCGAATTCTGCCGAGTCATTGCAGTCATCTCCTCCATAGAGGCCGATGTCTCTTCCAAAGAGGCGGCCTGCTGAGAACCTCCCTCAGCAAGGACCTCGCTGGAGGAGGCGATCTGGCCCGAGGCTGCCGCGACTTTCTCGGAAACCTGGCGCAATCCCTGCATGATGGAATTGATCGGCTTTACCGTGCTGCGGGTGATGAGAAGGATAATGAAGATCGCAATGGCAATGACTGCGGCCGCCATGATGATGTTGAGTTTCCGCACCGAATTGATCGGCGCGAGGATCTCCTCCATATTGGCATAGATGGCCAGTTTCCATCCCATCTCCGGGAGCTGTTTGAAGGCCGCCAACTGCTCCTCTCCGTTCCATTGATACTCGATGATCCCCTCATCCTTTCTCAGCATCTCCCGGCCGAAATCAAAGTCGCTGATATTCAGGTTGAGAATGTTCTCCCTCTCCGGGTGGGCGATCAGCAGTCCTTCATTATCGAAGAGATAGGCAGAGCCCTTCTCTCCCACCTTAAT
Organism: Desulfobacteraceae bacterium; assembly: GCA_011390135.1. Classification (GTDB taxonomy): domain Bacteria; phylum Desulfobacterota; class Desulfobacteria; order Desulfobacterales; family JAABSP01; genus JAABSP01. Next base: position 10,319 of record JAABSZ010000015.1, on the reverse strand, counting down.
TGTGTTGATGAAGATTTCGTTGAAGCTCACCAGAGAGACCGCCCCAAAGAGAACCCCTTTTACCGAATCGTATTCCATGACCGGCGCGGCAACCACAAATACCGCATTTCCGCTCTGTTTGCTGACCAGAATACTGGATGAATTCGCCTGGCCCTCTTTGGCCTTCTGATAATAATCCCGATTGGCAACGCTGATACCTATGACTCCCTCTGTTTCCGCTGCTGCAATCACTTCCCCGTTGCTGTCGGCCAGCAAGATATTCTCATAATAGGGATAATTCTCCCGGATCTGCTCCAGTTGCTTATTTACCGCGTTTCTGACCGCCAGCCCGTAGGAAGTGTTCATAGCGATCTGGTAGACTTTGTTGTTGCTTCGGCTGTCCATGTCGAGACGCCGCTCATGGATCCAGGAACTAATCTGCTCCACCGTTACTTCAGCACGCTGGCTCATCTGGTCCTGTATGGTGACCTTTAAAGCCTCCTTCGATTTTGAGTAAGAAATATATGCTGATAATGCTAATGAGCATACCAGCAGGACAATTGTTGGTATGAGGAATCTATTTTTCAAGCTTAGTTTCATATTCTCCTCCTTTAAGGATCGCTCTATATGAGATTTCTAAATGAAAGTGTCGTCATCATCTTTTAATTACATAATAGCAACCCATGCCCTGCTTAGCCATACCAGAAAACCCTAATTTGTCGGGATGACGGTTAGCATTTTGGATCAATGGCAAAGAGAATCCAGAAAACATCCGGACCCGCCGCCTCCTCCTGCGGCTGCTTCTGAATATTTTGCATCCAAAGAGGGATCGTCGGAAAGGCCCTCCATGGGCAGGGGGGGCTCGTCAGATGGCCGATCGCCTCTTCTCATTGTTCTTGTCGAGGCTTTTTGGCTTCTCATGACCGTTCTGGAATCGGCGTCAAACCGGAGGTAAACTCCATCCTGCCTGGCTCGTACCCAGTATCCCTCACCCGGAACCAGCAGCGAATCTTCCAGAGGAGAAGGGGCTTCGGGATGATAGTAGCGATACTCCCCATCCCTCCACTGCCAGAGTTTTCGATCTATATAAGGGTTGTCATCTGCAAGCTCTTCAATCCGAAAAGTCTCGATTTCGCCCGAACCATCCGAACCATAGACCGCTACCCTCATCTGATCCCATCGATATGACCGGTTGTTGGGCGGGGCGATCATGTTCCATCCGATCCGGGCGTTTTCATGGTAGCCGAGACCAAGATCCACAGGGTTATTGGTCTGTGCCGGAAATCCGGAAAGTAGAGTATCGATTCCTTCTCTTGCCAGAAACCAGTAGGCCCGGCCCGGTTCGAAAACAAGCCCTTCTCCGCACTCCACAAATCGGGCCTGCTCCGCATCATAGGTTCCTATCCGAAAATCAAAGGGATCATAATCCTCCCCAAGAGCCGCTGAAAAGAATTCGGTGCAGGCGGAACGACCTGTTGAAGGATAGAGGGTGATGGAGCGCATCTGATATTGAAACGCGCGGGTTCCGGGAGAAACATGGAAGGGAAGTTGTTGAAGATCGCCGTGGGCCGGTTCCCCATCGAGACTGTCGCTGATGCCATCGGAATCGGAATTGCTATCGGAATCGGAATCGGAATCGGAATCGCTATCGGAATTGCTATCGGAATTGCTATCGGAATCGCTATCCGGTTTTCCGTTTCCGCAGAAGCCCGGTTCGGTCTGTTCCGGATCATCGGAGCAGAGATCATTGCAGTCCGGGGTTCCGTCGCCATCCTCATCCGTGTCGGGGATTCCACAGCCGCAGAGCCCCGGCTCGGTTTTGTTAGGATCATTGGGACACCGATCCTCGCAATCCAGGAGGCCGTCGCCGTCGGAATCGGTATCCGCTATTCCGCATCCGCAGATGCCGGGTTCATTTTTTTCCGTATCATCCGGGCACTGATCATTGCACTCATAGATGCCGTCCCCGTCCGTGTCATTATCGGGAATGCCGCAACCGCAAGCTCCCGGGTCTGTTTTATTGGTATCTTCGGGGCAAAGATCATTGCAGTCGAAAGTCCCGTCGTTGTCCATATCGGAATCAGGTATTCCGCATCCGCAGGCGCCGGGTTGACTCTTTACCGGGTCATCGGGACAGCCATCATTACAGTCATAGAAGCCGTCCCGGTCCTTATCCACATCAGCCGTATTGCACCCGCAGATCCCCGCCGCGCTTTTGTTCAAATCATTGGGGCATCCGTCATTGCAATCCAGGACTCCATCACCATCGGTATCGATATCCGGTGTTCCGCACCCGCAGATCCCTGGCTCGCTCTTGTCCGGATCATCAGGACAGCCATCCTCGGGCGGTTCGACCGGGATAAAGTATGCTGCTGCGTGTGCTGTATCCTCCCTATTCATGGAAAGGGGATTGACGGTGTTTCTCTTTGTCTTGTCATCGTTATCTTTATCGTCGGCCTCCTGCAGTTCCCAATGGTCAAAGGCATATCCGGCCGCAGCCGATGCGTTCAGAACGATTTCCCGGCCCGGGGGGAAGATCTTTTCGCAATCGTCCGGACAGGAGATTCCGGGCCCGGAAATTGTTCCCGCACCCGCGGGCAGCACAGAGACCGTGAGGGGTTCTCCCTCCTCCTTCAGTTGAAGCTCTACATATCGGTCTCCATAGATCGTCTCCCATTCCAAATCCGGAAGAGAGGGGAGATCCTGTGAGGCAAATGTACCCGAGATTTTTTCGGTGGAGGTCATGATTCTGAAGACCTCTCCGGATTCGGGGATATAGCCGTCCGACAGGCTTACCGCCAACTTTCCATTGATTTTTGAGCCTCCCTGGATGTGGAGTCGGTCAAAACGATTCGGGCCTTTGATCCGGAAACGCACGGTTCCCGGATCGATTTTAAATGCTGGATGGCTCAGGGACAACTGACCCACTTCCGAAATTCCGGGAATGATATCCCCCCGGTTTTCAAAATGGGGCGGATTGTTGCTGTTGGAATCAAAGATCAAAGTTCCGTTTCCCCGAATCCGTCCCTCGTTGATAAGTGATCCGCTCTTCCCTTCAAATGGATAGAGGATGGTTTGGGCCTTCACATGCAGCGGCGCTTTCGAACCGATGATCATTTTTCCGCCATTTCCGAGATAGAGGTCTTCTGCATCGAGAAGCACCACTGTCCCGTTGAAGATCATCTCCCGGCCCAGCAGTTTTTTCGGTGAAGTTCCGGAGGAGATCCGGCTTTCACCATTCAATACGATCCTTTCCCCCTCTCCGAAGCCCTCAACTGCGCCCCCGGTCCAGTGGAAAAATCCGCCCACAATGATATTGGATGGCCCGGCTCCGTTTGCCAGAAGACCGCTTTTCATCACAAGGGCCGTATCGATCACCGCATCGGTCTCCGCATAGACTTCAGGTCGGCCCGTTTCACCATCGAGGATCACTTCTCCGCCTCCGGCGGCCTTGAATCCGGGCTTGAGATAATGATATCCGTAGGAGAGGCGCAGAGAGGAATCTCGGGCGATCTGAAAGGGTCCGCCGTAGATCCCCTGAATCGGCGCTTCAGAATCCCCCTCCAGAACGATGCTGCCCTCGAGGATATCCATCAGGCCGTTCTGCTGGAATTCGTTGGGGCTGATCCGGATGGTTCCGGTGCTGTTGTTTCGAATGACACCGTTGTTGATCAGTCGGGTGGGGTTGCCGTCCTTCTTGGATATCTTTCTGCCCTTTCCCGAGATTTTGAAGAGGCCATTTTCGCTGTTGACGATCGCGGCCTCGTTCTTTAGAAGAATATCCCCGCCGGCCCATTCAAAGATCCCGTCATTTTGAAAGGTTCCCCGGTTGATCTCCATTCCTCGGGTCAGGCGGAGGCGTCCTGATGGGCCGATGAACATATCCCCGCTGCCGGTGATGGAGATCGATTGAAGGGTAAGATCGGATGAGACTGTGGGATAATAGGGTCTCCCGCCGGTAACCTGTACGGTATCCTCCTTTCCCGGAACCCCTCTCGGAGACCAGTTCCCCGGATTTTCAAGACTTCTGCTCTCTTTCCCCATCCAGTTGTATTTAGCGGCATTTGCTGTTCCTGACGCAAATATTGTTGAAAACAGGAACAGAAGAAGAAAACATATGCGACATATGGATATACGATTCCCTGACATGAGTGGGTCTCCTTATTAAATTTTTAACATCTGTCTTCAGGATCGCACTTTTGTGGGGAAGAAAACGATAAGGTTCCCTCCCTATTCAAAAGGAATAGAGAGGGTATAAGAGGGAAAAATCCTACTTGGAGGAATGGATGCGCAGGGTATCCTCGGTCTGGGCCACCCGGCGGATGATCTCCATGACGCTGTCGGGGCTCAGTGAGATGGAGTCGATCCCCGCTTCCACCAGAAAGGCCGCAAACTCGGGATAGTCTCTGGGGGTCTGGCCGCAGATCCCCACCTTCCGGTCATTTTCGTGCGCGGTCCGGATCACCTGGCGGATGGCCCTTTTAACCGCCTCGTTCCGCTCGTCAAAGATGTGGGAGAGTTCCGGGCAAGGCCGATCTCTTTGCAGGGCAGGCGCCACCAGCGGAAGGCCGCGCCCGGGCTGGCCATGTTCATCATGATCCGGGTCCGTCATCTCCGTGACCAGGATGCTCCCCTCTTCGAACTTCTCCAGATCATCCGCACTCTTTATGGCCAGAACCTTTCCGGCCCTGCCTGATCGGCCAATATAAGGTGTTTTCGGCGTGATTATTCACCCTTTCCCCCATTTACCCCCGATTCCCGGCTGTGTATGCTGAGTTTGGTACGTACCACAAAGGCAGATACCGGAGCGAAACAGAGGTACACTCCCATGAAAAAGTAGGTGTGCGTCTGGAAAAAATGCGTGAGTAAAAGGTAGTCGTTTACCCGGACTTATCGAGATGTTACTTGTTTGACGTTTAATGAAAGGAGATGGTTATGCTATCGAGTAAAGTTTCTACTGTAGTGGTTGTTGTTGCGGCTGTAATATTTTGTTTCGTCAATTTTTCCTTTTCGGCAGATTCCGAAGGTCAAAAGACTTATCGGATAGGCTATATCGAGGGGGGACCGTACTGGATTTTTTCAAGTGAACTCGATGCGATCAAATCAGCACTATCAGATATGGGCTGGAAAGATAGAATTGATTTCCTGAAAGATGAATATTACAGCCCGGGATGGAGTGAAGATAAAAAGCCGGAATTGGATGAAAGTGCTCAAAAACTTATGTCCAGTAAGGATCTTGACCTCATTATTGCTGCAGGTACGGATGCTGTAGCAGCAATCCTGAAAGTGAATAACATGGAGACACCGATAGTCGGAATTTCTGTCAGCGACGCACAGAAATCCGGATTTATTTTGAATGAAAGCGATTCCGGTGTCGATAATTTCACCGTTCGCATTGTGCCAGACCGATTCCGGCGCATGTTTGAAATTTTCCATGAAATGGTAGGATTTAAGAATCTTGGACTTCTGTATAAGAATACGGAAATCGGCAGGACTATGACTAACTACGATGATGCAACTCTTGTTGCCAAAGAACTAGGATTTGAACTGATTGATTACAAAAATATCAAGGAAACGGGTCGTAATACAGAAGATACCCTGAATTGTCTAAATGGGCTTAAGGAACTTGTCAGTCAGGGTATGGACGCCTTTTTCATACCTTCGTTGACCTGCTTTGACTGGAAGACAAGCGATGTTAAAATGCTTTTGGACTATCTCAACCAGAATAAAATACCCACATTCGCTCGAAACGGAACCCGGGATGTCAAAGCCGGCGCCCTCATGGGTTTTTCCAGTGTCGATTTTTCCGACAGAGGAAAATTCGTTGCCGATAAGATCGTAAAGATACTACAGGGGGAAAAACCGAGATCACTGGCTATGGTTGATAACGTCACTCCCAAGATTTCCATCAATCTGTATGTGGCTAAACAGATCGGATTCAATCCTGATTTTGAGTTTCTGGCGGTTTCCAATGAATTGTTTCAGGAAATAACATTGCCCGAAGACCGGCTGGTAAAGTAGGCTGTTTATCGTTCCCAGGTGATTTCGAATCTGGCCATGAATGGAAGGCCGATGGCGGCCTTGATCATCATTTCGGCGATTTTGAGACGAACACAAAATTCGCCCCTACCGAAATCGCCGGGTTGCGCCGTAGGGGCGATCCTTGTGATCGCCCTTTTTTGGCGGGATCGCCCTTTTTTGGCGGGGTCGCCCTTTTTGGCGGGGTCGCCCTTTTTGGCGGGGTCGCCCTTTAAAAAGAAATAGAGAGGGTATAAGAGGGAAAAATCCTACTCGGAGGAATGGACGCGCAGGGTATCCTCGGCCTGGGCCACCCGGTTGATGATCTCCATGACGCTGTCGGGGCTCAATGAGATGGAGTCGATCCCCGCTTCCACCAGAAAGGCCGCAAACTCCGGATAGTCGCTGGGGGCCTGGCCGCAGATCCCCACCTTCCGGTCATTTTCGTGCGCGGTCCGGATCACCTGGCGGATGGCCCGTTTGACGGCCTCATTCCGTTCGTCAAAGATGTGGGAGAGTTCCGAAGAATCCCGGTCCACCCCAAGAATCAACTGGGTCAGGTCATTGGAGCCTATGGAAAATCCATCGAACCGTTCCGCGAACGCGTCGGCCAGGATCACGTTCGACGGGATCTCGCACATCACATAGACCTCCAGCCCATCCTTGCCCCGGATCAGGCCGTGCTTTGCCATCTCCGCAAGCACCCCGTCGGCCTCTTCGATGGTTCGGCAGAAGGGGATCATCACGATGACATTGGTCAGCCCCATTGCCTCCCGCACCTGCCGGATGGCCATGCACTCCAGGGCAAACCCCTCCCGATACCGGTCGCTGGTGTACCGGGCGGCCCCCCGGAACCCGAGCATCGGATTGTTCTCTTCGGGCTCGAACGCCTTTCCGCCGATCAGATCCGCGTATTCATTGGTCTTGAAGTCGCTCATCCGGACGATGGTCGGGTGTGGGTGGACCGAGGCTGCGATTTTGGCGATTCCCCGGGAGAGATGGTCGATGAAGTATTGAGCCTTGTCCTTGTAGTTTCTGGTCAGTTCCCTGATCTGCTTTTTGGCCTCTTTGTCTTCCAGATCATCGTACCGGAGCAGGGCCATAGGGTGAATCTTGATGATATTGTTGATGATGAACTCCATCCGGGCAAGGCCGATCCCTTTGCAGGGGAGGCGCCACCAGCGGAAGGCCGCGCCCGGGCTGGCCATGTTCATCATGATCCGGGTCCGGGTCTCGGGGATATCCTCCAGGTTCACCTCCAGGACATCGTAGTCGAGGATTCCCTTATAGACAAAGCCCTTGTCCCCCTCTGCGCAGGAGAGGGTGATCTCGTCGCCACCCTTTAAAATTTCTGTGGCATCGCCGGTTCCCACGATCGCAGGGATGCCCAGCTCCCGGCTGACGATTGCGGCATGGCAGGTTCTCCCCCCCGCATCCGTGATGATCCCCGCGGCCTTCTTCATGATCGTCACCCAGTCCGGGTCCGTCATCTCCGTGACCAGGATGCTCCCCTCTTCGAACTTCTCAAGATCATCCGCGCTCTTGATGGCCAGAACCTTTCCGGCCGCAACAGCATCGCCGATGCTCAAGCCTTCCACAACCTTCTCTCCCTTTTCGTTTAGCCGATACTGCTTCAGCGACCCCTTCTGTTTTTGAGACTGCACCGTTTCGGGCCGGGCCTGGACGATATAGAGTTCATCAGTCTTTCCATCTTTGGCCCACTCCATGTCCATGGGCGTTTCATAGTGGCTTTCGATCTTGCAGGCCCATTTTGCAAGGGTGAGAATCTCCGAATCGGAAAGGACGAATGTTCTGCGCTCCTTTTTGGGGGTGTCGATATTCTTGGTGGTCTTGTTGCCGCCCTTGGCATAGACCATCTTCTTCTCCTTGTCGCCCAGAGTCTTTTCGATGATCGGCATGGCATCGGACTGATCCAGGAGGGGCTTGAAGACCCGGTATTCGTCCGGTGTCACGGTTCCCTGCACCACGTTCTCGCCCAGCCCCCATGCCGCGTTGATTAGCACCAGATCCGGAAACCCGGTCTCGGTATCCAAGGAGAACATCACGCCGGAGCCTGCGATGTCGGATCGCACCATCTTCTGCACGCCCACGGAGAGGGCCACCTTCATATGGTCGAATCCCTTCTCCTTCCGGTAGGTGATGGCCCGGTCCGTGAATAGGGAGGCGTAGCATTTCCGGCAGGCGTCGAGCACTTCATTGTCGCCGGTCAGGTTCAGGTAGGTCTCCTGCTGGCCCGCAAAGCTGGCATCGGGAAGGTCTTCGGCAGTCGCGCTGCTCCGGGCTGCGACATCGGCCTCATCGGTGTTGTATTTCCGGCAGAGATCCCCGTAGGCGTTTCGGATCGCGCTTGCGATCTCATCGGGAAATTCGGACTTCAAAAAGAGCTTCCGGATCGCCTTGCCGACCTTCTCCACATTGGTTCCCTTGTGGAGCTTGTCGATCTGCTCCTGAATCGGTCTTTTCAGATCGTTTGCCTCTAAAAATTCCCAATACGCCGCGGCCGTGGTGGCAAAGCCCAGTGGAACCCGGATCTTCTCCTTCTGCAGGGACCGGATCATCTCCCCCAGTGAGGCATTCTTTCCGCCCACCTTGTCGCCGTCTTCATTGCTCAGTTCCTCGAAATGGATTACATATTCTTCCGCCATCTGTTCCCCCTGCTGTGATGATTCGGGTTTAGATTCCCGTTAATACTGAAATATTTTTTCAAAAAATACCATAATGGCCAGGGGGAGTAAATACAGGGGATACTCTATTTCTTCGGTTCAACTGTACCTGTTAAAAATAAAAATACAGCTTCCATCAGGAGGAAATACTTTTTTGGCCCTATGCTGAAAATGGAATATCTCCATGCAACTTCCAGGGGCAATTTTTTTGGATTAGCTGGGCAATCGCTTTCCTCTGTCATAAAAATAAAGTTATTTGTTGACATTTGGTTTTCCGGGTGATATAGCAAAATCGAGGGCAATAAGTTTTTAAAATCCCAAAATGGGGGAATCGGAAAACATGGCTGTCCCTTTTACTTTTTGGACACCAGAATCATTCAAGATCATCTTCGGGAAATCCTTTCTCCTTTCCTTTCTTATCCTATTTCTTTCCCTGATACGCCCCTGCCTCAAAGGGGATCTGTCGTATTTCAATCCTTTGATTTCAAAGGTTTTACATATTTTCAGGACACGGTTTTTCGCGTTTGTTTCGCGTTCGCGATCTTTTCAGGGGGGACTTTTCGACGCTTTAAAAGGCTCGGGCTGCGGCCGCGGATAAGGCCGTGCAGTTTAGGGCGGCAGATCGGCCGCCAAGACGTTGATGCTTTCGTCTTTCGGAAGAAATCGAAGGCTCGGGGAATTTTTTAAACTTCTGTTATTCAAATAAAAAAATTGAAAAAAGGGTTTTGCGTCCCGGTATTTCTGCCCCATGCCGCAGGAACCGGTGAGGTAAAACGGTGCTACGGGTATTTCTTTATCCACAGCTCTTGACAGAGAGGAATAGGCAAATGAAAATCCGATCTTGCAGAATTGTTCTTGTTTTTTGGATCTGTTTCTGGGTCATTCCGGCCGGCGGTGTCGGTGCGGCCGGGGCAGCGGATCAGGCCGGAATCGTTACGGAGCGCAACATCCGGGACGCGATTCTGGAGCGGCGGACCTTTACGGCCGAGGAACTGGCTCAGCTCGATCTGAACGGTGACGGGAAGGTGGATGCGGCCGACCTGGTGATCCAGCAGGATCAGGAAATCTCGGAGATGATGATGAGTCGGCGGTTCGTGGGCAGCATGGTCTTTGATGTGGATTTCATCCTTTCGGCCCAGAAGATCGAGATGGTGCTGCCCGATGTCCAATCGGCTTTCCAGGCCGAGTTTACCCCTGAAGATTCCCTCCTCTTTTCTGCTCCCTTTACCATGTCCGGCTCTCTCTCCTCGGGAACGCCGGTCTTCAGTTCCACCGCGCACGGTGTGATGGGGGCTGATGATCTGAAAAATCCATTGGGCCGCGATCTCTCCTGGGAGCTGGCCATTACGGAGACACGGCTGGAGAAGGGGTTTTTGAAGGGGCTGTTCGTGTTGACCTATACGGGGCTGAAGCTGACTTCGGAGCCCTTCGAGACCACGGGGGTGCTGTATATGGCCGAACAATTCACCGATGATGACAAATTCATTTTCGAGGATGCCGATGATATGGCGCGGCTGATCGAGCTTTACGGCTTATAGAGCGGGGGGATGCGGAATGAAAAGATATGGTTGGTTTGTTGTGATCGGTTTGTCGGCTCTGCTGGTGACGGCGGTGGGGGGCGAGGCGGCTCAGACCCAT
>JAABSZ010000152.1:0-9547 GCA_011390135.1 Desulfobacteraceae bacterium | reverse complement strand
ACACTGGCTAATCCGGCTCCTGCCGCCGGTGAAGCCCTATGTTTTATCATTAAAACCTGATTTACATTCGAGGTCGTAAACCTGTTGAAATTGTGATATAAGCTCCTGTCGAACATAGACTGTTGACTGGGAGCAGCAGAATGGCCATTTTTGCCTAAAATTTATATTGATTTATATCTTTAAAAATGGAATGCTTAAAAATTCGGACACTGATAGTTGCAATTTGTTACCTGGAAAATGAAGGATGCCAAAAAATAAGCAAATCAGAGCCTTGGGTAAAGAAAAATCATTCTGATCGATGCGCAGATGGAGAAGACCATGAGTACCGATAAAAAAGAGCCCCCTTTTCAGCCGCAAAAAGTTGGCTTTGAATGCACCTGACATGTGGGCATGGAGAGGAGGGGTTTTCGACTTTTCCGTAATTTCGGAAGCACCTGCTCAGGAGAAGTATCCTCTATTTGACGCGGAAAGGATCTGGGAACCTGGGAGGAGATCCTGGATGAATCTGGATATCGGCGAATTGAAGACGACTGGAAAAGTCCTGTCTGGCTACTCTCCGGTCGGTTCGGATCGTTGCCACCACTATGTGTCACCGAGTATTTACAGCCCCCGAAACCTGTGATAGAAAAGAACCGTTCTGGCAGGTAATCATCACATACAACAGAATAAGGAGATGAAAATGGTGAAAAAAGCGGTACCCGTGCGGCTGATGTCGGCAATATTTTTCTCGTTTCTTCTTGTCGGAACCGCGTCTGCCGCGCCGCCCATGAACCCGGGCCAGTGGCAGGTGACCATAAAGACCGAGATGCCGGGGATTCCGGTTCCGATTCCGCCGATCACCCAGACCCACTGCCTGACCGAGGAGGACATGGTTCCACAGAAGGGAGAGCCGGGACAGAATTGCAAGACCGTGGATTACAATGTCTCGGGAAGCAAGGTGACCTGGCGGATGATCTGCACCGGTGATCCGGGAGAGACCGAAAGCCGGGGGGAGATCACCTACAGCGGAGATACCTTCAAAGGGTCGGCCAAGACCACTGTGGATGTGCCGGGGCAGGGGCAGATGACCATGACCAATCAGATGAACGGAAAAAGGATCGGTTCCTGCACGAAATAGGAATGCCGATCCTTATTGTTTGCCAACACAGGGTCCTGCGCGAGGAACTTCGGGCATTTCAATAAAAGCCCGGAAATATAGCCTCAAGCAGGACTCTTTCAAGGCTTACGAGGCCCGCTTGCCGGTCTTTTCTTCATACCAGAGATCCTGATGCTGCTTTGCCCAGGATTCATCCACGCTCCCGCGCCACATCCCCTCGAAGGTTCCCTCCGCGCCGATGGTGCCGACGTATATATGGCCCAAAGAGGCCGCGATAAAGAGAATCGCGACCGATGCATGGATGATGTGCGACACCTGCATGGTTCCCCGGCTCTGGCCCCAGATCGGGAAATCGAGGATCACTCCGGTGATGCCGACTGCGATGCCGGCAAAGGTCATCAGCCAGAACCAGGCCTTTTCACCCCCGTTTACCTTCTCCGCATGGGGCCTCGGCCCTTTACCGATCATCCCGCCCAAGTTTTTGAACCATACGATGTCCATCTTTTTGGGGATGTTGTCCTTGACCCAGATGATGATCTCCACCAGCAGTCCGACAAGGAAGAGGGGGCCGCTGAAATTGTGAATCCAGAGGGCCCACTGCATGTAGCCGGAAAAAACCTCCAGTCCGAAGAGCGGGATGAGGACGGCCCGACCGTAGAGGTTGCTCAGACCTGTCAATGCCAGCACGATGAAGAAGAAGGCCGTGTACCAGTGAAGGATGCGCTCGAACAGTGAAAAGCGGCCGATGCGCATTCCGGTCCGCGGTTCGTGCAGCCTGTCTTTTCCCACGATGATGAAAAAGAGGAAGATTGCAGCCAGAACGCCGGCCATCAGCAATGCCCCAGTCCAGGAGATGAGGCCGTTTCGGATCTCCCGCCAGTTCTGGCCTCCGTTATGGATGAGAATCCGGTGGGCTTCGGAGTCCACAACGGTTACGCCCGGAACCCCCTCCCGGACATCCCTCCAGAAGTCGGCACGGGGATTGGGTCCTATCTCCGGGACCGCAGAGAGCGCAAGAAGCGACAGGCCCGCCAAAAGGGTCAGAAAGATCATTGCCGCGACAGGTTTTGGTAATAAAGTGCTATAAGGCGTCTTCATTTCCTTTCCTTTTGGGATCAGCGGTCTCTCCGGACCGACTGAAACCTTTCTCTTATTCATGTCAAAGACTCCTATTTGCCGGGGGGATAGGCCGCTTCCCATCGCCAGAACTCCATGTTGCTTCCCCGGGCCATCACCCGCTTTCGATAGATCTCAGAGACGATGCCGCCGTCGCCGGCCAGCAGTGCTTTGGTGGAACACATCTCCGCACACAGGGGCAGCTTTCCCTCTGCGATCCGGTTGCGGCCATATTTGATATACTCCTCGGGCGAGTTGTCGGGCAGAGGGCCACCCGCGCAGAAGGTGCATTTGTCCATCTTCCCCCGGATGCCGAAGGCCTTCTGCTCCGGAAACTGGGGCGCGCCAAAGGGGCAGGCGTAGAAGCAGTAGCCGCACCCGATGCAGAGATCCTTGTCATGGAGCACGATGCCGTCTTCGGTGGTGTAGAAGCAGTCCACGGGGCAGACCGCGGCGCAGGGCGCATCAGTGCAGTGCATGCAGGCCGTAGAGACCGATTTCTCCCCGGGCTGGCCGTCGTTGATGGTCACCACATGGCGCCGGTTGATGCTCCAGGGGATATCATGTTCGTTGTTGCAGGCCGTGACACAGGCATTGCACTCGATGCACCGCTCCACGTCGCATAGAAATTTCATTCGAGCCATTGTATTACTCCTTTCAGACCAAAACTCAGACCTAATCTCAGACCGGAGATCATGTGGGATAGATCCGACACAGGGTTCCCTTGGTCTCCTGCATCATGGTGACCGAATCATAGCCGTAGGTGGTGGCGGTGTTGCACGCCTCCCCGCGCACATAGGGAACCGCATCCTGGGGATACCGATCCTTCAGGTCTTTTCCCTGAAACCAGCCCCCGAAATGGAAGGGAGTCCAGACCACCCCGGGCCCCACCCGGTTCGTGATCATGGCACGCACCATGATCCGTGCCCCTTCAGCCCCTTCCAGCCAGATGTATCGGCCGTTTTGAACACCGGCATCGGCCGCGTCCACAGGGTTGATCTCGGCAAACATCTCCTGCTGCAGTTTGGCCAGCCACGCGTTGGAGCGGGTCTCGGCCCCGCCGCCCTCATACTCGACCAGACGGCCGCTGATGAAGACCAGCGGGTATTTCTTTGAGTGGTCCGTGGACTGGATCGACCAGTAGCGGGTCGGGACCCGCCAGAAGACCTTCCGGTCAGCATAGGTGGGATACTTTGCCACCAGATCGTAGCGCGGGGTATAGAGGGGCTCCCGGTGAATGGGGACCGGGTCCGGAAGGTTCCAGGCCACGCATCTGGCCTTGGCATTGCCGAAAGGCGCGCAACCGTGCAGGATGGCCACCCGCTGAATGCCGCCGGAGAGATCGGTCTTCCAGTTGATCTGGCCCAGCCGCTCCGACGCTAATGCCTGGGGTTCGCCCGACTCTCCCATCCAGTTGGAGACATCATCCATATCCCTGGCCACCTTTTGGATGAGGTCCATCTCCTCCGGGGTCAGATCCTTGGCCCATCCCAGTTCCGCCAGCATCCCATAGGTGAATTCAGGATAGCCGCCCTCGATCTCCGATCCCTTGCTCCAGACCCCCTCGGCCAGAAGGTTCTCGCTGTTGCGCTCGGTTCCGAAGCGGGCTCGGAAGACCAGACCGCCCTCAGCTACCGGCTTGCTCGGATCGTAGAGGATCGGTGTGCCGGGATGTTTCATCTCAGGGGTTCCCCAGCAGGGCCAGGGAAGGCCGTAATATTCGCCGTCGCAGGGGCCTCCTTTTGCCTGAAGGGTGGTGGTATCGAAGGTTCCCCGGTACTTTGAATGAAGCTTCAGCCGCTCCGGGCTCTGGCCCGTATAGCCGATGGTCCAGGTTCCCCGGTTGATCTCCCGGAGCACGTCTTCGATCAGGGGCTCGTCATTTTCCACCCGGATATTTTTGAACATCTTATCGGCAAAGCCGAATTTTTGGGCAAACTTGTAGAGGATCACATGGTCCGGCAGGGATTCGAAGACCGGGTCGATCACCTTCTCCCGCCACTGAATGGATCGGGAGGAGTTTGTCACCGATCCGTAGGTCTCGAACTGTGTGCAGGTGGGCAGCAGATAGGTATCCTCCTTCCGGTCGCTCATCACCGCCATATGCGTCGGGTAGGGGTCTGAGATGACCACCAGATCCAGCTTCTCCAGAGCCTTTTTCATCTCCACCCCCCGGGTCTGGCTGTTTGCCGCGTGACCCTGGAAGAAGACTGCCCGGAAGTTGCTGCTCTGTGATAGATTTGCCGGGTCCTCCAGCACCCCGTCGATCCATCGGGAGACCGGAATACCGGGGATGTTCATGGGATAGGCGAGGCCCCCTTCGTTGGGATATTCCCGATCGAACAGAAACCGGCCTTTGAGCCACTCGTAATCGACCTCCCAGACCCGGCACCAGTGCTGCCATGCGCCCTCGGAGAGGCCGTAATAGCCGGGCAGGGTATGGCTGTTGGGGCCCACATCGGTGGCGCCCTGCACATTGTCGTGGCCCCGGAAGATGTTGGCCCCGCCGCCGGCCATCCCCACATTGCCCAGCGCCAGTTGGAGAATGCAGGCGGCCCGGGTCTTGTTGTTGCCGATGTGGGACTGGGTCAGGCCCATGCACCAGATGATGGTTCCGGGGCGGTTTTCAGCCATGATCCGGGCCGCTTCATAGACCCTCTCCGGGGAGACGCCGGCCACGTTCTCCACAACATCCGGGGGCCAGTTTCGGACCTCCCTTTGGATCTCATCCATCCCCCAGACCCTTTGCGCGATGTACTTCCGGTCCTCCCAGCCATTCTCGAAAATATGCCACAGCATCCCCCAGAGAAAGGCCACATCGGTTCCGGGACGCAGCCGTACATAGAGATCCGCGTGCGCGGCCGTCCGGGTGAAGCGGGGGTCCACCACGATCATCTGCGCGCCTTTCTCCTTTGCCCGCAGCACATGCTGCATGGCCACCGGATGGGCCTCGGCCGCGTTGCTGCCGATGAAGAACATGGCCCGGGCGTTGTGGATATCGTTGAAGGTATTGGTCATCGCGCCGTAGCCCCAGGTGTTGGCCACCCCGGCCACGGTGGTGGAATGGCAGATCCGGGCCTGGTGGTCGCAGTTGTTGGACCCCCAGAACGCGGCGAATTTCCGCTGGAGATAGGCTCCCTCGTTGCTCGCCTTGGAAGAGCCGCACCAGAAGATGGCATCGGGCCCCGACTCCTCCCGGATCTTCAAGAATTTATCGCCGATCTCCTCGATGGCCTGATCCCATGAGATCCGATTCCAGCGGCCATTTTGCAGTTTCATCGGGTACCGGGTTCTTTGGTCCGCAAAGCCGTGATGGCGCACCGACGCCCCTTTTGTGCAGTGGGAGCCGAGGTTGATGGGGGAATCCATGTCCGGCTCCTGGCCGATCCATACCCCGTTCTGCAATTCTGCGATCACCCCGCACCCCACAGAGCAGTGGGTGCAGACCGAGCGCCGGTATTCGATCTTCACATCGGGTCTGGGGATCTTCCTCTTTTCGGCTGCCGCGTCTTTCATGAAGGTGAAGGGGAGCATTCCCGCAATTGCGGCCCCGCCGGCCCCAAGCCCCGATTTTCGGAGAAAGGCCCGGCGATCCATGCTCCCGGCCATTTTGGAAGGTGCTTTCCCTTTATTCTCTCCCTGATCTCTACTCATCTGACGCCTCCTCGATTTCCGATTCCGCTACCTTCCTGCATTTTGGTAATACTTTCGAATGTGATCCGTCATCCGGTAGCCGGAGCCGGTCGGAGCGGAAGGCTTGGATAAGGCTGCCTCGGCCTTCCTCTTTCGGCCGGAAAAAAAGGCTGCAGCCGCAGATCCCAGAAAGGCTGCTTTGCGAAGAAAATTCCTGCGCTCCCGGCAGTATGCAGTTATTCGGGTTCTTTTTGCATGATCCATCATTTTTCCCTTCACTTATGCGCTCATGTTATGCGCTCATATTCTCGGTTTGGAAAAGATTCTCTATAGATTTGCTCTCCAGATCCAGATAGGTGCCTTCCATGCGGAAAAAGATACTCCCTAAATTCCCCACCGCCTTATAGAAGGGGGTTTGGGCCATCCTCTTCAGATCCGAAAAAAACCGGTCGATCCATCCGGTCAGATGGCATTGGTAAAAATGAATTCCCTCATACGCGGAATAGTGGACGCTTCCGCAGAGCAGGGCCATGGTCTCGCAGAGCGCAGCCAAATGATCTTCCGGCTCTGAAACGCCGGATGCGCGGGCAATCCCCAGACGGTTGAGATCCTTTCGGATCTTGACCAGCGGAGGGCCTGAGAGCCGGCCGGTTTCGTACCAGGAGGCGTAGGGAATGATCCTTTTCCCGCGGATGCTGTAAAAGAGGCGTTGATATTCCGCGCCCTCCGAAAACAGATCGGTCCAGATCACTGCTTTTCGCAGTTCCTGCCAGGCCGCGGTGGCCTCACCTCCGGGAGGAGCTTTCTCCGGAATCTCTTTCAGTAATTGAAAAAGCGGCTTATCCGGCGGCTTGGCCAGCATGCGGGCCATCAGGCTGTAGAAATGTCCCCGCAGAAGATCTTCAGACGCAATATCGATGTTCATTCGGAGTCCTTCTCCTTTCTCTTCTCGTAGATATCTCTGATCCGGCACTCCCGGCACATCCGCAGGCGCTGCTTCTCCCTCTCCGTTGCAAACATCCAATGTCCTTTGAGGCGCTCTGTCAGGGTCTCGATCATCTTTCTGGTGGCAAATGGGCTGCCGCATCGGATGCAGGATAAGGGAAGATCAGCCTTCAAGGAACGGAATTCGGGTTTCAGATATGCTCCAAAGGCGATTCTCGGATGGAGGTTCAAAGCCTTTTCCGGACATACGGATGCGCATCGACCGCACTGGATGCATTCGGCCTCTTTGAAGAGAAGACCGGGAAAAGCCTCCCCGGCCCAAGAGAGGGCTCCTGTGGGGCAGAGGGAAACGCAGGCCATGCAGAGGGTGCAGGCATCTCCATCCGGAAGAACCTGGCCGTATGGGGCCTCTTCCTGCAGTTGGATGATTTTTTCTTCCATGTTCCTGTTTTCCGCCAGCCTTTTCAAAGCCCAACAGAGAAGTTCCCTTTTGGAGCCTTCAAATGGGAAGCCTTCAAATGGGAAGCCTTCAAATTGGGATCTGCCAAATTGGGATCTGCTAAATTGGGAGCTGTCAGGGGGCAGGGCCCGAGAAGTTTCTGCAAGATCCGTCAGCCAGAGCGGAAGCGGAAGCGATTCTGCTCCGTCCTCATGCAGGGTGATGGCCTCTTTTGGATATCCCAGGCCAGTGACAAATTGACGGGCCCAACCGATTTGCTCCTGCAGCAGATCCAAAGTCTCTTTATCGATTCCTTTATTGCCCCCTTTATTTCCCCTTTTATCGAGGATTGATCCCGCAACAACCATGACCCCGGCCCTGCCGCAGGAAAGGGCAGCAACAAGGTTTTCCATGCCCAGCGCGCGCATAGGCTCGAATGGAATGTTGACGATTGCTCGATTCGGCAGCGGGCTGATCCGGTTTGAATCCTCCTCTGGGGGATGAAAAATCACCATCGACGGGTGGGGATTTCTGGATGCACTGAGCAGTTTTCCCTTCATGACCTGCAGGCTCTTTTCATATGCAGGATCATCAAATCGAATCGTACCCGATTTTATTTCAACAGAGCCGGGGGGGGTTAGGATCTCCATGCTTGACGTTGTTCTGTAAGCCGCTGCAATGGAATCGGACCGATCATCCGGATAAGAGGGCAGATCCGCATCTGAAACCGGTTCTTCCTTCAGCCGTTCCCGATGATGGCGCATGTCTGCGGTTTCCACATCTCCCAGGGGAACGAATGCCCGGTAATTGCCGTTGTAATCATCCAGGCCATCATTTCCCCGGCACTTTCCGGATTGCAGATAAGCCCAAATCCGGTCTGTAGGGGAATCCTGCGGAGAATCGGGCAGGGATTCGGCCTTGGCCTCTGTTTGGGATTCATGGATCGGATTGGGTCCGGTGAGGTTGACCGCGGACATCGGTTTTGTCTCCTGTTTACGGATGAAAAGATATTTCGGGTTTGGAAGAACAGTTGGATTTCGTCATTCTGAATAAGATTTTACAAGATGCTTCAGAAGTTCAACTATACTGTCAAATACCGATTTTGATCTTTTCATAACCTTATTTCTGATCTACAGGATCGGCCTGTCCATTCTCAGGTTTTTTTGTTTTGCCGGAAAAATTTTCCAAGGAGGTTTGGGGCAGTGGTCCGAAGATGCATGGATTTTTATGGAGAGAGGAAATGGCTCTGGGGATTCATCAAAGAACTTGTCGGAAATATTGCCACATAAAAAAAAGGGCGGAGGAAAAACCCCGCCCTTTACACAGAAGGAGATACGAAATGCCGGTTACTTCAGGTGAATCACAAAGATATTGCTATCCTCTACTTTCCGCCGAACGCATCCTCTGCGATATCCACAGCCGCGGGGTTGCTGTTCAGGATCGCGATCATCTTCCCGATGGAGATCGGCAGCACCGAATGGATGAAATACTCCGCGCTCTTGATCTGCCCCTCGTAGAAGACATCATCCTTTTTGCTCTTGCCGAGCTTCGACTTTGCGATCGCAGCCCGCCACAAGAGCATCCATGCCATGACCACATCGCCTGTCACCTCCAAAAACGGATGGGCAAATGCAAAGGCCGCGAGCACCTGCGGGGACATGGCCAGACTCCCCATGTGCATTCCGACTTCTCCCAGCTTGTTGACGCCCTTGTTGAACCGCTCGGCCAGATCCTCCAGACCCGCATCTTTGGCCTCAGCGATGGTCTTGTTCATCTGAGAGAGAAGATCCATGACCGGCTTGCCCTTGTTCATCCCGAGCTTGCGGCCCAGCAGATCCATGGCCTGGATACCGTTGGTTCCCTCGTAGATCATGGTGATCCGGCAGTCCCGGAGGAGCTGCTCCTGGGGGTACTCCTTGATGTAGCCGTATCCGCCGTACACCTGGACCCCGGTGCTGCAGATGTCAAAGGAGCGGTCCGTGACATACCCCTTTGCCACCGGGGTGAGCAGCTCGATCAGCCCCTGATATTTTGCGGCCTTTTCAGGATCTTTTTCAGTGGCATGTTTGTCATCGAGATAGGCCATATAGTAGATGAGGCTGCGCATTCCCTCTACATACGCCTTCATGGAGATCAGCATCCGGCGCACGTCCGGGTGCTGGATGATGGGCACATTCGGCGCGTCCGGATCCCGCATCTTGAGGAGATTTTTCCCCTGCACCCGCTCTTTGGCATAGTTGACCGCATAGAGATAGGAGGCCGATGCACAGGCCAGCCCCTGCATTCCTACCAGGAGCCGGGCCTCGTTCATCATCAGA
>JAABSZ010000151.1:0-9613 GCA_011390135.1 Desulfobacteraceae bacterium | reverse complement strand
GATGACTTCAACAAAGTCATCGAGATCCGGGAGCGGGAAACGTACCGGGTGCATGTCTTCATGAACCAAATCGCGCCCATGGAGAAGAGCCTGGTCTTCTGCGCCACCCAGGAACACGCGCTCGCGGTCCGGGACCTGATCAATCAACTCAAGACCATCCCCGACCCCAACTACTGCGTCCGGGTGACGGCCAACGACGGCAAAGAGGGAGAGCGGTTCCTTTTACTGTTCCGGGACAACGAAAAGAGCATCCCCACCATTCTCACCACCTCCCAGAAGCTCTCCACCGGCGTGGATGCCCGCAACGTCCGCAACATCGTACTCCTGCGGCCCATCCGCTCCATGATCGAGTTCAAGCAGATCATAGGCCGGGGAACCCGCCTCTTCGATGGCAAGGACTACTTCACCATCTATGATTTCGTCAAAGCTCACACCCACTTCAGCGACCCGGAGTGGGACGGCGAACCCCTCTCTGCAGACCCCTGCCCGACCTGCGGCAACATTCCATGCACCTGCAACATCGAACCGACCAAAACCTGCACAATCTGCGGCCAGCGGCCCTGCATCTGCGAAAAAGTCCCCGAGCCCTGCCCCAAATGCGGCGAACATCCCTGCATCTGCGGCAAAAAGCGCAGAATCCGGATCAGACTGGCCGACGGCAAAGAGCGCCAGATCCAGCACATCGCGGCCACCACCTTCTGGAGCCCGGACGGAACCCCCATGTCGGCCGCGCAGTTCATCCAGAAGCTCTTCGGAGAACTTCCCGAACTCTTCAGGGACGAAGATGAACTCCGAACCCTCTGGAGCCGCCCCGACACCCGCAGGGCTCTGCTGGACGGCCTTTCGGAAAAAGGATACGGCCAGGAACAGCTCCACGAGATCGGCAAACTGATCGAGGCCGAAAAGAGCGACCTGTATGATGTGCTGGCCTACATCGCGTTTGCCCTGCCCCCCGTCACCCGGGCCTATCGCGTCGAAACCCGATTGGATCATATCTTCACCGGCTACGACTTCCTGCAGCAGGAATTTTTAAGCTTTGTGCTGGATCATTATGTGGCCCACGGCGTGGGGGAGCTGGACACGGCAAAGCTGCCCAGACTCATCAACCTCAAATACCAGAGCATCGGCGATGCAGTGGCCGAATTCGGGAGCCCGGACCGGATCCGGGAGGTATTCGTGGACTTTCAGCAGCGGCTGTATTGAGGCCGACCCAAGAAAAGGAAAAAAATTTCCGATGAAAATCGAATCGATCCGATTGAAAAATTTCAAATCCTTTCAGGATGCAGAGCTGTCCGATCTGCCGAATTTCTGTGTGATCGTCGGCGCAAACGGAACCGGCAAATCGACCCTCTTTCAGATCTTCGAATTCCTGCGCGATGCCATGACCAGCAATGTCAACACCGCTTTGATCAAATTGGGCGGAAGCCGGGGCTTTCAGGAAGTCCGCAGCCGGAATTCCCAAGGCCCCATGGAGATCGAGATCAAATTCCGCGCCAGACCGGACACGCCCTTGACCACCTACTTTCTTCAGATCAACGAAAAAAAGGGCAAGGCGATAGTGGAGCGGGAAATTCTGAAATACCGACGGGGCAGCAGCGGCCAGCCCTGGCATTTTCTCGATTTTTCCAATGGCAGGGGAACCGCTGTCACCAATGAAATGGCTTCGGTGACGGATGTGAGGGATCTTAATCGTGAGGAGCAGACCCTGAAATCCCCGGATATCCTTGCCATCAAGGGGCTGGCGCAGTTCGAACGATTCCCCGCGGTGATGGCACTTGGAAACCTCATCGAAAACTGGCACATCTCGGATTTCCACATCAGCAAGGCCCGTCCTGTGCAGGAGGCCGGATATGCGGAACACCTTTCCAGAGAAGGCGAAAATCTTTCACTGGTCATCGAATATCTCTACAAGCATGAACGGGAAATCTTTTCTAAAATCATATCGCTGCTGAAGATGCGGGTGCCGGGAATCTCCAATGTCGAATCCAAGACCACCGAGGAGGGGCGAGTCCTTTTGAAATTCCAGGACGGTTCTTTTGAAGATCCCTTTCTTGCCCGCTATGTCTCGGACGGCACGATCAAGATGCTTGCCTACCTTACCCTGCTTTATGATCCTAAACCTCATCCCCTGCTCTGTGTGGAGGAGCCGGAAAATCAGCTTTATCCGAAACTCCTGTGGGAGCTGGCCGAAGAATTCCGCGCCTATGCCAAGCGCGGGGGACAGGTCTTTGTCTCGACCCATTCTCCGGATTTTCTCAATGCCGCCAGACTGGAAGAGGTTTTCTGGCTGGTCAAGAAAAAGGGCTATACCAAGGTTCGACGGGCAAGAGATGATGAACAATTGAGAGCATTCATGGCGGAAGGGGATCAGATGGGCTATCTCTGGAAACACGGGTTTTTTCCGGAGGTCGATCCCCTGTGAAACGGCTGATCTTTCTGTTGGAAGAGCCGTCTGCCGAGGCGATGCTGAAAAGGGTTCTCCCAAAGATCCTGCCGGAAGATATCTATGCGGAATTCAAAATATTTGAAGGCAAACAGGATTTCGAAAAAGGACTTCCCCGGACACTGAGGGCCTGGCGGGTTCCGGACTGCACTTTTATCGTCATTCGGGATCAGGATGCCGGCGATTGCCGCGCCGTTAAAGGTAAACTGGCCGATCTCTGCCGGCAGGGGAAAAAAGAGGAAGTCCTGATCCGGGTGGCCTGCCGCGAACTGGAAAGCTTCTATCTCGGGGATCTGGCGGCCGTGGAAAAGGGGCTGGGGATCTCCGGACTGGCAAAAAAACAGCGCAAAAAGCCGTATCGAGAGCCGGACAACATCGGAAATCCTTCTCAGGAACTGGAACGGCTGACATCCGGCCTCTACGAAAAAATTGCAGGCTCCCGCGCCATTGCCCCCCATCTCGATATCGAAGACAACAGATCCGGCAGCTTCAGAATCCTTATTGCAGGAATCCGCAGACTTGTGGCCGATGTATGATAGCGGTCATGACAAATATTGCCTGGCAGTGCAGAGACTATTGCATCATTTTCAAATAAACCCTACCTCATTTCCGACAGCAGGTCCTGTGTCAATTTCCTGGTGAAGATTATCCTCATTCACACCAGTCAACAATTCTTCCAGTGTCCATTTTGGCCTGGCAACAGGCTTTAAAATGATTTTTCCTTCAACATAATTCAGCTCAACAATCGTATCACTCCCGATTTGCGCTTCGGTCGCAAACGTTTCCGGTATTCGAATGGCAAGGCTATCCCCCCATTTCTGAACTTTTGTGCGCATATCATTCCCTCCAACAGTCAAATAATGTCAATCATGCAGGCCTCATCATATGGTCATCTGATTCTTCAAAGATCTCAATACCCATCGATTCGGAAATCGATCCGCCGGTATACCGATTTGACGGGCAGCTCACAATCCAACGCTTTCAACTGCAGAACATCCCCCAAATCTT
Source organism: Desulfobacteraceae bacterium (assembly GCA_011390135.1). Lineage (GTDB taxonomy): Bacteria > Desulfobacterota > Desulfobacteria > Desulfobacterales > JAABSP01 > JAABSP01. The sequence continues at coordinate 6,162 of JAABSZ010000151.1, read as the reverse complement.
CCTTCTCCTCCAACACCCATTGTCCCCTGTCATTCTTGTAGAAGTGTTCGATGTGAATGGCGTACTGGCTCACGAGGATGTAATTCTTCAGGCTCTTGATCTTCCGGTAGGAGACGAATTTATCCCCCCTATAGAAGATCAGCTTCTCCTCGGACCGGTCATCAATGCGGTAGTACTCTTCTTCCGTGATGTATTTTTTCTCTTCAACGGGTTCGGCCATAAAATTCTCCTGATGATAAGATTATCTCTACCACCCCGGAAGCCAAAAGTCAAAGCAGAAAGTCCTTGACGAAGGGGTGACAAATCATGCACCTATGTCCTTGAAGATATTTCAATCAAAGGACCCAAGGAGACAAAAAATGAAGATAGCATTCATCGGCATGGGAACAATGGGCGCGGCAATGGCGGTAAACCTCATGAAGGCCGGTTTTACGGTAACGGTTCACAACAGAACCCGGCAGCGGGAGGAGCCGGTTGCGGCCGCCGGGGCACAAAGAGCCGCGACGCCTGCAGAGGCCGCACAAAAGGCCGGGATCATCATCACCTGCGTGAGCGACACCCCCGATGTGGAGGCGGTGATCTTGGGAGAGAATGGCGTGATCAACGGCGCAGCGCCCGGATCGCTGGTCATCGAAATGTCCACCATCAGCCCCGGCGCGACAAAGAGCATCGCGGCAAAGCTTTCGGAAAAAGAGATCGGGATGATCGACGCGCCGGTCTCGGGCGGCTCCGAGGGCGCGCAGAAGGGGACCCTTTCCATCATGATCGGCGGCGAACCTGATGATGTTTCCCGCGCGATGCCGGTACTGGAAGCGATGGGAAAGACCATCAACCACATCGGCCCCATCGGCGCGGGGCAGACCACCAAGGCCATCAATCAGATCATCGTGGCCGGCACCTACTGGAGCGTGGCCGAGGGGATGGCGGTCGGCCTCAAGGCCGGGCTCGACATGGAAAAGGTGGTGGGCGCGGTCGGCGGCGGGGCCGCGGGATCATGGGGATTGACGAACCGGTCCGGCAATATGATTGCAAACGAGTATCCGCTGGGGTTTCGGGTGAAGCTGCACCGGAAGGATCTGATGATCGCGCTGGAGGTGGCCCGGGAGCTGGGTGTCACCCTGCCGATGGCCGCGTTTGTGGAGCAGGTCGAGACGGGGCTGATCAGCAAAGGCTACGGGGACGAAGATGTTTCCGCGATGGCCAGAAGTATCCGGGAGCTTTCCGGGATCGGCTAATCCGATTCACCCTCTAAGATTTTGGAGATCTCATCCGCGAGTGGGGGAATGTCCTTTTGGACAGTCCCCCATACGATCTTCAATTCGATTCCAAAATATCCGTGGATGAGACGATGGACAAATGCCTCAATATGCCGGCACGCTTCCAGGATATCCTTCAGAAAAAGGCAATAATTCCGCATCACAGGGAAATCAGATCCTGATATACATGGGGCCGAATTTCCTCTCTCAGGCTCTCCCGGCTGACAATATCCACCTTCTGGCGAAGCCTTTCCTCCAGAAAATCTCCCATCCGAACCAGGTCAAAAAAGGTTGCGTCCTCCTGAAATTCCACCAGGATATCGATGTCGCTCTCTTCTGCGGCCTCTCCTCTGGCCTGGGAGCCGAAGATCCCTTTCAATTCCGCCTTGTATTCCCGGCGGATCTCCGGCTTCAGACTTTGAAGAATTTCGATGATCTGTGCAATCAGCATCGGATCGGCATCATTCTTTAGTAGGTCAACGTCATCCCGCCATCAAAGAGCATATCCCCGCCCACAAGATAGCTGCCGAATCGGGAGAATCCGAAGAGGAAGAGGTTTGCCACCTCCACCGGGGTCATCATCTCCTTGATCCTCGATTTGCCCATCATCACCTCCCGGACAACCTCTTCCGGAGTAATCCCCCGCTGCCTGGCCTGGTCCGGAATCTGGTTCAATGCCAGCGGCGTCTTCACAAATCCGGTGCTCACGGAAAAAGAGCGGATCTTCCCCTCTCCTTCGGCTGCGATGGACTGGCTCAATGCCCGCAGACCGAACTTGGTGATGTTGTAGACCGGCTTGTTCTTGGTGCAGATGTGCGCGTGGACCGAGGCCATGTTGCCGATCGCGCCGGTTCCGTCGGAGCTTTTCTGCATGTGGGGGATGGTGAGCTTGGCCAGCAGAAAGGGCGCACGCAGCATGAGCCGCTGCATCAGGTCGTACTTCTCCATGGGGAAGTTCTCCACCGAGTCGATGTGCTGGATGCCCGCGATGTTGGCCAAATATTTGACCGTCCCCAGCTTTGCCGCATCAGAGACGGCCCTTTCCACCTGGTTGTCCTCGGTCAGATCGGTGCGGATGAAATGGACCGTTCCGCCCAAATCCTTGGCCATACTGCAGGTCTTCTCCCCCTCTTCCTCGTTGATGTCCAGACCTGCCACCGTCAGGCCGTTGACCGCTGCCGCGATCGCGACGGCCCGGCCGATGCCCGTTCCCGTGCCGGTGACGATGCAGACATTCTCCCGGGTGAAATGGTCGTCCTCTAAAATCAGAATCTCCTGCCGGGTGATTTTGGGCTCTGTAATATCCATCGGTACGCTTTCTCCTTTTGATTTCGATTCGCGTTTGTATCGTAAAAAAATTGTCCTATTCTGGCGCGAAATCGATCAAAGATCAAGGCGTTTTACCGATTTTAGAAAAGGATGGTCAGCAGAAAATCCCCCGATTCCGGGTCCCGCTTCACATTGAAGCCGAGCTTTTTGCCCAGCGCGATCATGTTCCTGTTCTCCGGCAGCACGATCCCCCAGACCTTTTCGATCCCCCGGGCCTTTGCGATATCGAGACAGCGCTGGAGAAGCTCGGCCCCTACCCCCTTTCCCTGCCAACTGTCTCTAACCAGCACCGCAAACTCCGCCTCCTTTCCGTTCCGCTCCAGGATGACCCGGGCCACGCCGAGCATCTCCTCTGCCCCTTCCGGAGATTTCCGCAGGGCCACCAGCGCGGTCTCCCGGTCGTAGTCGATCTGGGTGAAGCGGGCCAGCATCTCGTGGCGGAGGGATTTGACGGCCGAGAAGAAGCGGAAATAGACGCTCTGCGGAGAGAGAGCATGGAACATCTCGACAAAAAGGGGCGCATCCTCGGGACGGATGGGACGTATAGAGAGGGGCTCCCCGCTCTTTGCGACGGCACGCCTTTCCTGTTCGTTGGGATAGGGGCTGATGACCAGGTGCAGGGGGCCTTTTGAAAGGGCAGGAGAGAGAATTGTCCGGGCATCGACCCCGATGATGCCTTTTTCGGTGATAATCAGCGGATTGATCTCGATCTCTTCGATCTCGGGGAAATCGGTGACGAGCTGGGAGAGGCGGATCAGGATCTCTTCGACTTTCACGATATCTGCGGCCGGATATCCCCGGTACCCCTTCAGCAGCTCCCATGCCTTTGTCTTCTCCATGAGCCTTCGGGCCAGCAGCCGGTTCAGGGGCGGCAGACCCGTGGCCCGATCCCGAAGGAGTTCGGTGGCCACGCCGCCCATGCCGAAGAGGATCACAGGGCCGAAATCCCGGTCCCGTTTGGCCCCGACGATCAACTCATACCCCCGCCCTTTGATCATCGGCTGTACTGTAACGCCGCTGATCCGGGCATGGGGGTGGGCTGTGCGGATCCGCTCCATCATTTCGCCGTATGCCTGATAGACCTCGATTTCAGTGGAGAGATCGACCCGCACGCCGCCGCAGTCGGATTTGTGGAGGATGTCCGGAGAGTCGATCTTCATAACCACGGGAAAGCCGATCTCCTTTGCGATCCGCCAGACCTCGTTTCCGCTGTCCACAAACCGGGTCGGGTTGACCGGGATGCCGTAGGCCTGCAGCAGATTTTTCGATTCGCATTCCGAAAGGGTGCAGCGCTCCTCTTTTCCGGAAATGATCTTTTGGGCCGTCTCCCTGTCGAACCGGATTTCCTCCGGTAGGCGGGGCGGGATCTGCTGGAGGATCTCCAGGGCTCTGGCATGGTGGAAGAGATCCATAAACGCGCGGACGGCCCGCTCCGGGCTGTCAAAGGTGGGGATCCCCTCTTCATTGAAGACCGATCTTCCCCCCTCCACGCCGGGGCCCCCGATCCAGGCGCCGATCACCGGCGGAATGCTCCCCTTCTTCTTTCTCTCCTTCAGCAGATCGGCAACGGCCTGGGCCGTCTCCAGAGGCCGGCTCAGGGAATGGGGGGAGAGCATGAGCAGAAGGCCGCTCACCTCGGGCGCGGAGAGGCAGATATCAACGGCCGCGCAGTACCGCTCGGGTCCTGCATTGGCCAGCAGATCGACCGGATTGCCCCGGCTCCGGTAGGGGGGAAGAATCGCATCGAGCCTCTCCAGGGTTTCGGAACTGAGGCGGGCCGGGGCCACGCCGTAGTCGGCCAGCGCGTCCGCGGCCATCACGCCGGGGCCCCCCGCGTTGGTGAGAATGGCCAGATCCGGCTTTGCGGGGCGGGAGTGGCGGGCCAGGAGTTCTGCGCAGTCAAAAAGTTCTTCAAATGTCTTCACCCGGAGAATACCGGCCCGCTCAAAGGCCGCGTCGTAGATGGCATCCTCCCCGGCCAGCGCGCCGGTGTGGGAGAGGGCTGCCATACTTCCGGGGCCCGTTCGGCCCGCCTTGAAGGCGATGATCGGCTTGATCCGGGAGACCCCCCGGGCAGCGCTCATGAAGTTGCGGATGCGGCTCAGGTTCTCCATGTAGAGGAGGATGCTGCCGACCCGGTAATCGCCGCCGAGATAGTCGATGGTGTCGCCGAAATCGACATCGAGCATCCCACCCAGGCTGATGAAGTGGCTGAAGCCGATCCGCTCTTTCAACGAAAGATCGAGAATCGAGGTGAAGATCGATCCGCTCTGGGAGATGAAGGCTGTCTTTCCCTCCAGGGGGAGCTGGTTCGCAAAGCTCGCGTTGAGCTTTGATGCCGCGGAAATAAAGCCGGTGCAGTTGGGGCCCACAATCCGCAGTTTCGATCCTTGGGCCGCCTTCAGGATCTCCTGTTCGATGATCCTTCCTGCCTCACCGGTCTCCTTTCCCCCGGCAGAGAGAATGACGGCTGCACCCACCCCGGCCTTTGCACACGTTTCGACGATCTGCGGAGACGTATGGATCGGCGTTGCAATCAGCACAAGATCGGGGGCTGAAGCGAGATCGGCTACCCCTCTTTTCACCGGAAGGCCCCAGACCTTTTCAAATTCGAGGTTGATGGGATGGAGTTCCCCTTTGAAGCCGCCGGCCAGGATGTTGCCCATGATCGCGGCCCCGATGCTTCCCTCCCGCTCGCTTGCCCCGACCACCGCGATACTTTTCGGGTCAAAGATCCGATCCAAATTTTCAATTCCCATATTTCACCTCTTTTCTCATGCCCCCGAAAAGCACTATGCCGCAATCATCGGCAGAATCGACCGGAAGAGAAGGATCATCACACCGATTGAGATGACGATGACTCCCAGGGCCTGTTTTACGGAAAAGTTGAGGCTTCGGGTCATGCCGATGCCGATGAGCCACCACTTCCACGGCTCTGTGATCATCAGGAAGAAGGGGACCCATGCGGCCAGGAGGGTCACGCCCGAGGCCATTGCATAGATCCTGAAAAAGCCCCGAAAGCCGGTCTTCTTCCCTATGAGCATGACCATGGTCATGTAGCCGAGCCCGGCCGCGATGATCGTCATTCCCACTGCATTGGCAAAATAGACGGCCCCCATCAGCAGGGGGTTTGAAGCCGAACCATAGGAGAGGCCGGCAAAGGCAAAGAGCAGGCTAGACACCAGCAGCACCCCCAGGGGCCGGTTGAAATCCCCATCGGCCGGCATCTCCTTGAAGAAATCCCTGGGCTTTGTCAGCAGCCGGTTTACCGACGAGAAGTAGTAGCCGATGGTGAACGGTCGCTTCTCCATAATTTACTCCCTTAATTTACTCCCTTACTCTGGTCATCTAATCGGGTCCCTTAATTTGCTCTCTTTTCAGGAAAAGAATCCGAACCGGGTCAGAACGCCCCACAGAAGCATGAGAAGCGTCAGTCCGAAGAATATCTTCCGCTCCAGAGCCCTGGTGAAATAGAGGCGGCCCTCTTCATAGAGGATCGCCTTCTCCTCTTTTTTCCTGTTTTCTCTCAAATCTCTGAACATGGTTTTTCTCCTTTTCGTGTTGCAAGGGGGCGGGA
>JAABSZ010000150.1:0-9641 GCA_011390135.1 Desulfobacteraceae bacterium | reverse complement strand
GATCTGCGTAGGCACATCGCTCGTCTGGACATTCGGCCTGATGGGAGCTTTGAATGTCCCCCTCTCCATGCTCACCATGATCGTCCCGATCTTTCTCATCGCGGTGGGAACGGCCTACTGCCTCTATATCTGTGCGGAATATCTCTTTCGGCTGGAGGAGAAGCCCTCGGCCAAAGAGGCAATCTTCACGACCTTTTCCCGAATGTCCCTGCCTACGCTGCTGACGGTCTTCACCACGGTCTTCGGCCTCGGGTCTCTCTTGATCAACCGCATCCGCTCCATCCATGACTTTGCCCTCTTCTCCTGCTTCGGAGTCTTGAGCCTTCTGATCCTTCTGTTGACGCTCTTTCCGGCGCTGCTTGCGCTGGTTCCTCCCCCGGCCGATCCAAAGGCGCGCTCCCTGAAGATTTTGGACCAGTTGATCAACGGCATCATCCGGCTCAACCTGAAGCATCAGCGGATCACCCTGTCCGCAATCGGCCTGATCGCCCTCTTCTGCGGGGTCGGGATCTTCTTTCTTCGGGTCGAGACCAATCCCGTCGATTACTTCAAGGCCGACACCCCCGTCAGCCGCCATTTTCATCAGATCTACCGCCAAGGGCTTTCAGGAAGTTTTCCCCTCTATCTCGTCATCGACAGCAGCATCGAGGATTTCTTCTACGAAAAGCCCCGCGCCATCGCGCTCATCGAAGCGGTCCAAAAGGAGCTGGAAGAGCTTCCCGGGGTGGACAAGACCATCTCATTTGCCGACTATATGAAGCTGGTCAACTACTCGCTAAACCGGTTCGACCCGGAGTACTACCGGCTGCCTTCGGAAGATTACGAGATCCGATCTCTTTTAAACAACTATGTGAGCCTGCTGGGGGAGGATATGCTGACGCGGTTTGTGACCCGGGACTACTCCGCGGCCAACATCCTCATGTTCACCCGCATGTCGAGTTCAAGGGAATTTCTGGCGGTCCGGGACCGGATCGAAACGGAGATTGTGAAAAAATACCCGCCCATGCTCGGCTGGGAGGTGACGGGCGTCGGGATTTCGGTCTCGGAGAGCAGCCGTCTGCTGGTGGACGGCCAGGTCAAGAGCCTGGCCATCACCCTGATCTGCGTCGGCGCGATCATGGTGGGGCTTTTCCTCTCCTTCAAGGTGGGGCTCATCGCGCTGCTGCCCACCTGCTTTCCCATCATCGTCAACTTCGGAATCATGGGCTGGAGCGGGATTCGCCTTTCGGTTGCAACCAGTCTCATCGCCAGCATCGCGATCGGCCTTGCCGTGGACGATATCATCCACTACCTTGTCCGGTACAGCCGGGAGTTTAAAAAGGATCTGGACAAAGACCGGGCCATGAGCGACACCCTGGCCCATGTGGGAAAGCCGATTCTTTTCACATCTTTAACCATCAGCATCGGCTTTTCGGTGCTCATCTTCTCCCACTTCGAACCCACATCGATCTTCGGTCTTCTCATGGTGATCACCATGGGCTCGGCCCTGATCGGGGACCTGATCCTGCTGCCGTCGCTCATGCTCCACATCGAGCTGGTGACGGCCTGGGACATGATGCGGGTGATGCCGACCTTGAGCGGGATGTCGGCCGGAGTCGCGCACGAGCTGAACCAGCCCCTGACGGTGATCAAGATGGGGGGCGGCGTGATCCGGAAGATGGCACAAAAGGAGGGGGAGATCCCCCGGGATCGGCTCCTGCAGGTGGTGGAGCAGATCGATGACCAGGCCAGCCGGATCTCCGAGATGGTGGGGCGGCTCCAGGAACTTTCAACCCGATCGGACATGAAAAAGGAGCCGGCCGACATCAACCGGGCGGTTCAGGATGCGCTTGCCATCATCGGGCCGCAACTGCGGATTACCGGCATCCAGATGGAGATCAACCTCTCCCCGAACCTGCCCCGGGTGCTGGGTTATCCAAACCGGCTCTCCCATCTCTTTTTGAATATTCTCTCCAATGCGTGCGATGCCATCGAAGAGAATCGCCAATCGGGCGATGATACCGGAGAGCGATTTATTTCGGTGCTGACATTCCCGGAACATGGCAGGCCGGCCGTTGTGATCGCAGACACCGGCATCGGGATGCTTCCGCACATCAAAGACCGGATCTTCGAGCCCTTTTTCACCACCAAAGAGACAGGAAAGGGCCGGGGGCTCGGACTCTCCATCGCCAACGAGATCGTCAGAAGCCATCAGGGCCGCATCAGCGCAGAGAGCGAGCCCGGAAGGGGAAGCACCTTCAAGATCGTCTTTCCGCCTTATTCTTCGGCTTGAACCGCTTCATCTCTTAGCGAAACATCCGGCAGCGCCATTACCCTCTTCACTTTTATACGCTTCTTTGCTATAAATGTCAAAGGGTTGAACGGATTGCCCTGCGAGAGTATCGCGGCGGACTTTTCAGCCGTTTTGTGATGACATTATAAGAGAATCTCCACCGAACAGCTCTTGATGATATCTCCAGACAGAGGCAGTGAATAGATGACGGATACGCTCAAAAAGACTTCGAAATACCGGAATGAAGCCGATCTCTGGGAGCTGGTTCAATCCCTGACAAGGGAGAATGGCCAGCTCAAGGAGGAGATCCGGACCACCCGAAGGGCCGCCGAGATCACCGCCAATCTCGTGGTCAGGCAGTTCGAGGAGACGGAGAATGCCCACGGCCGCCTCCGGATCGCCAATGCCCACCTCGGGGCCATGCTCGATTCGGCCGCGCAGATCGCGATCATTGCAACTGACCCGTCCGGAATCATCACCCTTTTCAATGCCGGGGCCCAAAACCTTCTCGGATACGCTCCTGAAGAGGTGATCGGCAAAATGACCCCCGCGATCTTTCATCTGCCGGCCGAACTCGACGCCCTGGCTCAAGAGCCCTTTTTTCGAAAATCCTTTGATAACGCTTCCGAACCCGGCCGAAAAGATCGGGGCGTCGATATCCTGCTCCATTATGCCCAGTGCCGCCGCCGCGCCACCCTGGAATGGACATATGTCCGAAAAGATGGAACCCCTTTTCCCATAACCCTCACCATCAATCCGCTCCTGGACCCCCAGAAGACCGTCATCGGAATGCTGATGATCGCAATGGACATCTCCGAAAAGAAGCTCTCGGAGATCGCGATCCAGCAAAGCGAGGAGAAGTACCGGCTGCTGGTGAAAAACCTGCCCACGGTGGTCTATCGCTGCCTTGCCGACGGAACCATGGAATTTGTGGATGAGAAGATCGAGACGATCACCGGCTATACCAGCAGCGAAATCCTCTCGGGCGCGGTGCGGCTCGAGGATCTGATGATGGAGGAGGAGGGGGAAGAGGGGCATCGAACCGCAGATATCCAGACCTTTGAGCCCGATCATTCCTACATCAGCGAATACCGCATCCGGGCAAAGGATGGCCGAACCGTATGGATCGAAGAGCGGGGGCAGATCGTTCATGACGACCGGGGAAAGATCGAGTTCATCACCGGTTCTCTTCTGGACATCACGGATCGAAAGCAGGCATGGGAGCAGATGAACGAGTCCGAGGAGAAGTATCGATCCCTGTTCCTCAGCGGCCCCATGCCCCTGTTCGTCATCGACCGGGAGAGCCTGATCATCCTGGATGCCAATCCCATGGCCGAAACGGTTTACGGCTATGTTCGGGAGGATCTTCTGCACCGGGGGTGCTATCTTCTCTGCCGGGATGAAGAGGGGTATGGATGTCCCGGCGGATGCACCGGGGATCAGGTGTTCACCGAATGCATCACCCGGCAGAAGGTCCGCCACTATCGTCGGGGAAAAAAGCCCTTCTTCGTGAACCTGACCGCCTGCCCCACCCGCTACAACAACAAGAATGTCTTCATCTTAGCTGTCACGGACATCACCGAGATGCTGGAAAAGGATGCACAGCTTTTACAGGCCAGCAAGATGACCACTCTGGGGGAGATGTCTTCGGGAATCGCGCACGAACTGAACCAGCCCCTGTCGGTGATCAAGCTGGGGAGCGACTATATCCGGAAGATCCTCGTGCGCAACGAACCTCCGAAAAAAGAGACCCTGGAGCAGGTGGCCCGGGAGATGAGCCAGCAGGTGGACCGGGCCTCGGAAATCATCCAACAGCTCAAGAACTTCTCCCGCAAGCCCGATTTCATAAACGATCAGCAGCATATCAATCTCAACCATCCCATACAAAACGTGGTCAAGATCATCGGCCGGCAGCTCGAAGTCCGGGAGATCGAACTCCGGTGCGAGCTGGAAGAGAAACTTCCGCCGGTGCTGGCCCACTCCAATCTGATGGAGCAGGTCCTTTTTAACTTGATTATCAACGCCCGAGATGCGATAAATCAGAAGCGGAGGAGGGGGGATGATCCGGATGCGCGCCATCGCATCACCATCCGCACGGCAAAAGAGAAAGAATTTGTGTCGGTTCAGATCGCAGACACCGGAATCGGAATTCCGGAAGCGCTGTCAGACCGGATCTTCGAGCCCTTCTTCACCACCAAGGAGGTAGGAGAGGGAATGGGTTTGGGGCTTTCCATCATCTACCGAATTGTCAAGGATTTCTCCGGTGATATCCGGGTGGAGAGCCGGGACGGGGAAGGGACGACATTCCGACTGCTCTTTCCGCTCCACCCCTACTGGAAGAAAAAGGAGAATTGGGAATGGACAGCATCCTAGTGATCGACGATGAACGGCCGATCCTGAACATGTTCGGCATGCTGTTGGAATTCTACGGCTTCCGTCCATTGACGGCCGAAGGGGGCGCAGAGGGGCTGGCCATCTTTGAAAAGGAGCGCCCCAAAGCCGTATTCGTGGATGTGAAGATGCCGGGAATGGACGGGCTGGAGGTGCTGCAGCGGATCAAGGCTTTGGACCCGGATACGGAGGTGATTCTCATCACGGGCCACGGGGACAAGGAGCTTGCCCGGCGGGCATATTCTCTCAACGCAGATGATTTCATCAACAAACCCTTTCAGCAGGAGTCCCTGGATGATGCCATCCAGCGGCTTCAGCAAAGATTCTCCGGGACCAGATAGTGAATTTGGATAGAGAATCGGGTAGAGAATCGGGTAGAGAATCGGAAAAATCGGACATCGGTCAGATAGCAAAATGATGAAAGAATCGATACTTGCGGTAGATGACGATCCGACAATCCTGCGGCTCTTCGAGATTGCGCTGGAGCGGGAGGGGTATCGGGTCTATCCGGCCTCGAGTGCGGAGGAGGCGCTTGAGATCTTGAAAGAGAGGGATTTCCATGTTATGCTCTTCGATCTCAAGCTGCCGGGAATGAACGGAATAGATCTCTGTCGGAAGGTAAAAGGAGAACGGCCGGATGCCGTGATCTTCGCGATCACCGCCTATCCGTCGATCTTCGAGATCTCCGGATGCCTGAGCGCGGGGTTCGACGACTATTTCAGCAAGCCTGTGGATCTCGATATGCTGGTGCGGTCGATCCGAAAGGCTTTTCCGGAAGTACAGGACAAAAAGAAATGAATGACTCGCATGTGATGATCCTGGGCGTCGGCTGCATCCTCTTCACGGATGAGGGCTTCGGGGTCCGGGTGGTGGAGAGGCTGATGAGCCATTATGAATTTCCGGAAAACGTCTCCCTGGTGGATGGCGGGGTGCTGGGGCTCAACCTCCTGGGAACCATCAGCGAGGCCGATCAACTGATCGTGGTGGACGCGATCCGGAACAGAGGTGAGGCCGGAGATCTCTACCGATTGGAAGGAGAGGCCATCCCGGGGCGGGTGCGGGCCAAAAACTCGCTTCATCAGGTCGATTTCATCGAGGCCCTCACCATGTGCCAGGTGCTTGACAAGGTTCCGGAGACCGTCATTATCGGTGTGGAGCCCAAAGACATCGAAACAATGGGGGTTGATCTGACCCCGGAGATCGGGGCAAAAGTCGAGCCGGTTCTGGAGATGGTGCTGAAAGAACTGGACCGGCTCCAAATCGAATACAAAAGGAGGGAGACCCCATATGTGCCTTGCCATTCCATCTACAATTGTGGAAATTGAGGAGAACGGCCTTGCCACGGTCGATGTGGACGGGGTCCGGCGGAAGATCAGCCTGATGCTCATCGAAGATCCGGAGGTGGGGGATTACGTCATCGTCCATGCCGGGTTTGCCATCCATAAGATCGATGAGACTGCGGCAAAGGAGTCCCTTGCGCTGCTGCGGGAGGCCGCGGCATTTGTCGAGGCTGCGGAAGAGGCTGAAAAGCGGGGAGAGGATTGAAGAGAGCGGTTTTTTTCAGCGATAAAAAAGGGCAGACAAGACCGATCAGATCGGTCTTGTCTGCCCTTTAACCAGCGTTTCGATCTTGTCGGCTCAGGAGACCTGATGCCGCTTTCTGCGAATGACCTTCCCCTTCTGGTTGGGAAAATCGGCCTTCAGATAGACGGTCTTGGGGAAGACCTTGACCACTGTTCCTTCCCGCTGCTTCTGCCCCTTGCCGAACTTGAATTTAATTTTATCTCCAACTTCCATTGTTATCTCTCCTTTACCAAAATTTTGTAAAAAGCTATATATAAAACGCGATCTGTGAACTTGTCAAATAGATTTTGAAGAAACCACTCATATCACCCGATACCATCGCAAAAGGCATCCGCATCAACGGCATCGTCCAGGGTGTCGGATTTCGGCCATTCGTCTACCAGTTGGCCCGCCGCCACCGGATCAGAGGCCATGTGGCCAACACCGGGGCGGGGGTCCTGATCCATGCCGAGGGTCCATCCAAAAGCATCCATGCCTTCTGCCGGGATCTCAGCCAGAAAAAGCCGCCATTGGCCCGGATCATCGATATGGATGTCTCGGCCGCGCAACTGGAGAACCATGCCGATTTTACGATCCTAGCCAGCGATCGGGGGCAGCACCGCTCCACGCTGATCTCTCCGGATGTCTCCATCTGCGATGATTGTCTGAAGGAACTGCTGGACCCGAATGACCGGCGCTATCGGTATCCCTTTATCAACTGCACCAACTGCGGCCCCAGATACACCATCATCGAAGATATTCCCTATGACCGGCCTCATACTGCGATGAAGGGGTTTCCCATGTGCCCCGAGTGCCAGGCTGAATACGACGATCCGATGAACCGGCGGTTCCATGCCCAGCCCAATGCGTGCCATGTCTGCGGCCCTCAGGCCGCGCTGTACGACCGGAACGGAAAGCGCGTTGCGTCTCCAGACCCGATTCCGGAGGCAGTTTCCCTTCTAAAATCGGGAAAGATTCTTGCGATCAAAGGGCTTGGCGGCTTTCATCTGGCCGCGGACGCAATGAGTGATGAGGCCGTCGCCCTTCTCAGAAGCCGAAAACATCGGGAAGAGAAGCCCTTTGCCCTGATGTCGGCCGATCTTGGGGCCATCGGAAATTATGCCCACTATGGATCGGAGGAGGCCGATCTGCTGAGTTCGGCCCATCGGCCCATCGTGCTGCTCCGCAAGCGAGAGTCCAATGAAATTGCGGGGGCCGTCTCTCCGAACAACCGATACTTCGGCGTGATGCTGCCCTATACCCCGCTCCATTATCTCCTCTTCTACCCCTGTACCGGAACCGATGCCTGCCCCCCCAAATTTCCGGCATTGGTGATGACCAGCGGGAACCTGAGCAATGAGCCCATCGCCATTGAAAACGAGGAGGCCTTTTCCCGTCTCTCGGGCATCGCAGACGCCTTTTTGATGCACAACCGGGACATCTATCTCAGAAGCGACGACTCCATTGTCAAGCATACTGCAAATGCCCCGAGACCGATCCGCAGATCCCGGGGATATGTGCCGGTTCCGATCTTTTTGGGAAAAAAAATTCCGCCGGTCCTCGGGTGCGGCGGAGAGCTGAAGAACACCATCTGCATTACCAAAGGGGATAAGGCCTTTTTGAGCCAGCACATCGGAGACTTGGAGAATCTCTCCGCAGAGCGCTTCTACGAAAAGACCATAGACCATATGAAGCGGATTCTCGATATCGAGCCTTCCATCATCGCCCATGATCTTCATCCGGATTATATCAGCACCCGGTATGCGCTGGAACAGAAGGCCGAGCGGAAAATTGGGGTTCAGCACCACCATGCCCACATCGCATCCGTAATGGCTGAAAACCGGATCGACGGCCCTGTCATCGGCCTTGCCTTTGACGGAACCGGATACGGAACCGACCGCGCTATCTGGGGCGGAGAGGTTTTACTGGCAGAGCTTTCCGGTTTTACCCGGGCGGCGCATCTCGGGTATGTGCCCATGCCGGGGGGGGCCGCCGCGATCCAGGAGCCCTGGCGCATGGGGATCGGCTACTTATACGACGCCTACGGGGAAAAGCTTCTGGATCTGGATCTGCCGATCTTGCGGAATACGGAGAAGTCGAAGATCTCCTTTGTGACCCGGATGATCGTAAAGGGGATCAATTCCCCGGCTACATCGAGCCTCGGCAGACTCTTCGACGGAATCGCAGCGATACTGGGCATACGAAACCGTGTCACCTTTGAAGGCCAGGCCGCAATGGCCCTGGAGATGATCGCGGAGATGGAGGGGGAGAGCCGATATCTCTACGAGTGGGACAACTGTGATGATACCCGGCGGATCTGCACTGCACCCCTTATCTCCGGTGTGGTCAATGACCTTCATTATGGGCTGACGCCATCGGAGATCAGCGGGAAATTCCATCGAACCCTGATCGGCCTCTTCACCGAGCTTGTTCTCGAGATCCGGAAGGAGACCGGTTTAAACCGTGCCGCATTGAGCGGCGGGGTCTTTCAGAATTCGATTCTTCTGTCGGGAATGATTCGGGAGCTGGAAAGAGAGGGGTTCAAGGTCTATACCCACACGCAGGTTCCAACAAATGACGGAGGAATCTCCCTGGGGCAGGTGGCTGCGGCTGGGGCCATGATCGAAAAAATATCGTAAGCGGTTGAGGGATTTACCTTCAAGCCCTCATTTTTTCCGGCTCCGGCTGGTGAAGGATTCCGAGGAGGCCATCTATGGAGATATCCTCATCGATCAGAGGCCAATGAATTCCATAGCCTGATGGAGAGATTTCATATGTCGTTTTTTCAAGCTCGGATGCGGCTGACAATTTACTGGAAATCTCTTTTAGATCGAATGCTTTCATTTCAGTATCAACCTCTAAAATCAATTGATCTTCAGTGATTTCTATAATTTTAACATCATGAAGTTTGTTCATTTCTTCTTACTCCTCTGGAAATCTACCCATGCTGGCTCATTCCCCTCATTTGCATAGAAAAATAGTCTCCATCCGAATATCTGTAAAATTGTGGGCATGAGTTTTCCCCTAACCTTTCCTGCAGGCTGGGCAGTCTCTTTTGCAGCTCGGGCATAGAATATGGAGATGAGGATCGCAAAGCCAAACCGTGTAGGTTCCCGCGCCGCACCCTTCGCAGGGTAGTGGATCGACGGCTTTCGTGATCGGGTTGTAAAACAGGGTCGCGCTCCTCTCTGCTTTCCCTTTGGTAAGCTTTACGAGGATCTTCACGACAGGAGTCAGAATCCGCAGAACCGCGCAGGGCCTTACATCTGTCCGGATGCTGTATTTTTTGAGCAGGTCATCGGTCTTCCGGGCCAGCTCGTCCGGGATGAGCGCGATCTTCTCCTTCCGGTCCGCAATGGATGCCTCGGTCAGGCCGGGCCGCCCAAGGCTCTTCTCCATCTCCTGCCGAAGGCTT
>JAABSZ010000149.1:0-9930 GCA_011390135.1 Desulfobacteraceae bacterium | reverse complement strand
GGTGCTGATCGAGGCCAAAAGCACCCTGAGCGTCGATGATGTGCAGGAGCATATGGAACGGCTTGCCAAGTTCAAATTCTTTTTTCCCGAATACGAGGATCTACAGGTACTCGGCGCTGTGGCCGGTATTGTCATCAATGAAGGCGTGGATCGTTTCGCCTACAAAAACGGTCTTTTTGTCATCGCCCAGAGTGGGAATACAGTTCATATCATAAACGATGAAGCCTTTGTCCCCAAGCGCTGGTGAGCCTTTCCTTTCTACGCACCCTGCCCGACCCTTCCCCGGCCGTGGTACAGCACCAGAATCAAAGCCCCGGCCAATGAGATCACCGCACTGAACCCGAAGATCGCAAATCCCCCCAACTGCTCAAAGATATACCCGTTCATGAAAAACCCGACCATCATCCCCAGCCCGTAGGTCACCGCGTTGTTCACGGCCTGCCCCACGGTCTTGGCTTCCTCGGGCGAGAGCAGGTCGATGTAGAGGATGCCGGCCACATGAAAGGTTCCGTAGGTGACGGCATGGGTTCCCTGGGAGAGGAGGATGATCCACGGATTCTCCGCGGTGAAGAGAATTCCCCAGCGAATGGCCGCCACAAAGAGGGAAAATATCAGCACCCTTTCCAACGAAAACCGGTTGAAGATCTTTTTCGAGTTGAGCATCACCAAGACCTCGGCCCCGGCTGCCAGTGCCCAGGCGATCCCGATAAATGTCCCGGAGTAGCCGAGGTTCTCCAGGTGGATGGAGAAGAAGCCATAATATGCCCCGTGGCTCACGAGCATCAGAAACGCGCAGAAGAGAAAGACCAGTGCCCGGCCCGTGAGAAATGCCTTGAACCCCTCTCCGAACCGCAGGTTCCTGGGCCGGATGCTTCCCGGGATCTTCAGGGAGATGACCGAGTGAAGCAGCGAGCCCGTCAGGATCAGCACCAGAATGATGTCGATGGGGTAACGATCCAGCACCCTCCCCATTATCAGCACCACCCCGATAAAGGCGATGGTTCCCCATACCCGGACCCGGCCGTACTGGCGCTTCTCCTTTCCCAGCACATCCATTGTAAAGGCTTCCAGAAAGGAGATGATGGGGGCAAAAAAGATTCCGAAGAAGACGGTGATCACGGCCATGGGCGCAAAATCTCTGGTGAAGAGATAAAAAGTCCAGATGCCGGTGCTTAAAAAGTTGCAGAGGATGTAGATGGGCCGGCGGGACTGGAACCGGTCCGCGACCATGCCCCATAAAATCGGAAAGATTACCAGGGCCACGGAGCGGAGTGCGCTGATCGCGCCGATCTCAAATCCGGAGAAGCCGATCCGGTAGCAGTAGAGGTTGAAGTAGGGCAAAAAAATTCCCAGCACTCCGAAATAGAGGAAGTACTGGGACGCGATGATCGTGCGGTCCGGTACGGTTTTACGGTTCAGGGGCAGCTCCTTCAAGGATTACTCTTCTTCGTCGGCTTCCACCCGGATCTTTACCGGGATCTCCTCTTCGGGCTTGGGAATCGTCACTTCCAGCACCCCGTTTGAAAAGTGCGCGCCGATTTTATCCGTATGGACGAAATCCTGCAGGGCAAAGGCCCGCTGAAAGGTTCCGAAGCAGCGCTCCTGCCGGTAGTAGTTCCGCTCTTGGCTCTTCTCATCCGGCAGCCGGTCTCCCTTGATGATGAGAATATTGTCCTTCACCTCCACGGAAACGTCCTCCTTGTGAACCCCGGGGATCTCGGCCTGGATCACCACATCGGTCTCAGTTTCGAAGATATCCACCAGCGGCTCCCATGCGCAAACGTTCGGGTTGTCCCGATCCTTAATCCGAATCCGGGGAAAGGATTCCTCGAAGACCTTGTTGATATGATCCTGAATGCCGGAGATATCCCGGAAGGGGTCCCATTTGATGATCGCCATCCGTTACCTCCTTAGATGGATGTCTGTTTTCATGAAAAACGGTAGATGAATCCCGTGAAAAGCGCCCAGAGCAGCACCAGCAGTGTTGCTGCCGCACATGCTCCGGCGATGGCCTTGTCCCGGTATCCTTCGGGCCTACGCTCGGAATATCCGAGCAGAAAGCCGATGGCGATGCCGCCCACCAGCCCGCCGCCGTGTGCCCAGTTGTTGATCCCCGGCATGAAGCCGATGAGAAAGAGCCCCATCAGCCAGCCGCTCACCTGGGTGTAGACCGCATGGCCGTAGGTTCCGCCCCGGCTCTTTGCATAGTAGAGAATCGCGCCGATCAGGCCGCAGACCGCAGCCGACGCGCCGATGGTGAGACGGACACCGGCAAAATAGGAGACCGTATAGCCGACCATGCTGCTGAGGGTGAAGATGGAAAGCATCCGGAAGATTCCGTACTCCCGGATCACGAAGGTGCTGAGGTGGCGGAACGCGATCATGTTGAAGATGATGTGCAGCAGGCTGCCGTGGAGATAGGCAGCAGATAGGATTGTCCACCAGCGGCCGTATCCTGAGATGGGAATGGCCCCGGACGCGCCCAGCAGAAAGAGGCTGTTGCTGGCCGGGGAGAGCGCGGTAAAGGGGTTCATCAGGGAACTCCCGACGGCACTGAGATCAAAGAGCAGGGAGATCACATACATGAAGATATTGACGTAGATCACCGCGCGGATCACCCCTTCGGGCTCCTGAATGTTCCGGGTCCAGAGATTGCTCTTCCATTTAGATCCGGGATTGCTGATGCCGCAGTGGGGGCATCTTGTCTCGTCCCGGCTCACGAGCCTGCGGCAGTTGGGGCAGAGGATCGATTTTCTGGGTTCGGTTGTCATGGAGATGATCGCCTACCAGACTTCCGGGTAGCCGATATCCACGAACGCGTTCTCCATCTTCAGCTTGTGCTCCTGCTCCATGCTGGCCAGCTCTTCGAAGAGGCGCTTCTGCTCAGAATCCGTGGCCCCGGTGGAGAGGCTTTGGTAGGTCTTCATCGCGTCCTCCTCCTTTTTCATGGCCAGCTTGAACGCGTCGGCCGGCTTCATGTCGGTGGAGAGGCGGGGCTCGTCCACGGTTTCGGCCACATGGTAGTCCCGGCTCTCGTCAAAGGGGAGCTTTTGGGGAATGTTTACCCGAAATCCCTCTAAAATCTCCTGGTGCTTCTTCTCCTCTTTTACAAAATCGGAAAAGAGTTTCTTGAGGTTTTCATCGGTCATCCGGCCGGCCACTTCCTTATAGAATTCCTGGGATTCGATCTCCCGGTCGATGGCCTCTTTGAGGATCTTGTCATATTCGCTTAGGTTCATTTTTTTGCTCCTTCCGTGGATTGAAGGTACGATTCTCAATCCTCATTCTCCTACGGAAGGGCATAAAAATCAACCCGTATTGTGAAAAACTGCCGAATTTACGATGAAAAAAGACCGGTTCCCAAGCCATCTCACCCGGGGAGGGCAAACGCGTCCAGAACGCCGTGGCAGCGGCATGCGGTGCTGAAGAGAATCTTTCCTTGGGCCCCGGAAACCTTCTCCAATGCATCCCAGAGCGCAGCGGGCTTGTAACCGCCCAGACCCGGTGCAAGCTGCCGACTGCGGATGGCAAGAGCAGTGAATCCGGGAAGATCCAAATCCCCCAGCTCCTGAAACAGAATGCCGGGTCTGGACTTTCCCGTGTGGGTGCAGATGTTCGGCGGCTCGGGGCAGTCTGCGGGGCAGCGGAAATCGGCGTGGCTGAGGTAGAGCTGTCCCTCTTTGCCCCGGAATGGATGGGGAAGGATCGTTTCCAGAAATTGTGGAACCGGGAACGGCTCGACTTTTCGGATGCCTTTGAGCTTCATTTTGACCCATTCCGCGGCCACATGGACGGGGATGGACGGGATGACCCAGTCGGGGCCCCGGTTCGGGGTCAGATGCTCGACCAGGTATTCGATGCCGTCGGCTGTTACCAGCTCCGCTTTGAGAGACCGGAGTTCGGCAGTGGTACGGTCATCCAGTGTCGCCGGGGCCCGATCCACCATGATCATTTTCCCGTTCGGATGCTTTTCCCGCAGTTTCCGGGCCGCGCGTTGGCCGAATTTTCCTGCGCCGATGATCCAGAAAGATTTCCCTTCCATATAGCCTCCTCTCTGCCAATCAAAAAACCCGGATTAAAAAACCGAAAAAAAATGGCCGCATCTTTCAATGAAGTGTTGAAATATCTCCCCATTTCGGGTAGTCTGCGGACAATCATAGGGAGAAGGTATCGAAAAAAATGAAAAAATTCAATCTCATCACTGGAAATCGGGCGGAAAATCTTGTTTTGGCCCTGGTCACGGACCTGAAAAGTCCTTTGGGTTCTCCTCTGGACCCGGAGATCGTGGTGGTCCACAGCAAGGGGATGGAGCGCTGGATCTCATTGGAAATTGCGAAAAAACACGGCATCTGCGCCAACCTCCGCTTCCCCTTTCCCAACACCTTCATGCATGAAATATTGCAGAAGATCCTGCCGGACCGGGCCGACGAGTTCGCGTTCGGCGCGGAGGTCATGGCCTGGCGGATCATGGAGCGGATCAGGGAGCGCCTTCCGGATCTCATTGAACAGGAGATATTCGCGCCGGTCCGGGTCTATTTGGACCATGCTCACAGCGATCTCAAACCGTACCAGTTGGCCCGGCAGATCGGAGTCACCTTCGAGCAGTATCTGCTCTTTCGGCCAGACTGGATCTTCCGATGGGAGGCCGGGGAAGAGCCGGAGAACTGGCAGGCGGCCCTCTGGCGGGAGATCGTGCCGGGGTATGAGACGATCCACCGGGCCGCGCTGGGCAGAGCCATCCTGGAGAGGTTGCGGGACAGGTCCCTTGCCGATCGAATTGGGGAAATTCTGCCCCCGCGGGTCTCCATCTTCGGCATCCCCACCCTGCCCCCTTTTCATCTGCAGGTGCTGGACGCGATCGCCGCATATACAGAGGTGAACCTCTACATGCTCAACCCCTGCCGGGAGTTCTGGGGGGATATCAAGTCCCGGCAGGAGATGCGCCGGATCGAGCAGAAATCGGGTCTGGCGGTGGTCGGGAACGATCTCGGAGAGGATCTCTATCTGGAGGAGGGGAATCCGATTCTGGCGGCTCTGGGAAAGCAGGGCCGGGACTTCTTCAACCTGATCCAGGAACTGATCAGCGGCTACAATGACATCAGCGATGATCCCGATCTCAAAGATGCCTTCTTCCTCGATCCGGGGGAGGAGACCATTCTTGAAGCCATCCAGCACGATCTGCTCTACCTGGTTGACCGAACCCGGGGCAGAGCCGGAAACGGCGATTCGGATGCCGGCGGGAAGACCATCATCTCTTTGGATGACGACTCGATCCGGATACATGCCTGCCACAGCCCCATGCGGGAGGCCGAGGTTCTCCACGACCAGCTTCTGGAAATCTTTAAAAAGAACCCGGATCTCTCCCCGAACGACGTTCTGGTGATGACGCCGGAGATCGAGAAGTATGCCCCCTACATCCAGGCGGTCTTTGACCGTCCCAAAGATGACCCGCTGAAGATCCCCTTCACCATCGCAGACCAGAGCTACCGGACCGAAAGCCGGATAATCGACGTCTTCCTGCAGATCCTGGACCTCCGGGGAAGCCGGTTCGGCGCGGCCCAGGTGCTCTCCATTCTGGAGACCCCGTCGGTCTATGGAAAGTTCGGTTTGACAGAGTCGGATCTCGATCTGATCCGGGAATGGATCGCGAAGACCCGCATCCGCTGGGGGATCGACCGGGAAAACCGGAAGAAACTCGATCTGCCCGATCTGCCGGAAAACACCTGGCAGGCAGGTCTGGACCGGCTCCTCCTGGGGTATGCCATGATCGGAAACGAGTCGAGGATGTTTGAAGATATCCTCCCCTTCGACGACATGGAAGGGGAGGCCGCGCAGGTGCTGGGCCGGTTTATCGGCTTTACTGAAAAGCTCTTCGACCGGGTTGGAGCCCTGGAGGGAAAAAAGAGCCTTTCCGAATGGGCCGAGCTGCTGCGGGAGATGATCGGGGACTTCTTCGAGAGCACCGAGGAGAACGAGGTCGAACTCGGAAAAATCTCGGCCCAACTGCTCCGGATGAAGGAGACCGCGGAACAGGCCGGATACGAAGGTGAGACGGACATCCACGCGGTAAAAGCCCATTTGGGCGGCGTGTTCACCCGGGAGGGCTTCGGCTTCGGCTTTATCTCGGGCGCGGTCACCTTCTGTGCCATGCTTCCCATGCGCAGCATCCCCTTCAAGGTCATCTGCATGATCGGGATGAACAGCGACAGCTTTCCCCGAAGGGATGTCCGGCCCGCATTCGACCTCATGGCAAAGGCCCCCCGCATCGGGGACCGCTCCCTGCGCAACGAGGACAGGTATCTCTTTCTGGAATCGCTCCTGTCGGCAAGGGAGCGGCTCTACATCTCCCATGTGGGGTACGACATCAAAGACAACAGCGAGATCCCGCCGTCGGTGCTGGTGAGCGAGCTGACCGACTACATCGAAAAAGGCTTTGCCGCGCCCGAGAAGAAGATCCCCGAAAAGAATATACCCGAGAAAAAAATCCCGGGAAAAAAGATCCCGGGAAAAAGGATCATGGAAAAGAAAATCCCGGAGAAGAAAATAATGGACCATGTGCGGACCGCGCACCGGCTCCAGCCCTTCAGCCCGGAATATTTCCGCGGGGATGAGGAGGAACGCTTCAGTTTTTCCAGGACTCACTGCGAGGCTGCAAAGGGGCTTCAGGGAAAACAGAAGCCGCTGCCGCCCCTCTTCCCGAAGCCGCTGGAACCGCCCGAAAAGGAGTGGCGCACCGTCAAGATAACCGATCTCCGGCGGTTTTTGAGAAACCCCGCGCAGTTTCTGCTGGAGCGGCGTCTAAACCTCCGGCTGGAGGAGACTCTGGCCGCGCTGCCCGAAAAGGAGCCCTTTTCCCTGGACAATCTGGAGCGGTATCTCATCGGAAACGATCTGGTGGAAAAGGGGCTTTCCGCGCCCGATGCCGATATCGGAGAGTATTACCGGATCAAAAAAGCCTGCGGAGAACTCCCTCTTGGGGAGGTCGGCAATTGCGTCTTCAAGGAGCTGCGCCGGGGCACGGAGGGATTCATCCGGAAAATGGGGCTCTGTCTCGCGGGAAATCCCCTCGAACCCCTGGATATTGATCTGCGGATCGGCGATTTCCGGGTTCTGGGAAGAATTGACGGGATCTATCCGGAGCAGTTGATCCGGTACCGGTATGCCGGCATCAAGGCCAAGGATCGGCTGCGGATCTGGATCGACCACCTGGTGCTGAATATCGCAGGCCCCAAAGAGTATCCGAAGCGGAGCATGCTCGCGGGCCGCAACGGCAAGGAGTGGACAGCCTGCGCGTATGGTGCGGCCGGGGATGCCGAGGCCCTTCTGGAAAAGATTCTCTCGCTCTACTGGCAGGGGCTGCAGTCGCCCGTTCCCTTTTTTCCGGAGACCGCGTATGCTTATGTTAATGAACTGAGAAAGAAGAACGGAGATGCCGCGGCGGCCCTCAGCGCGGCTCGGACAAAGTGGAACGGGGTTCCGAGCCGGAAGATTCCCGGGGATACGGACGACGTTTTTTTCGGCCTCTGTTTCGGCCATCTCGAAGATCCCCTGGACGATCTCTTTGCGGCCCATGCCGTTGCAATCTTCGACCCGATCCTGCAACTGGAAGAAGAGGTGAAGCAGCCATGAAAGAACTTCCACCGGTCCATTTCAATCTCCGCAACAGCCCTATCGACGGCCCCAACCTCATCGAGGCGAGCGCGGGAACCGGAAAGACCTACACGATCTCGGGGATCTTTCTCCGCCTGATCCTGGAAAAGGGGATGGCGGTAAACAAGATCCTCGTGGTCACATTCACCGAAGCCGCCACCCAGGAGCTGAAGGATCGGATTCGGCGGCAACTCCGGGCCGCGCTCGAAGTCCTGGAGGGGGATGTTGAAAATAAAGATCCCGACTTCGTCCACTTTGTCCAATCTGTCCACTCCGCAGCCGAAACACCGGGAACCGATCCCGGCATCCGCGCCCTCAGGCGAGCCCTCCGGGATTTCGACGAGGCCGCAATCTTCACCATCCACGGCTTCTGCAAGCGGATGCTCCACGAACACGCGTTTGAAAGCGGCGTCCTCTTCGACACCGAGCTGATCACCAGCCAGGCCCACCTCAAGGCCGAGATCGTGGAGGACTTCTGGCGGAAGCATCTCTACAACGAGATGCCCCTGTTCGTCGATTATGTCCGGGGAAAAATGGGTTCGCCTTCAGATTTTCTCAGCATCCTCGATGAGGCGCCCTCGCTGCAGCATCCCCGAATTCTTCCGGAAGAAGTCGATGTTCCGGAGATCGCGGCGGCCATAAAGGATTTCGAGACGGCCTTTACAGCGGCCGCATCCGAATGGAAGCGATCGAAAAGTCAGGTGACCGCGGCTCTTGGCAGCAGCGCCCTCAACGGAAACATGTACCAGAAGAGGAGCCTTTTGAAATGGATCGAGGAGATGGACGCGCTCTTTGCCGGCGATCCGCCGGTTCCGGCCCTGAACTTCTTCGACAGGTTCGACAAGTTCACCACAGACGGTATCTGCGCGGGAACCAAGAAGAAGCAGACGCCGCCTGCACACCCCTTTTTCGACGTCTGCCAGCGGCTCTACGACTGCCGCGGGGTTGTGGCCGAAAACTTCGAAAATCGGCTGATGAACATGAAAGTCCGCCTCTTCGACCTGACAAAAGAGCAGTTGGCCGCGGTCAAGGAGATCCAGAACGTCCAGTCTTTTGACGATCTTCTGGGAAACCTTCACCGGGCCATCCAGGGAGACGAAGGGCCCTCGCTGTGCCGAAACATTCAGGAGAAGTTCACGGCCGCGCTCATCGACGAGTTCCAGGACACGGACCCGGTGCAGTACGAAATCTTCAAGACGATCTTCGGAGAGGCCAAATGCCCCCTCTTTCTCATCGGGGACCCGAAGCAGGCCATCTACGGGTTCCGCGGCGCGGATGTCTTCGCATATATGAAGGCCGCGGCCTACACCCCCTCCCGGTTCACCCTTCCGGAGAACTGGCGGTCTCAGGAGAATCTGATCCAAGGGGTCAACACCCTCTTCAAAGAGCATGCCCGCGCGTTCGTCTATAAAGAGATCGCATTTGAAGAAGTGCGGGCCGCGGCCGGAAAAAAGGACCGGGTCGATCTGACCATCGACGGGAAGAGCGAGCCGCCCCTTCACCTCTGGCTGATGGAGGCCGAAAAGATCTCCCCGGGCAAGAAAGCTATCCCCAAGGAAGATGCCCGCCGGCACATCGTAAAGGCCGTGGCCGCTGAAATCTCCCGCCTGCTCTCCCTCGAAGACCGAATCATTCTCAAAAGCCACTCCCCGTCGATCCCGGACCGCCCCCTTCACCCCGGCGACATCGCGGTGCTGGTCCGCCGCAATACCGAGGCGGAGAAGGTGGAAAAGGAACTTTCGGCATTAGGCATCCCCAGCGTCCGGTATCAGACCGGGGACATCTTCGATGCAAAGGAGGCAGGAAGCCTCTCCCAACTGCTGCCGGCTGTCGCATCCCCATCTGACGAGGCCCGGATCAAAGGGGCTCTATCCACCGAGATCATGGGGCTCTCCGGAACCGAGATCGACGGCCTGACCCGGAACGAGTCGGATTGGGAAGCCTGGATCGTCCGGTTCCGGGAGTATCACGAACTCTGGAACCGGAAGGGCTTCATGCGGATGTTCAACGCGCTCATTGAAAAGGAGAATGTCCTGCCCCGGCTCATGGCGCTGCCGGCCGGGGAGCGGCGCTGCACCAACCTGCTCCATCTCGCGGAGCTGCTTCACGAGCATGAGATCAGAAGCCGCCCCGGCATGGCCGGCCTGCTCAAATGGTTTGCGGAACAGCGCTCCCCGGAAGTCGAACGGCCCGACGAGAACCCGCTGCGGCTGGAGAGCGACGCGCGCGCAGTGAAGCTCGTCACCATGCACAAGAGCAAGGGCCTGGAATATCCGGTGG
>JAABSZ010000148.1:0-9953 GCA_011390135.1 Desulfobacteraceae bacterium | reverse complement strand
ATTTGAACATCGAGATCGAAATCCTCGATCATGGCATCGACTTCATCAGGTGTGAGAGAGATGATCTCCTCGGGCGGGGCATCGACCGGAACGAGCACCTGCTGGTAAGAATCCAGAAATACGGGCGATTCGGGTTGATCCAGGCTGCGGACCTCCAATCGGGTATCGGCCGCGGTCGTTATTTTCGTGCCAGATCCGCTTCCCGCACTCTCGGAATTCCCGACCTCGACGATAAAATCGGACCCCCGAACCCCCATCACAGAGGTCTGAGTCTTGATCTTATACTCGGAATTCTTGTATCCGCTCAACTTTCGAACCACGAACCGGGCCTTGCCAAAGGCCACCTGAAAAAAGCCGCTCCGGTGCTTTTTTTCCGGATCATAGATGCTTCGGGTCAGGGTGATGCGGCTGTTTGAGGCGATCGTGACCATGCTTTCGTCTTCAAAGGTGAGGCGGGCTCTGGAGCGATCCTTGCTAATCAGCGTGTCCCCCATAAAAAGCGGAAGGTCGTCTGCCGCGAGATAGCCGACATTCGAGAACTTGTGCTGGATGAGTACATCCCCCTGAACCTGAACCACCGTTCCGATGGGGTCCCCTACCCCCGGCTCGAACGCCTCCCGGATCTCGATCCCCCATCTGTCCGCAGCATCGGCCTGATTTGTGGTTCCGACAATTCCCATAATCATCGCCGCATAGACGGCAAAAAGGCATCTTCCGATCTTCATGATATTTTTCATCTGTAACCCCCTTAATAGATCACAAAAATGGAGAATCCCAGTACGTTCCGCTCATACTGATGATCCTTCAGGTTGGAATCGTTCTTTGTATAATCGTAATCCACGGTCCCACCGAGCCAGTCGTAGAAGAGCCTGCGGGAGAGAGAGAGATCGAGGCCGAACTTGTCATCATTGCGGACAACCCCAAAAAAGGGATGCCGGCCGTCATATTTCCGATCCTCGTATTTTCCGGCAAGGGTCAAACTGATGTTCCAGAACATCTTCCAGGTGAGACCGATGTTGGTTCTGAAAAGATCATAGGACTCGTGCGCGGCATCGGCATTGTCTATCTCATACCCCATGCCCCCGAAAAAGCGAAGCCCCAGATCCGGGATGCCGTAGATGAGATCGATGCGGGGCTCATGGGTCTGACCATCCTTATCTTCATCATCTTCGTAGGCATTGATGCTGTATCCGTAGGAAAAGGTGGAAAAGAGCCCCTCCTTCATCCGCCAGCGCACCCGGGGGATGAACCGGTGGCGCTGGAGATAACCGTCCCCGTCGAGCCAGAAGTAGGAAGGGGTATAGGTGAGCCCGTAGGTCAAGGGGCCGTTCCGGTAGTCCCCGGAAAAATCGAACAGACTTGCCGTGAGATCATAACCGTCCAAATCATCATACAAGATTTGATAATGGTTGTACCCGGCCTTGACCGCCATCTCATCCTCTGTGCCGAAACGGCGCTGGTATGATCCGGAAAAGTAGAGCTGTGTGGCAAAATCCCCCTCATCCGCGTAGAGATCCAGATCCAGGGGCTCCAGCCGGACATTGTCGTCATACTGGCGTCCGATCTTGAAAAAGATTCGGAAGGGCTTCAAACTCGCGCGCCGTTTGTCCACATTCTGCAGCCAGACCAGGGCATTTCCCCGCAGCAGCGGAGATGTTGTATGGTCCCGCACATACTCGAACATCTCCAAGGCCTTTTCCAGCTCCTTGAGTTTGTAATAGCAGACCCCGGCATAGTAGAAGCTGTTGTCCGTGAGGGTCGGGCTCTTCTCTCCGGCCGTGACGAAGTGGTTTACGGCCTTCTGATACTCCTCCAGCCGAAAGTAGTTGATCCCGGCCTGGTAATGGGCCCGGACGTTATCCGGTTCCGATGCAACGATCTCCGAAAACAGCTCGGCTCCTCGGTAGTATTTTCCGGTTTTGAAATAGAGCATTCCCGTATCGAACTTGAGTTCCGGGATCTCCGGGTCGATCTCCAGAGCCTTTTTCAGTTGCTCTTTGGCCGCTTCAAACTGTTTCAGGGCCATATAGGTCTTTCCCAGAAAATGGTGCAGATACGGATTGTCCGGGTCGGATTCCAGCGCGGTGTTGAAATTCTTCAACGCCCCCTCGTAGTCCCCTTCCTCATACGCGAAGACGCCAAAGTCGTAGTAGATGCTCTGGGACGGGCTCTGAGCGGCGGCCGAAGAGAGAGCAAAAAGGGAAAGGGCTAGAAAAAGAATGGCGATGACCGGTCTGCTCATGTCAAAAGCTCCTCTCTGAAGGGGTTGCACTTCCTGTCGATTTTCTTCATTTTTTTTGGGGTAAAACGAAAGTGACTTCTGATTTGCGAAGAATTTATTTTAATGATTTAGACCGGATTTATACTTCCGTCAATAGAAAATGATATTTTTTTTCTTTTAGATCAGCAAAACCAAAGAATATGGGGGAGTTTCTCTAGAAATGAGGTTTTGAAAGACTGGCGGGATGTCGATGGCCCGGAGCCGCGTCAGAAGCAGCGCACCTCCGGGCATGAATGGAGCGGATAGAAGGGATAAAGCGGATGACAGGCTGAAGATCCGGAAAGAAAATGCTCTAGCGATTGGCCTTTCGGATGCCGAGCTGATCCAGTGCGATGATCCATTTGCAGATGTTGGCGGAACCCTCTACCATCGTGTAGGTGGGGGCATCACGGTAGAAGCGGGCCACGGGGTATTCCGTGGAATAGCCGTAGGCTCCTAATATCCGCATCGCGTAATTGGCCCCTTTGACCGCGGCCTCTCCGGCCAGATATTTGGCCTGGGCCACATCCAAGCCGTTGTCGAGATGCCCCTGATCCTTGGCCCATGCGGCCTTGTAGACCACCAGCCGCGCGGCCTCGATCTCGGCCGACATCTGCGCGACCATGTCCTGGTTCATCTGGAACTGCCCGATGGGTTTTCCGAACTGCTTTCGGGTGCTGCAGTATTTGACCACTGTATCGAGGCATGCCTGAGCCAGCCCCACGGCGCCGGCGGCCGCGGAAAGGCGGGTCTGGTTGAGCGAACTGAAGAGGATCTTTGCGCCCTCTCCCTCTTTTCCCAGCAGGTTCTCTTTGGGCACTTTTGTGTCGCTCAGAAATATCTCGCCGGTGGGGGAGGAGTGGGAGCCCATC
The DNA here is from genome assembly GCA_011390135.1 of Desulfobacteraceae bacterium. Classification (GTDB taxonomy): domain Bacteria; phylum Desulfobacterota; class Desulfobacteria; order Desulfobacterales; family JAABSP01; genus JAABSP01. Next base: position 6,821 of record JAABSZ010000148.1, on the reverse strand, counting down.
TTCTCCAGTGAAGTGGTCTTGATGCCGTTGAAGTTCTTCGGCTCGATCACGAACGCGGAGAGTCCTTTGGAGCCCTTTTCCTTGTCGGTATAGGCATAGTAGATAAGCACATCCGCGACATTCGCGTTGGAGATCCAGGTCTTGGAGCCGTTGATCAGCCAGTGATCCCCTTTGTCTTCGGCCGTTGAACTCATGGCCATGACATCGGAGCCCGCGTCCGGCTCGGTGATGCCGAAGCCGCCCATGTATTCGGCGGTGGTCAGCTTGGGCACATACTTTTTTTTGATCTCCTCGGGGCCATATTTGCAGATGGGATAGGCGCACCCGATGGTCTGCATGTTGATCTGCACCCTAAGAGAGCTGGAGGCCCTGGCGATCTCTTCGGAGACGATCATCGCGGCCATCCATCCCATATCCTCTCCGCCGTACTCTTCGGGGATCACCGTGCCGAAAAAACCCAGCTCTCCCATGGGGAGGATGGCCTCTTCATAGGGCAGATGGTGATTTTGGTCCCATTCATCGGCAAAGGGCGCGATCTTTTTTGCGGCAAACTCTTTTACCGCTTTTTGGAGCATTTCGAGTTCTTTTGACAGTTTGAAGTCCATGTTTTCAGTTCTCCTGTAGAAGCGCAATAAAATTTGGCCAATATTTTTTCAATTCCAAAATAACCCTTTCAAATATCAAAGTTCTCCTTGATAAGCTGATCAAGCGCTCCCCATTTCCAATCGGAAACCGTCCGCGCTTCAGCATCGAAATTGATGCCCATCAGGTATATCTCCCGCTTTTCCCATTTATATCTTTCATAATACCGCTTCTCCAGGATCTGTTGAATGGCCTTTTCGGAACTTTGATTGCATTTCAATTCGATCACAAAGACTTTATCGGTGAATTCCACAGCTATATCCAGTCTTCCGGTTGCCGTGAAAACCTCTGTCTGCACCGGAACGCCGGAGGCCGAAAGCATGAGATAGAAGATGGTGTGGTAATAGGCTTCGTTCCGGTTTGCGATCTGGGTATAGGGAATGGAAGCGATGATGCTTTGCACCGTCTCGATGAACTCCTCGATCCGCTTATCATTAAGATAGTGGTTCAGCCGTTTGTAGCTTCGGGCCAGGCGGAAATTCTCCGGCTGCAGCAGTCCCTTGAGCAGATAGGAGAGAAAAGAGGTCTTGACTTCATGGTTCGGATAGGCCATTCGGTAGAGTTCATCGGCATAATCGGCAATGGTGATGTATCCGGTCTGGAACAGAAGCGGCTCGAGCATGAGATAATCGAGATCATAGACCGTAAAGAATTCCCTCGGCAGCTCCATCCCTTCGATATCGGCAACCGGATATGCTCTCTCCCGGATCAGGTCGAGCAGAAAGCTTGGGGTTGCGGTCTCGAACCAGAAGTTCTGGAATTTTCCATTGGCAAAGAGGCTGATCACGGAAAAGGGGTTGTAAATATTGATCTCACCCTCCGTGAACCGATAGCCGTCATACCAGCGCCGGATCTCTTCGATGATCTCCGCACGGGTTTGACCGGCTGCGGCCGACAGTTCACGGATATGGTCATCGAAGTTTGCAAGAAGCTCTTCTTCGGTGTATCCCAGCAGCGGGGCATACTTTTCCTGCATGGAGAGATCGTTGAGGTTGTTCAGATCCGAAAAGATGCTCACCCGGGCAAACTTCGATATACCGGTGACAAAGATGAACCGGAGCACAGCCGAGACATCCCCGCCCTTGAGCACTCCGAAGAACTGCTTCAGCTTCTCCCGGTTCCGGCGGGCGATTTCGAGCCGCGCCTCCCCCTTCCCCAAGTGGTCGATGATCGGCTTGTCGTATTCGTCGATAAGGACTACAACGCTTTGATCATATTTTTCAAACAGTCCGGTGATGAGGCGGACAAAGGCGTCCGGCAGGGACCGCAGGGGCTGATCGATCTTCTCGGATGCCGAGATCCCGTAGATCAGGTTGAGCAGGCTCTCCTCCAGCTTTTCCGGAGTTTCGGAGTTGATCTGGGTGAAGTCGATCTTCACCACCGGATGGGAAATCCATTCCATCGGAATTTTTCCGATCCAGAGATCTGCAAAAAGTTCTTTCCGTCCCTTGAAGAGATTGGCCAAGGTAGATACCAGAAGGGATTTGCCGAAGCGCCGGGGGCGGGCCATGAAATAGAAGCCCTGCAGGGGTTTGATCATTTCATGGATATATCTGGTCTTGTCCACATACAGGAAATTCCCCCGGATCATCTTCTCGAAATCCTGGATGCCTACCGGCAGCAGCTTTTTCATAAGCAGCGTCTTATCTCCTTGATGAATTCCTTGAAGTCATCGATCCCGGCGCGAAGGTTCCCTATGAATTGCCGATCTTCCACCCGCCAGTATTGATGAACCAGCAGATTCCTGAAGTTGACAAAGCTGCGGAGCCGGACCAGCAGCTCCTGTGAGAGGATTTTCTGCTGCCCGGCCTTGACCAGTACCTCCGTATATCCGCTGATGGGAATTTTATACTTTTTCGCGAGAAGATGCTGCAGTGCATTGGCCATCGCCTCTGAAATGACGATGATGGAATATTTGCAGCTTTTGATCAGATGGTCCGAAGAAAGGATCTCCTCGTCCGAATGGCTGAGGATGTCGCACAGATCCGCGCATTCGGCAGTGATCTGATCCAGAAAACGGTTGATCCGCTTCGGGTCAATCTCGACAGAATTCATCCAGCATCTCCTGACGCAGTTGTTCGGCCTGCCGGATCAGGTATTCATTTTCCAAAAAATACCGGGAGAGTTCCTCGATCCGGTCGGTGAGAAAATCCGTATCCTCGTCTTTGAGCAGGATACCGGTATTGACTGCGCTGTAGAGCACCTCCGGGTCTGCATATTTCAGATCGAAGAGCAGAACATCCAGCTTCTCCTCCGGCAGTTTCAGAGTTTCGATCAGCCGCGCCTTCACATCGAAGAGGGCCCCGAGGGGATCGAGCTGGGGCCACGGCAGGATCAGGATATCGATGTCATTGACCACCGGCTCCCGGTTGGCGGCCGAACCGAAGAGATACGCGGCCGCGATCTCCGGAGAATTTTGAAGGACTTCTTTGATGGGGAGTTTATCGGTATCGATCATGGGATACAGGGGTATCGGTATTGAGAAGAAACAATTGGAATCCCTCCGATTATCTGAAGATTTGCCATACTTGCCTCCTGTTTTAGTTTTCATGAAATAATAGGACGATTCCATGAAAACGTCAAGCGTTCATTCGAAGCGATAAAATGCAAGTCTTTTTTTGGGTGCGGGTTCCTTCTTGATCATTTTTGCGGGTTCGGGTAGGCTGGTTTCAATGATCGGGTGAAAGGACAAAGGGACATAAAGGACGTAAAGGACAAAAGGGACGGAAAGGGAATGAAAGACGGATGATGCGGATGCTGGGGTTGAAACGGATGATCGAGGAGGAGGCCATTCTGGTGATCCCGGGTCTCTATGATGGGGTTTCCCCGGTGCTGGCCCGGAAGGCCGGCTTCAGGGCCGCCTTCGGAGACATCTCTGTTCCTTCTGAGAAAAGGGATGTGCCCGAATCCATCCCCCGGTCTGAATATCCTTCTTTAGGCCGATCGATGAGATGAAGTTTCAGGGGCATCCAGTCTGCAAGATGGTCTGCGATGTGAAGCAACCGAAGATAACTCGCCGGAAGAAGAAAAAAGACAATATGGCAGTTCAATGCTTCCCAGGCTTCCCGAAGAGCGTTCATTCCGGTCCAGAACTCATACGCTCCATGCTCCTCTGCATTCTCCTCGTCGATAACGCTGAGGACGCCTTCATCCGGGGGCCATAATTCAACAATCTCACGACACTGCTCATGAAAACGCCCCGCTCCCGCATCGGTTTTCAAAGCAATTTCGGCAAAAGGCCGTTCCACGATTTCGGATTGGAGGTCGGAAATAATCTCCTTTGCCCGATAAACCGTATCGATCTCCGCTGCGGTCATCCCTGAAATCGGCTCCCGCACTGCCCTCCGCAGAAGGGTCAGATGATCCGGTTCGGCATTCACGGAAGCCTTCCCAAGGCTTTGAGATTGTCCATAACCAACGGATGAACCCCGAACCAACCTTCCCCGTTGTACTCCACCAGTGCGCAGGACCGGAGCAGAATCTGGTTGACGGCATCGGCCTTCGGCGGATTTCTCTCCCCTTGCCGCTCCTTTTTGCCGTATTCCTCCAGACGCTCATACAGATCCTCCACCGATTCCGGCCCCCCCGGAAGTTCATCATAGGGAAGCGTGATCTGCTGCCAAAAATCCTTCTGCAGCTTTTTCAATCCGTATTCCACATGCTCTTTCCGGATGGGCGTCTCCACATCGGCCATCAGCGCGGTCGTCTGCAGCACCTCGAAGACATGGCGAAGCACACCACCCGTCTTGTCTATCAGCATCGCAAGCGCCTCCTTTTCGATCAGATCATCGGAGATCCGGCGGCAAACGATCTCCTGGATGATTTCAAAGCCTTCGACTCTCCCGAGCCGGGGATCACTCACTTTGATCATGGGAAGGGCGATGATATCATCGAAATTGAACCGAAACGCGTTGACTTCAGGGGAGTGGAACAGAAAAACCGGTATGGTGTAGATGATGTTGGCCGTTATGCCCGTCAGCAGCGTGACATTTTCCACATAGATCTTCCGCGCCTGATGGATATCGAGCTTGTCCAGATCCTCGACGATGATCAGAAGCCGCTTCCCCGGCGGCAGCGCCTCCCGGACCGCGTTGATCAGGCAGTTGGCCTGCACCAGAAGATCAGCCGGACGCTTCCGCAGCTTTGCCAGATGGGTCTCATCGCTGTGGACATTCAGCTTGATCTCCCCTCTCAGCTTTACAAAAAGCCCTGTGAGTTTACCCAAAAGAGTGCCCTGCGTGGAAATACCGGCCTCGGCCCCTGCGCAGGTATCCCTGCTCTCCTTTGTGGTCTGTGTCGTCTCGGTAAAGTAATCCAGTACAGGCTTCAGCAATTTTTCATCGACCGAAAGCTCGGCATTCACCGCAGCATTTAGAACCCTGTCGGCAATGATGAGGATCAGATCCTCGGCCCGAACCGCGACAGGGCTCATCTCCCGAAGCACTGAAAAGGTCACGGTAAAGAACATATCGGTCCGCTCCGAAATGAACTTGTTCAATTCCGTGGATTTCCCGCATCCCCTGTGCCCGTAAAAGAGCAGCCGGATATCCTCTCCCATGTCCAGGGCATCATACAAAAGCTGTCGGGTCCGTTGATGGGGATCTCTTGCGGAGTCGGTCTCAACGAAAAAAGCCTCCAGTTCATCGCCCTTCAACGGCATTGGACGGCAGATGCGGCGGATCTCCCGGAGGGTTTTCGCTTTTTCGATTGTGGCCATTAAGTTTATCTTTCTGTAGGTTTATTTTTTTGAGGCGCTTTCCTTGGATCAGTCAGAGAGCGATATCTGTATCGAGAAGAAACTATTAGAACCCCTCCGATATATTCTTTATCCGGGCATAAAGATCGTCGTCGATTCCCTTTATATGAAGATTTGCCATGCTTGCCTCCTGTTTTAGTTTTCATGAAATAATAGGACGATTCCATGAAAACGTCAAGCGTTCATTCGAAGCGATAAAATGCAAGTCTTTTTTTGGGTGCGGGTTCCTTCTTGATCATTTTTGCGGGTTCGGGTAGGCTGGTTTCAATGATCGGGTGAAAGGACAAAGGGACATAAAGGACGTAAAGGACATAAAGGACGGAAAGGGACGGAAAGGGACGGAAAGGGAATGAGAGGGAATGAAAGACGGATGAAGCCGACGCTGGGGTTGAAGGGGTTGATCGAGGAGGAGGCCATTCTGGTGATGCCGGGTCTCTATGATGGGGTTTCCGCGGTGCTGGCGCAGAAGGCCGGGTTCAGGGCTGTCTGCAGCGGTGGGGGAAAAAAAGATGGCGGCTCCATAAAGCCCTGAGATCAGGGCAGCGATGCCCAGGAGAAGATTCCGCCGGCTGTCAGGGCATTGGAGGCTTTTGCGGTTTCGATGCTTCTTCTGTGCAGGACGTTCATCAGCACGAAGCTCAAGCCCGATGCTGCCAGCATGGGGAGATATGTCCGCTCCATGAGCCGCTTTTTTTCCCTGGGGGCTGGGCCCGTTGTCAGGTTGGAAAGGCCGCCGATGGTGCGTACCGGATAGCCGAGCAGGTCCGGAAGCTGGCGGAGGAGCGCGAGGATCTCGGTGTTCTGGGTTGTGCCGTCGGCCCAGGCAAGAGGCGCGATGATGGGGTCGATGATCAGCCGCGCCGGATCGACGCCGGCCCCGGCACACGCGGCATGGATCTCCACGGCAATTGCAAGGCGTTCCGCGGCATCGGGCGGCACATGGCTGTCGGGATAGAGGAGATATCCGATGATGTCGGCATCATGAGCTGCGGCAAGGGGAAGGATCGATTTAAGCTTTTTCGGCTCCAGAGAGAAGCCGTTGATGACGGCGCGGTTTTGGCAGATTGAGAGGCCTGCGGCCATTGCATCGGGATTGGCCGTGTCGATGAAAAGGGGGAGATTTGTTGCCGACTGGACCGTCTCCACGAGGAAGGTCATCCGCTTTTCCGGATTTTTTGAAAGGGGGCCCGAGTTGATGTCGATGGCATGGGCCCCGGCCATTTCACAAGCTTTTACCAGCTCCCGGATCGGGGCCGGGTTCTCCTCTCGGACCGCGCGGTCGATGGCCGGGTCCGTGATCTGAAGATTGTCTGCAACAATGATCATCCTGAATTTCCTGAATTGTGCCACATCTTTTCAAGAACATCGAGAGAGGCCGTAAGATCGTCATAGGAGAAGATCTCCAGGCAGAGAACGCCGGTAA
>JAABSZ010000147.1:0-10016 GCA_011390135.1 Desulfobacteraceae bacterium | reverse complement strand
TAAAAAGGACGAAAAAATGGACGGAGTGGACAGAGCGGACATAGTGGCGGTTGAAACCCCAAGAGCTTTGCCGGGATCTTCATTTCCGGAATTCACCTTGGCTCCGGAATGCGCAAAATGATGCGCTACTGCAAGGCGTATGGCGGGACCGACCCTATCTGACTCAAGAATAATATAGATGAGAAAGAGAGGACATCATGGCAAATTCCCAAAATCATGGTGAAGACCACGGCATGTCGAAGGAGGAGATGAGTCGGCATCTGGGCGGTTCTTTGGACCGGATGCCCAATGAGGTCAGGGTGATTCTCTTCGCGGGCCGAGACGATGATGATAATGTTTTCTCCCAGGTGGCCCGCCAGTCCCTTGAACTCTTTTCCAAGATGAGCAAAAAAGTTCGGGTGGAGGAGTATCCACTGGACCACGAACTTGCCCGAAAATATGGGATCGAAGTCGCACCGACCCTTCTCTTCAACCCGGAGACCTATAATATCCGCTGGCTCGGCGCACCCGCAGGAGAAGAGGGCCGCACCTTCATGGAGATCCTCTTCCTCATCGGCTTTGGCCAGAGCAGCCTGAGCGAACAATCGATCCGGATGATGGAGGATCTTGACGGCCCCAGATCGGTCAAGGTCTTTGTCAGCCCCTCCTGCCCCTACTGCCCCCAGCAGGCGGTCAACGCGGCCCGGGCAATGGTGCAGCGGCCCGACCTCGTCTCCCTGGAACTGATCGACATCCAGGCCAACCCGGACATCGCAGACGACTACGGCGCACACAGCGTCCCCCAGACCTTTGCCGAGGATCTGCTCATCGGCTTGGGAGCCCAGGCCGAAGAGGTCTTTATCCAGTCTCTGCAGAAGCTGGAGGAGCAGCGGATCTTCATCCCCGAGAGCACAGCGGAACTGGTGGAGACGGATCTTCTGATCGTTGGCGGGGGCCCGGCCGGACTGACCGCAGGGATCTACGCCAAGCGGAGCGGCCTGAAGACCGCGCTGGTGGAAAAGGGCGTTCTCGGAGGCCAGGTGGCTACCACCCCGGTGGTGGAGAACTACCCCGGATTCACCTCTGTGGGCGGAAAGGCCCTGGTGGACATCATGGTCCAGCATGCGCTGGAGTACATCGACATCTTTCAGGGGGAGGAGGTGCTGGAGATCGAGCCGGGGCAGCCCATCGCGGTGCAGACGAGCCGGCGCAGATTCAACACCCAGACCCTGCTCATCGCCACCGGCGCGACCCACAAACATCTCGGGGTTCCGGGAGAGAATCGTCTTTCGGGCCGCGGGGTGAGCTACTGCAGCACCTGCGACGGCCCCCTGTTCAAGGGGAAGAAAGTGATCATGGTGGGCGGCGGCAACAGCGCGGTGACCGAAGCCCTCTACCTCTACCACATGGGCGTGGACGTGACCCTGGTCCACCGCCGGGACAACCTGAGGGCCCAGGAGTACCTGATCAAGAGCCTCAAAGACAACTCCATCCCGGTGCTATGGAACACCGAAATCAAGGAGATCCTGGGGGAGGAGCGGGTCAAGGCCGTGGCCCTGACCGACAGCCGGACCAAAGAGGAATCGAACCTCCCCATTGACGGGGTCTTTGTCGCGATCGGCTATTCCCCTTCGGTGCAGTTGGCCGAGAAGATCGGCGTTACCCTCACCCCAGAGGGATACATCAAGCGGGACGAGCGCCACCGCACCAACATCCCCGGAATATATTCGGCCGGAGACGTGGAGGGCGGATACAAGCAGATCGTCACGGCCGCAGGGCAGGGGGCCGAGGCCGCGATGAGCATCTTCGAAGACCTGATCAACCCCTATTGGAAGCAGGGGAAGAAATAGTGGCGGGCACGGATCATTCCTTGTCCGGTTTCGCGCGGATAGTGCCTCCCCTTCTTGACCCTTCCGGGAGGCTTCTGCTAATGAAAAGAGATGATCCTTGCAGCCATGATTGAAGCGGATAGAGAGAGACGCCGGCGGAAGCGGTTCCGTGTCGCCTGGAACGCCCGGCTGAAGGCACAATTTCCGGAGGAATTCCCGAACGATACCGGGGAGATGACGGTAAAAACGGCCAATTTCTCGGCCATCGGGACCAAAATCCTGGCAGAGCGCATCGAGATCGAGGGCCGCCATCTTACCATTGCAAACCCGGTGCCGGCCTTGGAACTGACCCTTTTTACCCCGGAAGGAGTCCTGCGCACCGATGTGGAGATCCGCTGGTATCGCTGGGCCGTTCCGGAGAGCTGCTTTGAGATCGGGCTCGAGTTCATCCGGATCTCGCGGGAGAACCGGGATCTGGCTGAAATCCTGATCCGAAGCCTCAAGCGGCAGAAAGCGCCAAGGGATTAGCCCGCACATCAAATTTCCGACTGAAGGAACGATTGCCGAGAAATGGAAAGATCCTCATGATCCGAAAGATCATCTCCCGCGGATGGACCGCGCCCGAACGTGCGGCCCTCCATGTGGCCGAAGAACTCGATATCGAAGCCGAGAAGACCGCCTCCCTTGCAAAGACCGATGCCGACGGCATTCTCCTGATCGCCTCCAGTGATGCCGACGCGAACAGCATCGAAGAGGGGGATCTGCCCTTTCTTTCTCTCCGGATGGATCAGGATACCGCGTTCAATGCCGCCAGAAAGATCAGCACCTGGATCGTGGAACACCGGATCGAGACCCTGCTGATCACGGGCCCCGATGTGGAGAACCGCCGGTATGAAGCCATCGCGGATGTGCTTGGGGCCGCGTTCCGGCTCACTATCACTGAATCGGCCATGCCCGGGGCCCTTGCCATGTTCCGGGGGGATCGGGGGGAGCTGAAAAAGGTCTTCGACATCCCCCGTACCGTTGACGAGGCAGCCAAATCTCTGATCGACCGGCTCACCTTTCCGGAGAAGACCCGGATCGCCAACATGAACGACGAGAAACTGGCGGAACTGCGGGATTCCCTGGGCCGCTACATGATGAACGAGTTTCGGCTCGGCGTCGGCAACATGGACTTGATCCACTCCTGCCGGCAGATCTCGCCGGACCAGGCCCCGGTCTGGGTGATTTTAAAGGCGGTCCGAAAAAAGGTTCAGTCGGGAAACTTCCTCAAGGTGGTCAAATAGCCGCTTTCCGCCGGTCGTCGATAACCGATCGGATGATGGTGGTCAGGTCGGTTCTCGGCTTGAAGCCGATGCATCCGTGGATCTTTTCGATGCAGGGAACCCGGCGCTGCATATCCTCGAAATCCTTCTCGAACGCCTTTTCATAGGGAATGGTCTCGATCTCCGACGAGGCCCCGGTCTCCCGGATTACCCTTTCCGCAAGATCCCAGATGGTGATCTCCTCTGTCCCCCCAACATTGAAGACCTGACCCACGGCATCTTCGCTGTCCATCAACTGCTGAAGGGCCCAGACCACATCCTTGACATAGGTGAAGGTGCGGGTCTGCTTTCCGTCCCCATAGACCGTCAGGGGGCTGTTCCGCAGCGCCTGGGAGACGAACCGGGGGATCACCATGCCGTAGGCCCCGGTCTGGCGGGGCCCCACCGTATTGAAGAGCCGGGTGATGATCACCGGCAGCCCCTTGGTTCGATGATAGGCCAGCGCGGTAAACTCATCCATCAGCTTGGACGCGGCATAGCTCCACCGGGACTTGCTCGAGGGGCCGTAGATGATGTTGTCATCCTCCCGCAGGGGCGCGTGGAGATGCTTTCCATAGACCTCGGACGAGGACGCGATGAGCACCTTCTTTTTGAACTTGGCGCACATCTCCAGCACCTTTTCGGTTCCCTGGATGTTGACCTTGATGGAGACCAGCGGATTCTCCAGAATATAGCGCACCCCCACGGCCGCGGCCAGATGAAAGACCACGTCGCAGATTCCGGTCAGCTCCAGCATCGCATCCTGATTCAAAATCGAGTCGATAGTGGCAAAAAAGCGTCCTTTATAAACCGTATTCTCCTGAAGCGGCTTGATGTTCTTCAAAGATCCCGTAGAGAGATCGTCGATGATATAGACCTCGTCCCCCCGTTCCAGACAGGCCTGTGCAAGATGGGAACCGATGAATCCCGCACCGCCCGTTATCAATACCCTCATATCTGCATATGCTCCCCTGTATCGTTGCCGGCTTTCTTCTGCAATTCTTTTTGGAAGATCCAAAACCGGCCATAATTATTTTATCCGGTAATATCTCTTATATGATAAGATGGCGGAGCGCAACCCAAAGCTGACCTGAAGATGATGAAATGTGGCGGCCTCCTATCCCGGCTCTCCTACACCGGAGATCGCGGCAGCGATCCGATCCATCCCCAAGGAAAGTTATAAAACTCCGTTACCGAGTCCTTTTGCGTCCTTTATGTCCTTTACGTCCTTTGGGTCCTTTTTTTTAAAACCGAAACTCCCCATCATCATAGATGACCACCCGCTCCCCCGAAGAAAGGACAGCCGTCACCCGCTTCGACTCGGTATTGACCAGATCCCAGTGCAGCGCGGAATCATTGAACCCCAGCCCCTCTTTGGCCGATTTGGTCAAGGATTCGGGGGAACCGTCAAAACTGTTCGAATAGGAAGAGCCGACCGCCAGATGGCAGTTCCCATGCTCTCCGCCGTAGTTCTCATCAAAGAGGGTATTGGCCATGAACCGGTCGATCCGGGAGAAGCGCCGATCCGTCAGGGAGAACTCTCCCACCCGATTGGCCCCAGAATCCATGGAAAGCTGCTTTTTAACGAAATCCTCCCCCTGTTCCGCAGAGATCTCCACTGCAATCCCTTCCTTGAAAGTCAGTGAGACCCCCTCCACAAAATTCCCGCTCCGAAAAGAGGGCTGGTTCGCGTAATACCGCCCCTCGGTCCCCCGCCAGTCCGGAGACAAGAAGATCTCAAAACTCGGGATATTGTGCCCTGAAAGACCGATCCAGCGCCGCTGCTTTCCCGGCTTCACCGTCAGATCGATCCGCTCCGATTCCACATGGAGCGACTCGATCTCCAGGCCATTGAGCCACTCTTTTATCCGAACCGCCTCCCCGTAGATCTTCTCCCACGCGCCCACCGGATTCTCCTCATCGAGAAAACAGGCCTTACGGATCTGCTCTGTATATTCCTCGATGGAGAGATCTGCATGTTTTGCCAGCTCCGGCGTCGGATACGCGCACAATGTCCAGCCGAACATCCCCTTCTCCTCCCGCTCCGTCAGAATATCCCGCAGATGCTTCCGGGCCACGGCCGCCTTCCCGATCCGCTTCGGGTCGATCTCGCTCAAATGGGTAATTGAATCGGGCGAATAGAGATAGATGCTCCCGTTGGCCCGGCTGTACAACTCCTGATCCCCCGGGGCCTGAAACACGATCTGATCATCATTGGAGAGCTGATAGAAGCTCTTCTCCATGGCCGGCGTCAGGGTCATCCGCTGGATCGGATTGACGCCCATCTCCAGCAGCTTCTCATAGAGAACCTCGGCCAGGCGGATCGCGGGCCGGTCATACCGAAGCAGGACGATATCGTTATCTGCAAAGGGGCTTGTCCGGGAGATCTTCATGGCCCAGATCAGCACCTCTGCGTATCGGCGCAGTTGTTTTTCGGTAAACATCAATAAGCTCCTTATTCTGGGGACCTTCTCCGGGATCGGGTCAGTGGTGGTGATCTTCCTCTTTCAAAAAGAGGCGGTGGTACTCATCCTCGGTCAAATGGTTTTTGAGCAGGCGGCTGATCATCTCGAAGACCTCCTCCAGCTCCTCGTCCTTCATGCGGCCGATGATCGTTGCCATCAGCGCATCGTCTGCAAACTTCTGCAGATAGTGGATCACGGTCTTCTCATCGGTCTCCCGGTCGAAGCCGAATCCCACCAGACCGTCGTAGGTCTCAACAAAGTCATGGGTATGTTTTGCCATTTTCTCTTTTCAAATCTGTTAAAGGTGGTATGAAAGTAGTCTCCGATCCGCTATTGTTGTTGCGGATGGGATGAATTTTAATGTTATCGGAAACCGATGGGGAGGTCAACAGCCGCGTATGAGGAGTTGGAACTACCTGACGACGCCTGACCGCATCTCGCTGCGGTACGGTCTCTTCCGGCCGGAAAAGGAGAACCGCCGCGGTACGGTGGTGCTGCTGGGGGGCCGGTTCGAGTTCATGGAAAAATATATCGAGACCGCCGAAGAATTGAACGAACGGGGATTTACGGTCTTCACCTTTGACTGGCGGGGACAGGGGCTCTCTTCCCGAATGCTCCCCTTTCGCCATCGGGGGTATGTGGCCGACTATGCCGATTATATTCGGGATCTGGAATTCTTCATGGATACGGTTGTGCCTCGCGGGAAAGATGAACCGCGCCTCTTTCTTGCCCACTCCATGGGCGCACACATCGTTCTGCGTTATCTCCATCATCATCCGGACAGGGCCGACGGGGCCGTACTCGTCTCTCCCATGATCGATGTCAGAACCGATCCTTTCCCGAAATGGCTTGCGAGGCTGCTGGCAAAGACCGGGGTCCGGTACGGATTTGAGAGCGCGTATGTGCCGGGGGGGACCGATTACATCCTCTCGGACGAGCGGTATCGCGGCAATCGGCTCACTTCCGATTATGAACGATTTTCAGCGGTGAAACGAGAAGTGGTGAAGAATTCCGCGCTGGCACTGGGCGGCGTCACTTACGGCTGGCTCGACGCCACCTTCCGCTCTGTGGATATCCTGACCGCGCCCGGATATCTGGAAGGGATTTCCCTGCCGGTGCTGATGGTGACCGCTGGCCGGGACCGGGTGGTGAGTCGCGAAGCCCAGGAAAAGGTCTGCCGAAATCTGAGAAACTGCCGCTTCAGAACCGTCCCCGAAGCCCTCCACGAGATTCTGATGGAAAGAGATCCGCTCCGGGCTCAATTCTGGCTCTGTTTTGATGATTTTACAGCGGAAAAGAACGTGATGTCCCCCAGACAGGGCTGAGTGGAAGAGATCAGTCCGGATCGAGAAAATCCTGCAGATTGATCACATTGCCTCCTTCTGAAGTGCCTTTGATCTCGGTCCGGTTTCGGGTCAGCTTTGACTTTCGCAGATCCTGGATCATCTCCTGCACCTTGGGATTCTCGTCGATGAGCTGCTGAATCTTCTCCGCGACCTTCTGCCACTCCCTTTCCAGCCCATCCGAGTGAAAGGTGAACCCCGCAAGATCGGCCAGCAGCTCTCCCAGCGCGATGAGCATTCCGTGGTGGGTGATGTTCTCCAGATAGAAGGGGCAGTGACACCAGAGACTGATGCAGGCGAAGCCGGCACGGACGCCCTCGGACTGTATCACCGAATGGATCGCGGTGGGGCCTTCGTAATAGATGGGCAGCACATCATGCCGCTTCAGCCGATTCGAAAGCGCATCATCCGATGCCATCGCGGAGATGAGCCGATCCGTATGGAGTACATTGTCGAGCATGCTGCCCAGGGTGATGATATGTGTGGCCCCCATCTGTCGGCAGAGGGAGAGAAGGGCTGCGGTAAAGCCGTACCAGCGAAGATTGGGCTCATCCGCCTGTAGAATGACAAGATCCCGCTCCTCTTTCGGCCCTTTCACTGCATAGAAGCTTCCGCCGGGGGGCTTGAGCCTCTTGAGACTCCCCGCATCGATTTTGATATGGGGCCGCGCGCCGTCATACCGGTAATATTCATCCGGGTCGATCCGGGCAAAGGGCGCGGCCTGCATCTGGCGCGCCAGATAGCCGGCCATACTGTTGGAGACATCGAGCGCGTTGCCCCATCCATTGAAACCCGCGATCAGCCACGGCGCATCCAGCTCCGGGAGATGATCGATCTCTATGCCATGTTCCTTCACCATCTGACGGATCTCATAAAGGATCTCACTTCCGTTTCCATTGAATATTGAAATTGAATAGACTTGATTCGATGCATCGAATGCGCGTACAATCAATGAAGAATCGTATCAAAACCGGATCATGAGTGTCAAAATAAAAGTATCAGGAGGTGCAGGTGGACTCATTTGAAGATTTCAATCGATCCCTGACCGAAGAGGTTTTAAACGATATGGCCGAATCCTTTTTCGGCGCAAGAAAGCAGGTGGATAATTTTACGGATCTGCTGGAGCATCTCGCGGAGAAGTGCCGGGAAAAGGGGAGGGAGGTCGCGTCCGCGGCCGGGTTTCTCAATTACCTGCTGCTGGATCGGAAAGGTACAGAAACATTCTACAGGGAGCTTTCCGTGGAAGCGGAAGCGGCAGAACCCCTCATTGCAACCGAGCCCTCAAAATCCTCTCTGCCCAATCCGCCGCCATCGGCCTTTACAAGAAAGGGGAGATTTATTCAGATGGTGGAAGCTGTCTATTCACAGCTTTATGCAAATACGGACGAATACCTTCACGGAAGAGCGGATGTGGACCCCTCAGACAAAAGCCTAGAGTCGATTCCGGCAAGCTATGGCCTGATCAAAAATATGGTGATGCTGATCAACGAGGAGATCCGGAAGGTCAACAAAAACATGGAGCCCGGCGAGGTGATGCGGTTTGTCCGGGGATTCGATCCCGAGACCCGGGGGAAGGGCAGGATCACCGGGGGACTCTTCTCCGATTACAGCCAAGGGATGAATCAGCGGCTGGCCTATCAACCAATCGAATTTGAGTCCTTTGAACTGACGCCCTATCCGGAGCTTCCCAAGCCCGAAAAGGTTCAATCGAGCCTTCGAAGCTTCTGCAAAAGCTATTATGGGGAGAACAAGGATAGGATTGGAGAGCGGGTTCGGTATTTGAAGGAGCGGTATCGGTCAGCCTGAATTTCTCATAATTGAATTTGCTCAGGAGGTTTCCAAAGCTAACGATAATGCCCTTTGATAGAGCTTTTCATCCATACGGAAACCGCTGATCGACAAAGCTTCAAGAAGCGGTTTTACTGATGGAATTAAGCCCCGTTTTTTGGCCAACACCAGGCAACCGAGGGTTCCAATGGTATTGATCTTTCGAATTTCGGCGATCCGTCTGCCTTTAGCCTCATCGATCAGCAAGAGATCTGCATCAGTTTCAAAAACCAAAACAATGGCTTCACTCTCGCCGGCATCCAGCTTTTCTCTGTATATTTCGACGATTGTGCGGTTCCTGACACTCATTGATTTGATCCAATCTGCGGCTGCTACTTTCGCAGCACCAGGAAGATAATCTCCAGCTTTGACAACTTCTTCAAGAACCGCACCAGGAATGATGATATTACCAAAGAGATCTTTCAGCAGTTCGATTTTTTGAATTCGGCCCAGTGCAATCAGTGGACTGGCATCGGAAACGACGATCATTCGGATTGTTTCTCCAGCATCTGCTCAACTGAAAGAATCTGGTGGGAGAGTTCGTCCGGAGATTCTGTAAAGTAGGCGATCTCTTTTTTGGCCAGAAGTCGAATAAAGTCCATCCGACCCTTGCCGAGAAGTTCTGCTCCTTTGCCCAAGGAGATCATCCGGGATTCGACAAGTTCAAGGATAATCAGCTCTTTTAACCTATTTTCGAGCTGGTTTTCCGGAACATCCAGCGCTCCGAGCAGATTCCGGGGAAATTCCAGTTGAACGGTTACGGTTTCCATTTCTATAAGCTCCTTGCTCTGCTTTATCGGATTGCACCTGCCGAAAATGATACGGGGAATTGAATTGGTTGTCGGAAATATGCCCCCGCATCATTCCCATTGATCCAGTTGAGCCATCCGCCCGATGGTCCGCTTCAGCCGCTCTTCCCACGGAAGCGCACGGACTCCGAAATGCTGTTCGATCCGGCTGCAGTCCATTGCCGAATATGGGGGCCGTTTTGCCGGCGTCGGATAATCGCTTGCCGGAATAGGATGGACGGATTTGACCCGAATCGAAAGGTATTCACCGGCATATCCGATGCTTTTTTGCGCAAATTCGTGCCATGTAGTGACGCCGGCCCCGCAGTAATGATATGTCCCCCACTGAATGGAATCGCCCTTTTCGATCTTCTGCGCCATCTTCAGCAGAGCCCCGGCAAGATCCTCCGCGCTGGTGGGACAACCCTGCTGATCCGCCACCACCCTAAGTTCCTCCCGTTCCCGGGCCAGCCGGATCATG
>JAABSZ010000146.1:0-10032 GCA_011390135.1 Desulfobacteraceae bacterium | reverse complement strand
GTTGTGGAAAGATCCCCCTCGGGTTGAAGGGGAACCGGCATCCCGCGGCCGTCCGGCAGCACCTCTTCCATCCGGGCCACCGTATAGGGATGCCGCTCCATGCCGATCCCGGTGCGGCCCCCTTCGAAAATGGCCATGATCAGCACCGGCAGAAACCGGCTGCAGGTTCCGAAGAGGGTCAGCCCGAGGACCTGCTCTCCTTGGGCATCGGGCTCCCCTGGGTCCGTCACATATCCCCGGGGGGACTCCGAAAGCCCCGGCAAGGGCGTAGATTCCTCGATAAGAAGGGCATAGGGGCAGTGCTTGCTGATGGTGCAGTCCCGGCATGGGGGCCGGGACTTGAAGGGGCAGACCAGCCGCTGCACCTGCCACCCGATGAGCCCCCGCCAGGCAGAGCCGGTAAAGCCCGGCAGGCTGGCATCGGGGTCCATTCGGATATGAAACTGCCACCGGACCAGGGGCAGATCTCCGAAGAGTGGGGCCGGGAAGAGAGATTCTTCCGCGGGCCTTGGGTTTTGCTGCTGTATCGGATTCATCAATTTCTCCTTTTCTGGCTGTACGGCCGCGGCCTCGCCCGAATTCTGATGTTTCAGGGGAATCCCCGATCCCGGAAAGCCGGCAGAGAAGCTTCTCCTGCAGCCTTCAAGATAGATATCCCGGCCTCTCTTCTCCGGAAAACCTGCAGCTTCAGGGGTGGAGAGCCAGGATCGAATCGCGGGGGAAGGGGGCTTGGGCATAGAGATCTCCTTTTTTTGAGATACTCTCCCCTTAATATGAAATGAGAGATATTGTCAATGGATTTTTCAGTTTCGGATCGTTCAAAATCTGCTACAGTGGCTTATGTCTGGCTTCCGGAATGAGATTTTCGGCGGCGGATGTAATCCGTTCCAAATGAAAACTTAAAAGACGGGCAACTGCTTCTGTTTGAGGTTAAAGGCAAAATGAGGACCTGCTCATTGCCGAGTTTCCGGTGCAGAATACGCCCCTTTCGGGGCGCAGGATTCAGGAAACGAATCTTCGACAAATAACCGGTGTAAGTGTGGTGGGGATATGGGAGCGCGGGCGTCTGTTTCCGGCCAAGCCGGATACGGTGCTGTCGGAATTGAGCGTGCCGGTGATTGTGGAAACCGCCGGGCAGATCGCGGAAATCGAATCTTTACTGGTGATTTACAATATCAATTATCATCCGGTGCTTATCATCGGCTGCGGCAATGTCGGATATGCGGTAGCAAGCGCCCTGAAAAAAAAGGAAGTCTCCTTTTCGTTTATTCCTAATGGCTCCACATCCGGATGACCTTGACGGTCTTTTCAGTTTCCAGCACCTGATAGACCAGACGGTGCTGAATGTTGATGCGCCGGGAAAAAGCGCCGGAGAGATCTCCGACCAGCTTTTCGAACGGCGGAGGCGTCTGATACGGATTTGCCCGCAGAATTTCGATCAATGCCTCGGCTTTCGGACGCAATCCGGCAGCCGATAGCTTTTTGGCCTCTTTTTGCGCCCCCTTGGTGTAAACGACCCGCCACATTTACCAGCCCGGATCTTGGCTGCATTCCTCAACCGGGACAGCCAGCCCATCCCGGATGGATTCCCGCATACCGGGACTGCTCAACAGGTAGAGCGTTTCCTGGATGGAACGCCAGTCTTCCTCTGCGATCAGAACGGCACTGCTCCGTTTGCCTTTTATGATGATCGGCTCATGGGAAGCGGCGGTCTGATTCACTAGCCCGTAGAGATTTGCCCTTGCTTCAGTAATCGTAAATGTCGGCATGATTCGTCTCCGCAAAAGATGATCATTCTGTTGAACCGGAATCCTTCTCTCATCGCAAGCCACCGCTCCTTCCCCAGAGGCTCCCCCTCGCCTAAGATCACCCATAGGGCCTCCAGTCGCCGGACAAGGGAGGCAAAATAAAATTTCCAATCCATCTCTCCCATATACTTTCCGCCCTTGCGCAGGCACACCGGGGTGAGCTGGCCGATCTCCATTTCTGGCCGTGGTTCGGGGCCGGCTTCGATCCACTCCCCAAAGGGGTCCTCTCCCCTTAATATAAAACGTGAGATATTGTCAATGGATTTTGCAGTGTGCGCTGGAACTGCTGCGGCGTGACGAATCTTTGGAAAATGCGGTCGCTTTTTCAGGAAAGGGATAATCGATCGGGGGGGAAGGGGATCAGCCCCGGTCTGGACTGATCCCCGGTTTACAGAGGGTTATTCATCAACCATCGGACTTCGAACCGAGGCGACTGCGGATATCGCTGATCGCCTCTTCAAGCCGACGAATTCGAGAGCTGAGAAAGCCTTCGTTCTCGGAAGTATCTCTGCTGCGATTGTCGCCGGGATCATATCCCGAATCGTAGCCCTGATTGCTGCCGAGCCCCCGGCCTCTTCCGCCGGCCTCTCTTCCGCGGCCGCGGCCGGTTCCGTCCCGGTTGAAGAATCCAGCAGAACGGTTTCCGGTGCAAAATCCTGCACCCCGTCCGCTCCTCGGGCCATCTCCCTGAGGTCCTCTACGGTTTCCTCCTGGCATATCTTTCACCTCCTTTTCATGAAAGGGGAGGGTGAAGCTTCTCGATGAAGCCCCATCTCCCGTTGACGATCTTTAGTGATCACAGACATTCCCGCCCGTGACCAGCGTCTTGCTCAGATACTGCTTCACCAGCTCTTCGGCCGGCAGCACCGGAGCCCCCGTCACAACCGCGATTCCGTTTTCGCCGAAAAGGGAGACAGCACGCTGTCCCATTCCACCGGCGATGACAACATCTGCGCCCATCTCGTGGAGCCATTTGGGAAGAACCCCGGGCTCATGGGGCGGCGGCTCCAGAATCGTCTTGCTCTTGATCTCGCCGTTTTCAGCCTCGATAATGGCAAATTCCTTACAATGTCCGAAATGTGCGGTCAATTTTCCGTCTGCAATAGGAATGGCAAATTTCATTTCTTCTCTTTCCTTTTTTAGTGTTTTTAGTGACTTCCGTGGTTTATCTCTCTTTTTTAGTGACTTCCCTGCTTTATCTCTCTTTTTCCGTGTTTTCCGTGACTTCCGTGGTTTATCTGTTTTTTTTATGACTTCCCTGCTTTATCTCTCTTTTTCCGTGTTTTCCGTGACTTCCGTGGTTTACCTCTCTTTTTACGTGACTTCCCTGGTTTATCCTTTATACCCAGTGTCTGTCCACATTAGCCGATGCCAAAGCTTTAAGCGCTCCGGCCTTGTACTTTTCGATCATCTCCTGAACCGTTCCCCTCTCACCGGTCAATACCTGAATCCCGGCCTGCTGCAGAACCTTGAATGCCTTAGGCCCGCAATTACCCGTGATGACGGCTTTTACGCCGCGATCGATCACGGTCTTGCTCGCCTGAATCCCGGCCCCCTGGGGAAGCTCCATATTCTGCCGGTTCTCCACAGCCTCGAATTCGAGGCTGTCCGCGTCCACGATCAGAAAATGGCTGGTCCGCCCAAAGCGGGGGTCCAAGTCTGAAGAGAGATCTTTTCCAGTTGAAGTTACTGCGATTTTCATAGTGTCACTCCTTGTTCGATTTCCTGTATATGCTCTTCTATAACCTTCCAGATGTCGGAGATCGCGGCCGCGGCCGGCCCCAGCCCCGTCTCCATAACGCTCTTCTTCTCGATCATAGCCGCGGTGAAGACCGGATCGTAGGGAATCTTTCCGACCATTGGAATCCCGTTCTTCTCTGCATACCGTTCGATCTCGGCCGCCATCTCGGGATAGATGTCATACTTGTTGATGCAGATCATGACCCGGACATTCAAAAAGTCGCATAGCCCCTTGGCCCGTTCCATATCATGCCGGCCCGAAAGAGTCGGCTCGGTCACGATCAGTGCCCAGTCCGCGCCCGTCACCGATGCGATCGCGGGACAGCCGATCCCCGGAGGCCCGTCGATTAAAATCAGCTCCGCATCGGTCTCCGCACCCATATCCCTTGCCTCCTTCCGGAGGAGTGAGACGAGCTTTCCGGAGTTCTCCTCCGCGATCCCCAGCCGCGCGTGAATCATAGGGCCGCAGCGGGTATCGGAGATGAACCATTTCCCGCAGACCCGCCTGGGAAATCCGATCGCGTCCGCGGGACAGAACCGCACACAGACCCCGCACCCTTCACAAGCGGTCTGGTCCACCGTGAAATTCTGCCGAATTGCATCGACCTTGATCGTATCGACTTTGATCGCATCAAACTGGCACCGGTCCCGGCATTCGCCGCATTGTTCGCACCTCTTTGCATCGATGACAGCGATATGCCCCCCCTGGAAATCCGATTCCGCGAGGATCGAAGGCTCCAGAATCAGATGGAGATCGGCCGCGTCCACATCCGCATCCACCAGAATCGCGTCTTGGGCCAGTGTGGCAAGAGCCGCAGTCAAGCTGGTCTTACCGGTTCCGCCTTTTCCGCTGATAATGACAAGCTCTTTCATACCTTCACCCCCTCGATCTCCTCTGCAATCCTCTCATACAGATCGCAGAACCGCTGCTGAAATGAGGGGATCGCATCTATCATCAACCTTCCTCTGGCATAGGCGACCGCAATCTCCCGACGATTCGGAATCTCCATCAGGATCGGCAGCCCCGATTCTTCGGCATACCGCCGCACCCCGTCATCTCCGCTGTCCGCGCGGTTGATGACCAGTCCGGCCCGAATCTTCAGAGTCCTGACCGCTTCTACAGCCAGCACCAGATCGTTCAGCCCAAAGGGCGTCGGCTCCGTCACCAGCACCACATAGTCTGCATCCCGAACCGCCTCGATCGCGGGGCATGAGGTTCCGGGCGGCGCGTCGATTATGACCGGGATATCTCTGTCTCCGTCGATTTGGGCCTTGACCTGCCGGATCAACGGCGGCGCCATGGCCTCGCCCACCCGGAGCAGACCGTAGTGCAGCTCGATTTGACCTGCGGTTCCCCGTTTGATCTCTCCCAGGGTCCGCTTCCCCTCCCGGATCGCGCGGG
Source organism: Desulfobacteraceae bacterium (assembly GCA_011390135.1). Taxonomy (GTDB): domain Bacteria; phylum Desulfobacterota; class Desulfobacteria; order Desulfobacterales; family JAABSP01; genus JAABSP01. The sequence continues at coordinate 5,082 of JAABSZ010000146.1, read as the reverse complement.
TCGGGCAGACCATCATGCATCCTTTGCAGCCGTGGCACATCTCCGGAAAGGTCATAACCATTCCGGCCATCACCGTAATCCCGCTGAATCGGCAGATCTCATGGCACTCGCCGCACCCGTCACACCGATTCAGATCCACCTCCGGGACGAACGCATACGCGGGCCGGCTCCAATCGAGCGTCGTTTTTAAAAACAGATGTGCATTGGGCGCTTCCACGTCACAGTCTGCAAGGGTAACGGGCCGATGCAGCGCTGCCGCGAGATTCGTCGCGACCGTGGTCTTTCCGGTTCCGCCTTTTCCACTTGCAATGGCAATTTTCATTTTTACTCCCCGCTAATAATTGAGAATAATCTCTATAAACTCTGAGAAGAAGATAACGCGTATTTGAGAGGATGTCAAGAAAACTTTTGGGATATTGATCTGAAAAATTGGGGAGAATCAAAAAGGCCGCGGCCCTGTGATCGTTTGGCCATGTTTTGCCAAAGATCCAGGGCCGCACTCGGGGAGGGGTCATTCCCGGGGATCAGAAGGGAATCAAAGGCTCATCAGGAGGCGAGAATCTCCCCCACCTTTTTGGAAAGGTCCTCCAGGGTGAAGGGCTTCTGGATAAATCCGTTGCAGCCCCGATCAAGAATATCCTGTGCCTGTCCATTGACGCTGTAGCCGCTGGAGAGCATCACCTTGATCGATTCATCCTTTTTCTTCAAGTGATCAAAGACCTCTCCGCCGCTCATGTCCGGCATGATCATATCAAGAATCACCAGATCGATCTTTTCCTGATGTTCATCAAAGATTTGAAGAGCCTCTTTGCCGTTGAACCCTGTCAGGACTTCATACCCCAGGGCCTGGAGCATCTCCGCGCCCACCTCCGCGATCATCTCCTCGTCATCCACGAGAAGAATGGTTCCGGTACCAGTGCGGATCTCTCCGGAAAGCTGCAGGTTTTCGCTCATGATATTCCTTTCCGATGCGGGAAAATAGAGGGTGAAGGTGGTCCCGCACCCTTTTTTGCTATAGACATTGATAAATCCCTCATGGTTTTTCATTATGCCGTAGACCGACGCCAGCCCCAGACCGGTTCCGATTCCGATCCCTTTGGTGGTGAAGAAGGGCTCGAAAATCTTCTGCTGGTTTTCAACATCGATACCGGTTCCGGTATCGGTCACCGTTATCTTTATATATCTTCCGGGCTTCACAGTAAAGGGTTGAACATATCCTGAGTCCAGATTCACTTTTTCAGTGCGCACAAATAGGGTTCCGCCACCGGGCATTGCCTGCCATGCATTGATATAGAGGTTCATCAGCACCTGTCCGAACTGGCCCCGATCCACCTCGGCCGGCCAGAGATTCTCACAAAAATCCTCGGTGATGGTGATCTCCTTGCGGGTGCGGCCAAAGATCTCGTTGTGCTCCCGGATCAGCCCATTGATATCTTCGACCGCCACCTCGTATTTTCCGCCCCGGGCAAAGCCGAGCAGTTGCCGGGTCAGTGCGCTGCCCCGCTCCACCATGTTCTCGATGATCCTGATTTTTTTGGCGATCGGATCATCCGGAGCGATCCGGTTGAGGATCAGGGATGCATTCCCCATGATCCCCATCAACAGGTTGTTGAAATCATGAGCGATCCCGCCTGCAAGGGTTCCCACGGCCTCCATCTTCTGTGCCTGGCGGAACTGCTGCTCCAGCCGCTGCCGTTCGGTGATATCTTCAAAGATGCTGATCCATTCCACAAACCGATCCTTCTCCTTTCGGATGCACTTGTGGTTGGCTTTGATGACCATTTCTTTGCCGCCGGTAACACTCCGGTAGGGCCCTTCAAAGTGGCCTATGCCGGTTTCGATAGCATCGGCCACGGCCTGCCGAGCCGGTCCGGGCTCCATATTCTTTAGCATGTCGAAGCCGATCAATCCATTGCGGGTCGCACCGATGATCTGGGCAAAGGGCTCGTTGCATTGGAGGATCGTTCCGGTCGAATCAAAGCGCATGATCCCCATAGGCGCATTTTCAAAGATGGTTCGATACCGGTTTTCGCTCTCCCGAAGCTCTGTTTCGGTCCGCTTCCGCTCTTCGATCTCCCCCAAAAGCTCATTTCTAAAGACCGTGATCCGCTGAAGATTCGCGACCATCTGATTGAAACTCCGGGCAAGTTGGCCCAGTTCATCCTCCCGGTCAAGTTCGATCCGGCGGGAGAGTTGGCCCCCCTCTATGATCCGGGCCTCCTTTTGGAGGTGTCGTATGGGCCGGACAATGCTCTGATAGCTGAATTTCAGCCCCAGAAAGATGGCTGCGCCGGTTGTCGTCATCAGCACCAGCAGAAAGAAGCCTGAAAGAAGATGGAGGTTTTGGTAGGCATTTTGAACCGGCAGCTCCACCACTACCCCCCAGCCGATCGGAGGGATCTTCTGAACCGCGCCGATCACCGTTTTTTCCTTGATCCCCCGATATTGAAAGACGCCCGATTTTCCGGACAAAAATTCCCTGACCCCGCGGATGCCGCTCAAATCCTTTTTCTCCAGTACCGATGAGATCTCCTGATACGCGATCAGTTTTCCGGCAGGATCGATGATATAGGCGTACCGGTTCTCCCCGATCCGATCTTTTGCGATAAGCTTCCAGATCCGCAGGATGTTGACCTCCACGATCACTGCCCCGGTGATCCGCTCCCGATAATCATTCACCGGTGCGGTGATCTTCATTGTGGGAAATCGGCTGTATCTGGAAATTCCCACCTCCCCGATATGGGTCTTCCGATTCCAGATGGCCCTCTGAAATCCCTTTTGATCCGCGATGTTCTCCATTTCAAAGGGCCGATAGGTGTAGTAGCTGGAGACCTTCACCGCTTCGTTTCCGGCCGCATCCGCGACCGTGATGCTGTCGTAGGTGGAGACCCGGTCCAGCAGGGAATTGCAGAGGTGGCGGAGATGTTCGGTGTTCTTCTCCCTGAGATCGAGCATACCGGCAAAGATCTGAATCTGGGAGACGCTCTCGCTGATATAGGTGGAGACATTGGCCGCGATCCGCTGGCTGATCTCCTGCTGTAGTGTGATGATGTCCTGCTTCTGGCTTTTGTAGAAGAAGAAGAGAAAGAGCAGCCCCACCACCCCCAGCGGAATGATGCCGAAAGCAAAGAGATGGGTGACGATTCGGCCGGCGATTCCCTTTTTGAAATCCTTCAGACGCTGCATCATTTTCCGGTGCTCATGGTTTCCGGGGCGATGTTTCCCGGTTCCAGATCAAAGGGCGTTCTTTCAATGATTTTGGCCATACCGTGCGATATTTTCCATCCTGCACCTGAACAATGATCCCCTTTCCCAGGATATTCTGGCCGGTCTCGGGATCGAATCGAACCCCCTCCCAGGGCATGATCACCTGATCTTCCGGAATATCGGTTTGGACCAGGGCCTGTCGGATCGATTCCGGATCGAGGGTTTCCGCACGGTTCAGTGCATGGGCCAGGGTCATCAGCGCGGTGAAAGCTCTGGCTGCATGACCGGTCATATCCCGGCCATAGCGGGCTTTGAAGATGTCGTTGATCGGCTTGAGCAAAGGTTTTTTAGCGGCAATATCCAGGGCCCAGACCTCCCGGCTCAGGATGCCTTCGGCAAGAGGGCCCAGTTCCGGGATGAATTCGGGGCTGTTGAAGCCGGCGTCCATGCCGAGGATCGCGGTGGGGCGGATATTTCTCTTGGCATATCCCCGGACCAGCGCGAGCGCGTCTTCGGCATAGGAGGATTGGAAGATCACATAGGGCGGCGTAAGGCGGGCGATGGCCGAGAGGATATCCTCAAAAGAGGTGGCAGCAGCCTCATAGGGAAAGTCTCCGATGATCTCATAGCCGAGCTTCATAGCGATCTTTCTCTCGGCATTGGAGACGCTGGTTCCCCAGAGCCGGTTCTCATAGACCAGAACAATGCGTCGGGGAATGCTCAACCCCTCCTTCCAGAGCATATCGGAAAAGAAGGTGAAGAAGTTTTCCGAAAATATCTCATCATCCGGCGTGGTGCGGAAAAACCAGCGCAGCCCCCGCCGGATCAGGATCGGAGAGGTGGAGTGTCCATTGATGAAAGGAACCTTCTTCATCTCGGCCTGCTCGCTCGCGCTTGCCGTCACCGAGCTGTTGTAGCAGCCGAGAATGGCGACGACCCCTTCTTTTTCAACAAGTTCCTCTACGGCCCGGGCCGCGGCTGTATCATCTGATTGGGAATCCCGAAAGATCAATCGGATCTTTCTGCGGTTGCGGATACCCGCTTCAGGCGCAAGAGGCATCTGAAGATCATGTACATTGTTGACCAGTTCCACCCCCAGTTCGATTCCGGCACGGATGTCCTCTCCTGAGGAGGCGCTGGGACCCGTAAAGGGATAGATGGCGCCGACTGTGACAGGCTCTGGCGCGGGAACGGAAACCGGCTCTGCAGGACAGCCGCAGAACAGGGCGAGGACGAGCCATAAAGCCATCAGCATCCGGAACCGGTTTTTAAGGCGCTCGATCTGCATGAATTCCCCCGATCAAGATTACGGTTGCTGATCCTTTTTTACAGTAAAAAAACAGAAATGACAATGGATTAAGTAAACGAAAAGGGGGAAAGCCCGGAGTTTTCGACTCCGGGCGGCAGGGATAACAGTGTCGCGTATAAGGGCTATTCTGATGTTTGATCTGCGGCTTTTGGCTGTGGGGTGAAAAGATAATAGAGAATTCCTGCAACACCTATGGCCGGCAGCGATCCGCCCAGCGGGTAATTCATCCGCACCACGAATTCGAAAACAATGAAGCCCGCGGCCCAGGAGATGATGGCGGTCGGGTTGAAGCCTTTGAAATACCAGTATGCGCCGCCTTCCTTATAGATCTCCTCTGTCTGCAGCTTTCCTTTGCGGATAAAGAAATAGTCGGTGAGCACCACCCCGAAGAGGGGCACGAACATTGCGCCGATGAGGAAGAGGAAGTTCTCGTACTGCTCCATGGGAAAGACCAGCGCCACCAGGATGGAAAGGGCGCCTGCAATCCACATCACCACATTTGCGCTGATTCTGCGGGAGATGTTGAGGACCGAGCAGGTGGCTGAATAGACATCGGGAAAGTCGGA
>JAABSZ010000145.1:0-10066 GCA_011390135.1 Desulfobacteraceae bacterium | reverse complement strand
TATCTTCACGGGGATCGATCTCATGCGCTCGGACAAGCTGCTGGCCGGTGCGCTTCCCACCATTCTGCTGGCCCTGCTGGCCGACTATCTGGTCGATCTGATGGAGCTGGTCGTGGTTCCCAGAGGGCTCCGGCTGAAGCGGGAGGAGATGTAAAACCTTTTTTTATAAGAATTCAGGTGAAACTTTTTCGATCATTTCTATCAACCTTCAAACAATCTATCAACCTTCAAAAAAAGGAGAAAAGATGCGTTCAAAAAATTTTGTAAAGGCCGCGGTTCTGCTGATTTCGATGCTGTTTCTTTTAGGATGCTTTGCCGCGACCGGCTTTGCTGAGGAGAAGATCGTTGTCGGCGGGAAGAACTTCACCGAGCAGTATATCCTGCCGGAACTGGCCAAGCTCCTGCTGGAGAAAGCCGGGTTCGAGGTGGATATGCAGACCGGTGTCGGGACATCCGTTGCCCGTCGCTCTCTGGAGAACGATCAGATGGACCTCTATTACGAATACACGGGCACGGCCTACACCGTCTTCTACAAGGAGAAGGATCTGGAGGTTATGACCGATCCGCAGAAGGTCTATGAGTGGGTCAAGAAGAAGGATACCCAAAAGGATCTGGTCTGGCTGAAGCCGGTGGCCTTCAACAACACTTACACCATGCTGATGCGGGAGGAGCAGGCGAAAAAGCTCGGGATCGAATCTATCGGGGATCTGAGCGACTACATCAACGAGCATCCGGACGAGCTGGTGGTCGGGGTCAATGCGGAGTTCTGGGAGCGGCCCGACGGACTCAAGGCCCTGATGACCCACTATGGGTTCCGCCTCCCTTACAACAAGGTGCGGAAGATGGATTCGGGCCTGGTCTACAAGGCGCTGCGGGACAAGAACGTCGATGTCTCCATGGGGTTTGCCACCGACGGCCGGATCGATGCGTTCGGCTTTTTCATCCTGGATGACGACAAGAACTTTTTTCCGGTCTACAATCCCGCGCCCGTGGTTCGAAAAGAGGTGCTGGAGAAGAATCCAAAGGTCGAAGAGGTCTTGAATTCCCTCGCGGACAAACTGACCACAAAGGAGATGCAGAAGCTCAACGCGGCCGTGGATGTAGAGCACAAGAAGGTCTCGACCGTGGCCCGGGAGTGGCTCGAGAAGAATGGGCTCCTGTAGGCTTCTGCCTCTCTTTTTTCCGGACAAATCGGCACTGTCAGGATATGCTGAAATTTAAGCGGAAATATCCGATAATAAGGAGGAGGTCGGCAAAGGAACCGGGGATCGAATTTCCGCAGGAGATCGTCAAAAAAGCCGACCGGATCGTCCGCTAGCCCTTTTCAAAAGGGTCGGCATAGAAGCCGAACTCCTCCAGCCGCTGCCGGACCTCCTTCAGATGGCGGGTCTGGACCACCACATGGTAGTCTTCGGCCTTGAGGAGGTATTTTTTCAGCACCGAATCCTTGGCCACCAGCGAGATCAGCTCCGGGTGGGACTTGAGCTTGAAGACCTTCATCGCGGGGACAGGCTCCAGCGGATTGATCTTCTTCTCGACATCCGACAGAAAATCCTTCCAGATCTGGGGCGGGTTCGACTCTATCTGATCTTTGAAGAGCCGGATCTTCTCCCGGATCTCCTCGGGGGAGCGGCAGTCCTTCAGAAAGGAGGGGAAGGTGACGCGGAACAGGCGCTCGCTGATCCTCTCGGCCATTTTGTCCAGAACCATCTCCCTGAGCGGGTCCGGGCCGTCGAGCTGGATCAGCAGCCGGTTCTCCTCCAGCATCAGCTCGGCCCGCATCCTCTCCACCCGGGGCTCGTACTTGTCGATTCTGCCCAGCAGGTAATCGCCGAGAGGAGTTCTTCTCAGATAGCGCAGCCCCTCATAGGAATGCTCGTATGATGCCTCCTTCTCTCCATCGGATCTCTTCTTGCCGGGCCTGTCATATGCGATATCGACAATGCCGAATGCGGAGAGCAGAAAGAGGCTTCCCCGGATAAAGGGATCGATCACGGCCTCCCGGTAGTGATCCGGCGTCAGCCGGACAGTCTCGCTGCGGTAATAGGCATATTTCCGCTCCTTGTCCGACAGCTTCCGGTTGAAGGAGAGGTGGCGTTGTGCGTCATCCTTGTCCAGCAGATCCGGAATCCGGTCCCGGTAGAACGCATACCGGATCAGGTTCTCGGTGCGGACCCATTCTCGGTCCGGCAGATCCAGCAGCAGGGTTTTGAGGCAGTCCCGCGCGGCCTTCTCGAGGAAGAGATGGCGCCGTTGAATCTCCCCTCCCTCGAACCGGTGCAGCCCCCGCAGATGGGTCAGCAGGCTGCGAAGGGGGAATATCTTTTTCGCCTTGGGGCTGAAGAAATCGTCGAAGATCTTTTTGAGGGTCTTGAGACCTTTGCCCCAGCCCTTCTGATTTCCTGCCGCGATAAAGTCGATGATGAGATTCGTCTTCAGCAGCTCCAGAGAGCCCTTCTTCTCATCCGGATAGAACTCCTCGATATTGCAGGTATTGGCCATATTCCGGACAGATGTCTTCAATGGCCGGTCTCCGGCCTTGGTGTACCGGATGTTTCCCTGTGCGATATAGGCGCAGAAGAGATCGATTCCCTCCACGATCCGGTCCTGGTCCTCATACTGGAAATCGGTATCCTCGGGGGTTTTGAGGGGCTGAAGATGGTACTCTTGGGGCAGGGGGAGGTACTCCTTGAAGAGGCTTCGCAGTCCGTTTGGCAGATAGAGGGAATATTCATACGAGCTGCCGAAGACACCGGCCCAGGAATAGGACTTTCGGGCCGGAAAGATGTGATAGACCTTGTTGAATTCCTCGGAATCGATCCGGGTACCGAAGCGCTGACGGCGCTGGGGCACCATAATCGGCGGGTCCACCTTTCCCTTGAACTGCCGGATATTCTGCTCTCCCCCCTCCCATACCAGAGAGGAGAAGACGGTCTGCACCCCCGGCGGCAGCAGCGAGAATAATTTCATAAACCGCTTCTTCTCGGAGCAGACCTCGGCCAGAGCCCGCACCAGTTGGGTCTTTTTCAGCTTGTTGACTGAAAACTTGCCTTTGACCTTGAAGTCCCTGGCGTCATAGACCTGGTAGAGATACTGGCTGTAGATCGACTTGAGGATATCGACGGTAAATGCTTCGTCAATCGCGAGTTCAATAGCGTTCATAGGGATTTTTTCTTCTTTTTTCTCGTTTTGAAAAGGATTTGCTAACGGGGGCTTTCCCTGTTCCCATTTCGAGAGGATTTTTTGAGCCATGTTTTGAACATCCGGATCAGGATCATTCAGGCAGCGGTATATGATCTCTTCGGCAAAATCGGTCCGCTGATGGGAAGCCCCATAGAGAGCCCGCAGCCGGACTTCCGGTTTCGGACTTTCCATGGCCTGGTTCAGCAGATCCTGCACCTCGGGAAACTCATGTTCGATGCTGCCGGCACAGAGGACGAGATTGGCGTAGAACTGCCACGGCTCGGTCTCCTTCCGCCGGCCGATGAGGTAGGGTATCATGGGGATGCCTGTATTCAGGCAGGCATCGACCGCGGCCTGCCGGACCATATGATCCAGACGGTTGCCGGTCCTGAAGCCGAGGTTTTCCACCAGAAGGGTCCGGAGCTGTTCCATATCCGAAGGCCGCTGTTTCCCGGTGAAGTATTCCACTTCCTCGTACCGGAGAAGCACCACAAGCCGTTGGAAAAGCTGCCCCCGGGGAGAGAGGGCCTTGAGATACCGGGAATAGTGCCAGGCCGCGATCTCCTCTTGGGCCGCGGCCTTTTTTATGAAGGATTCGATGCATTCAAGGCAGATGTATCCGATGTTCGTATGGATAAAGGAATCTTCGCCGAAGCGGTAACAGGCATCGCAGGAGTGTTCTCCCTCGATCCACGAGTCCGCGGATACCATCTTCTCCAGAACATCCTCCATGATGGTTCCCCGGCCCGTGAATTTCAGCGGCATCTGCATCATCCTCCCAGTACGAACTCCACATCCTTTTCATCCAGAGATTTCAGGGATGCCCCGTCTGCGGAGATGAGGCTGTCGAAGAGCGCGCGTTTCCGCTCCTGCAGGGCCAGAATCTTCTCCTCTATGGTCCCCTTGGTGATCAGTTTATAGCTGAAGACAGTCTTCTCCTGTCCGATCCGGTGGGTCCGGTCCACGGCCTGGCTTTCTGCCGCCAGATTCCACCAGGGGTCGAAGATGAAGATGTAGTCGGCAGCCGTCAGATTGAGGCCGATGCCGCCGGTCTTCAAGGTCATCAGAAAGACCTTGTGGCTCTCCTCCTCCTGGAAGGTCTCCACCAGTTTTTTCCGGTCCCGGGTCGCGCCCGTCATGTGGAGGTATTCGATCCCGGCCCGCTCCAGATCCTCGCCGATGCAGTCGAGTGCGTGGAGGAAGTTGGCAAATACCAGCACCTTATGGTTGCTGGAGACGATATCGTTGATATGCTCCATCAGCACCTCCCGCTTGGGAGAGATGATCCCGTTTTCGCTCTTGGCCTCGGGAATGGCCGCGATCTGGCGCAGCTCGCTCAATGCCTGGAGGATGAAGAACTGGGATTTCTCGATCCCGTTCCGGCCGATCTGGGCCTGCACGGTCTCGTAGTAGAAGCGCCGGCGCTGCTCGTAGAAGATGCGCTGCTCCTCGCTCATGTCAACGAACAGGGTCTGCTCCACCTTTTCGGGAAGGTCTTTGAGCACATCCCCTTTCAATCGTCGCAGCACAAAGGGGTATATCTTCTTCTTCAGCTCCCCGAGGGCATCCTTGTCGTCGTTCTTCTGGATGGGAATCGCATAGTTCCGGGTGAACTCTTCCAATGATCCGAACATCGAGGGGTTGAGAAACCGGAACAGGGAATAAAGTTCTCCCAGGTTGTTCTCGATCGGGGTTCCGCTGAGTGCCAGCCTGTGCTCGGCCTGCAGCAGCATCACGGCCCTGGATATCTGGGAGTTGAGGTTCTTGATGTTCTGGGACTCGTCTAAGATAATGGAATGGAATTCCATATCCTTGAAGATTTCGATATCGTTTCGCACCATCGCGTAGGTGGTCAGAATCAGGTTTTTGCCCTTTGCTTCTTCCATATCCCGGTTGAGGCCGTGATAGGTGTAATGGGTGAGATCCGGCTTGAATTTGGCCAGCTCGTTCTCCCAGTTGAAGAGAAGGCTCTTGGGCATCACTACCAGGGATGGCTTCTTCTCGCCGGGGTAGATGGTCCCGAGCAGAGCGATGGCCTGCAGGGTCTTGCCCAGCCCCATATCGTCGGCCAGACATCCGCCGAGGCGGTGCTTGTGCAGATATTGGGCCCACTTGAACCCCTGCTTCTGATACCGGCGCAGCTCCGCGTTCAGCGCCGGCAGCTTGGTCTTTGCCCGGGCCAGCTTGTTGAAGCCCATGAAGATCTCTTTGGAAGCCTTGAAGTTCTTCTCTGCGATCCGTTCGTCGATCATCTCCTCGACCAGCGGCAGATCAAAGAAGCTGACCTTGACCTTGTCCTTCTGTTTCTTGAAGATCCGGTTGAGCTTGTCGATGTAGCTCCGGTTGATGATGGCATGGGTTCCATCGCTCAAGGGGATGTAGGAATTCTTCCGGTACTGGTTCAACGCGTCGAAGAGCGGGATCTTCTCCCCTTCGATCTCCAGATTTGCATCCCCTTCCAGAAAGTCGATGCCGTGGGTGAGGGAGAGATCGAGCCGGGGGTTGACCGCCTTGACCTTATACTGCTTCAGCTTCTCCGCGCCCAGGATCTCGAACTGGGGGATGAGCCCCGGCAGTTCCGAATGGATGAAGGCCTTGGCCAGCTCCTCTTCCATGATGAAGAGGTTATCATCTGCAAAATAGCCTGAGGCTCCGTTCTTCAGTGCCCGCCGGTGCTTCTTGAGCAGCTTGTCGATCTCGAAAAAGGCATCGTAGATGTCCTCCCGGCGCACATCACTCACGGTGATCTTCTTCTCCATATCGTTTAAAGTCGCGATCCGCGTCACCTCGTAGGTGTCGAAAAAATCGGGATCAAAGCCGGGAAGGGATACTGAAAGGCGCAGATGGAGGGAGTTGTCGGGTCCCACCTTCTCGAAGATCAGGGTGGGCCGGGTCTTTTTCGGCTCTCCCCCCTGGACCGAATAGCCGTTGTACCGGACCGGCACCTCTCCGAAGCTGGAGAAGAAGAGGGAGAGGAATTTCTCCAGATTCTGGGGCAGCAGGGTCGTTTCGAAATGGTTGAGCAGATCGAAGTTCTCCCCCAGCGGCGGAATCCGGTAGATCCGATCGTTGCAGAATAGATGATCCTCGTTCAGGGGGACAGGCTGTGTCAGCCGCTCCCCGTCATGGTGCAGGGATAAGTGGCTCTTGAGCTTTTTCCCCTCTTCCCCCACCGCAAGGCGCAGCTCTCCGGGTTCATCGGCAAAGGAGACCGGATTCATATTTTTGTCCACGAAGTTTTCCGCCTGCCGCAACTGCCAGAGCAGGTAGTCGTTCTCTCCGATATAGAGATGATCCCCGGGCCGTTCCCAGTCGATGCGGAAGCTGTTCCGCTCCCGGATCGATTCGATGGTGCGCAGCAGATCCCGGGTGGGGCCGCTGTAGTATTCATGGGTGGTCTGAACCTCTTCCCCTTTTTTGTCCACCACAACGACATATCCGCCCTTTTCGTCGAACCGGAGTTGGAAGAAGATATTGTCGGGCCCCTTTTCGGGCCGGATCATACTTCGGGTTCTTTTCAGTTTTTCAAATATATCGGTCTGTGTTTCCGCCATTCTGCCTCGGCTCCTGATTTGGCTCCTGTATGTTCCCATCTCCCGAAAGGAAGAATGTAAAATAATCTCTTAAATTCATTAAGATAATCTTTTTTGTCTCCGATTCAAGAGAGCAGCGGGAAAAAATCTTCGCGGATCTTTGGCCGGTTTTGTCACCGAATTTCTAAGTAAGCAATAATAATTCTTGATTTTTGATCGAAGATATACTAAAAATTAAATGGAACGAATTCTATTTTCTCTACCGAATATCTTGATCGGCACAGCGGCCCGTTCCGCGTCCACTCTTTTTCAACCGGAGCCTCCTCTTATTCCGGCCGCGTTCAGCGCTCCCCCTCTTCTTTCATCGGGTAGTCTTCCTCCGGTTGTTATCGAACCGGGTCTGCATATAAACATCTCAACGCCGGCACCAGAATAAGAAAGCCAAAAGAAAAGAAAGCCAAAAGAAAGCCAAAAGAAAGGAGGAGAAGGAATGAAAAGACAGCTTTTGAACTACGAGACCCTGTTGAAGGTGACCCGCGCCATCTCCCACTCCAAAGACCCCGAAGAGGTGGTATTGATGACTGTCGAGAGCATCAAGACCGCGCTGGACGTGAAGGGGTGTACGGTCTTTCTCATCAACCGCGCCACCAACGAGCTTGAGGTGGCCGCCTCCTACGGGCTGAGCGACGAGTACATCAACAAGGGGCCCGTCAGCGCGCTGAAGTCGATCGCCCGCTCATTGCAGGATGGACCTGTCGCCATCACCGATGTATCGGACGACCCGAGACTCCAGTATCCGGAACAGGCTCAAAAGGAGGGGATCGTCTCCATTCTTTCGGTTCCCATTGTGGCGGCCGGCCGCGTCATCGGCGCACTCCGGGTCTATACGACCGAGGCCTGGGACTTCACCCTCGAAGATGTCAACTTTGTCCAGGCCATGGCCTATATGGTCGGGATGGCCATCGACATGGCCCGCCACTACAAGGGGCTCAAAGAGAGCATCGAGGTGCTCAAGAGCCTGAGGGACCCGAATCTGATCAAATCCCGGAAGTGGACGCCCTATGAGGGGGTTCCGGTGAGCGTCCCGCCCTTTGACGCGACCTGATCCGCCTCGCTCTTTTCCGAGGTTCGATCGGCCCCCGGCATAAAGCCCCGGCATAAAGAAGACCGGACAAAAGCCGCACATAAAAAAGCCGCATATAAAAAAGGAGGTGCAGATGCACCTCCTTTTCTGTTCTCAGGGGGAAACCTCTCTAAAGAAGTATCCGGACCAAAGACCTATGAGCCGGTTGCGGCCTTGTGGGTCTTGATCTCCACCTTGTCGGTCAGGTTCTGGTAGTAATCCCGCAGGACCACCACAACCTCGTCCCGGCCAAAGTGATCGGGAAGATTGCCGCCCTCGGAGAGGAGCTTCCGGAGCATGGTGCCGGAGAGAAGAACCCGATCCTCTTTGCCGTGGGGGCAGGTCCGCAGGGAGGCCATGCCGTCGCACTTGTGGCAGTAGAATGTCCAGTCGATCTTCAGCGGGGTGCAGAGCAGCGCCTTTCCAGGCTCTTCAGGGGCCGGAATCTTGTCGAAGATGGTCTGGGCCTCGAACATCCCGTAGAAGTCGCCCACGCCCGCGTGGTCGCGGCCGATGATCATCCGGGAGCATCCGTAGTTCTGGCGGAAGGTGGCGTGCAGCAGACCCTCGCGGGGGCCGGCATAGCGCATATCCAGGGGATATCCGCCCTGAACCACTTTGTCCTCGACGAAATAGTTCTTCACCAGCACGTCGATGCACTTGACGCGCACGTCGGCCGGGATGTCGCCGGGCTTCAGGTTGCCGACAAGGCTGTGGATGAAGACGCCGTCGCAGACTTCCACCGCGATCTTTGCCAGATACTCATGGGAGCGGTGCATCGGGTTCCGGAGCTGCAGGGCCGCAACCTCTTTCCAGCCGCGGTCATCGAAGATCTTCCGGGACTCTTCGGGGCGCTGATAGATCCCCTTGTACTTTTCCGGATATTCGGCCTCGCTCAGCACCTTGACAGGGCCGGCCAGGTTGAACTCCTTCTGGTCCATGACCATCTGGACACCCGGATGATCGTCTTTCGCGATCTTCCAGAACTCGTCCGCAGTCGGGGTGCCTTCGCCCATGAAGACCTTCTCGCACTCGTACTTCTTCTCGTCCTCGGACATCTCATACTTCTCGGTGATCTTCATGGTGGCCATGACGACATTGGTCTGGGTGTCCACCATCGCGATCTCATCGCCCACTTTGAGCGCGTCCGCATCCGCGCGGGAGACGTCAAATGTCACGGGGATGGGCCAGAAGGTGCCGTCGGCCAGCAGGAAGTTGTCGCAGACGCCCTTCCAGTCGGCCTTGGTCATGAAGCCGGTGAGGGGGCTGAATCCGCCGATGCCCATCATGATCAGGTCACCTTTGACGCGGGGGGTGATGGGGATCTGCTTCAGGCCGGCGGCCTTTTTCTTCTCGGCTTCAAGCTCGGCGCCTTCCAGAAGACAACAGGTCAGGCCTTTTCCGCCATGCGGGGGAATCAAGTTCGACATGTGATTGCCTCTCCTTTTTTTTCTAATCGTTTACGTTGACATGTCCGTATCCAAATTCCGTATCCAAATACGGTTGCATACAATCTCTTTTAACAAAGGATAACCTTTTATAAAGGAAATGGGTTTTTGTCAAGAACTATTCACGATATTTGAAATACTGTATTTTGCCTATATCCTTTCCCCCTCCGTTATGGTAGGATTTTTCATTATGCCGAAGGAGCTTATAAGACCCCGCAACAGGAGGAAAAAAGATGCTCAAAGATATTCGAAAAGGACTGATGACCGGACTGGGCGCGATCTTCATGACCCGGGAGCGGATCGAGGAGGTGACGCAGCGGCTGGTCAAGGAGGCCAAACTGAGCGAAGAGGATGCTCGGCGGCTTGTGGATGAATTGTCCGATAGCGGCGAGGAGCAGTTTGCAAAAATCGAAAAGTCGATTTCAGAGGCCATGCGCAAGGGGATGGATTCGATCGGGGTGAGCCGTCAGGAGGCATTCGAGAACCTCAAGGATAAGGTGGATGCTATGGAGATCCGGGTCTCCATTCTTGAAAGGGCCCGCGAAGCCGAAAAGGAGCGGTAATCCTGTGGACTGGAAAACCCTTTCGAACATCGGCCGGTTCAAGGACATCATCATGGTCCTCTGGAAATACGGGTTCGAGGATCTGGTGGAGGAGCTGAACGTTCCGGGAAAGCTGCTGGTCAGAGCGATGACCCCCCAACACCAGTACGGAAAATTCGAGCGCTTCCGCCACGCTCTGGAGGAGCTGGGGCCGGCCTTCATCAAGCTGGGGCAGGT
>JAABSZ010000144.1:0-10148 GCA_011390135.1 Desulfobacteraceae bacterium | reverse complement strand
GAAGCGCTGATGTTTCGCACCTTCCGGTTCAGGTATCGGCGGACAGTCTCGGCCTCCAGTTCGGGATCATTGGGGCTGTAGATGAGGTTGGAGCCGAAGGGGATATCTCCCAGGGATCGCTGCAGCCGGTCCATGGCATCCTCCACTTCGTCCGGATGGAGCCCGGCCGCGCCGAAAAAGCCGATCATCCCGGCCTTTCCCATGGCAGATACCATCTCGACCGATGTGATGCCGTTGGCCATCGCGCCGGCCACATATGCGTATCTGAGGCCGTAGGTCTCTTTGAAGACCGGGTCCCCCAGATCCTCGGGCCGAAGCGGGGGGGCATAGGCCAGCAGCGGATAGCCACTGTTTTCATCCGGTTTGGATTCGCCGATGCAGACGCTTCCGCGACAGCTCACGCCGAGGCGGCCGTCGATGTCCGTCAGATAGATGGGGCTTTGAATCCCGCGCAGGGCAGAGGCCAATGCCCCGTCGCCCGTATCCGGTTCAATGCGGTCTGCGCGCCACCAGCCGCGTGCAATTTCGGGTGTCATGCTTTTGATATCGTTTCTTCCATTTCCACAGGTTCTTTTTATTTTCATTCAACTGAGATCCGCCCTCCGCGCCGGTTCGGTCCGCCACTGCCGGTTTTGTTATGACGCCAAAATATACTGCTCAACGGATCGTCCACATACAACATATGGAGAGAAGCGGGCGCAAACAATGTTAAACCGTCCCGGACGGATGGACTAGAGTATCTATTTTTAAACAATGAAAAGGGGTGTGTCAAGAGATACAATGGAATGGGCCGCGGATTGGCCGGACTTTTTCTCCCCATCCAAAATACCGGTGCAAAAAACTGATCAAAATACCGATCAAAATACCGGTGCAAAAGATCACAGGAGAAAAAAGTCCGGCCGGCGCTCTGCGGATTTTTCTAAAACATCCTGGTCAAGGTGAGGGTGGTGACGCTGCCTTCGGTCCGATCCTGAGCTTCGAACTCCCATTGGTTCATCAGGGATATCCCCATCTTGAGCTTAGGGATCATCGCGCTGATATGGGGCCCTGCGGCATAGACCTGATCATTGTCCTTTGATGTTCCGGGGCCGTCGTCATCGGTCACCTGCCACTGGCAGTATCCCGCGACCCCTACATCCCAGATCCAGTCCGACGCGATGGTGCGGCCCAGGCCCCATTCGAAGTGGAAGTCGTCTCCGGGGGTCATATCGGTATCCTCTTCGAAATGGGTCTCATACCGGGCAAGGATCGAAGCGGACCATTTCTTTGCAGGGTCGAGATAATAGGTTCCGCCCAATGTCCCCATCACCGTCCAGAAGCCCTTGCCGGGAGAGGCGGGGTTGGTGTCGTTGTAATCTCCTGTGGGAAGAAAGAAGGCCAGGGCTGTGGCCGCGTCGTACCGCCGGCCGTGCCAACTGATGATGAGGGGCTCTATGATAAGATCCCCCAGCCCGAACTGGTCCTCTTCGATCCCGAATGCGCCGATCTCCACCTCGGAGTAGAGCAGCGGAATGAAGAAGTCGGCGCCGTAATTGCCGCCGAGAAGCTCGATATCCGAAATCCAGATAAACCGGTGGACATTGGCGAAGACGAACGCGTCAAAGCCGATGTCGATCTCATTGCCGTCCCCATCCGTCAGGGTATCGGCATTGTAGAAGGTATTGTACATCCGATAATAGTTCCCCGGCGGCGGCAGGGTTGCGGCCTTGATCCCCTCGACGCCGTTGACGTAATGCCCTGTCTCTGCAGCGCAGAGCCCCGTCAGGAGCAGTATGCTCAGCAGAATTCCCGTCAGACCTGTCCATTTCCTCATTCAATTTCTCCTTTCCGGAATCTTTAAAAATTGCCCTTTCCCTGCAAAAGGGATTCGGGCAATATACTGATCCCGGCTCAGGATAGCAAGTCGAAAATGGAAGACGAAGAATCCAAAAGGGTTCTCTTTTACCCCCAAAGGGCAGACTAAAAGGGAATCGCGGGAGGTGCAGAGCCGTTATCGGCCTGGGGCGTTTCGGCAAGCGCGCCGGAGCCGGACAGATCCAACACCGCCTCGATCTGCTCTGAAATGGGGTTTGCCGCTACTGTCCGGATCTCTTCGGTCCGGTGCTTGACGATCTGAAAAGCCCGGTGCGCGATCCGCTCCGCGCCGGCCCCGAGGCGGACGATTATCTGGAAGATGAAAAAGCATAAAAAGAGGATGATCAGAAGCGTCAGAAAGGCGTGGAGAAAGAAATTTCCGCTGAAGTAGCGCTCCTCCAGAAAGGAGATCGCGGTGATCCATCCCACATAGCTCAGCAGAGCCAGCACCGGCAGGTTGAAGAGCATCTGGAGGGCGAAGCCGCTCAGGGCCTTGGATGCCCGGTCGATCTCCGCATCCAGGGCATCGTTCCAGATTGTAGATATCTCATCCCCCAGCCCCTCCTGGTTCGGCATCGCCTCCTTCATATCCCGCACCGATTTGTCGAACCGGCTCCGGATGAGCTTCTCCGCGATGTCGGGCCAGTCCCGCATCAGGGTGAATCGGTAGTCCCGCAGAGCTGCATCAACCCGCTCTCCTTTGCCGGCCTCCGCGATCGCGGCCCTCGACTCCTTGAAATGGCGGAAGGAGGAGACCATCCCCGCGACCTGGCTCACAGGGCTGCCGAAGCGCATCATGGCCGCGATCCCCGTGCCGAAGATCAGAAGCCTCGCCCAGATCGCGATAACCCAGCCCACAGGCCCCAGCCACCGCTGGGAGAGGCGCTGATATAAAAGGACGTTGACGCCTGTCAGGTTTCGGGGATCTTTCCCCTGCAGCCCCTCGAGAGAGTTTTTTACCGCAGCGTTCTCTGCTGCCGCCATCCTCTCCTTCACCGACAGCAGCCGATTTCGATCCTCCCCGGCAAACCGACGGGCCGCTTCATGGATATGGTTCCGGATCTGCTTTGCGTTCTCCACCCGCCGGTCGATCACATAGGCCGCGCGGTTGAAGGTGCCGAAGATCAGCTCCCTAAGCTCTCCGAACTGGTCGAAATCGTGTTTGGGCGTTGCCTTGGGGTCCCAGTCCGGATCGCGGAGGTGGCGTCTTCCCGAAAGGCAGAACATCCGCTGCACGGGCCTGTTCCAGGCCGAACTCACATGGGATTTAATCTCGGGAAGGATCTCCTCTTTCAGCTCTGTCTCGTCCTGGCGGTCACATTTGTTCAATGCACAGATCAGGGATTCCCCGTCAAAGACCCGGACAAAGGGTTCCAGAAAGTCGATATGGTCTTTCCGCTTAGGGTTCTCCGAATCAAAGACGCAGATGAGCACGTCCGAAAGGGAGATCGCCTTTTTGACCAGGGGGATGTGGTTCTCCTGTTCGGTGCTGTCGGTGTCCGGGGTGTCGATGAGCAGCACATGGTCCAGCGCGGATGCCGCGGGGCTCGTTTCGATCCGCACATGAGCCTCCCCGATCTCCGCCGCGATCCCCTGGGCATCGCCCTCCTTCTGTGCCAGGATCACCAGCCCCCGGGTGGTTGGCCTGCGGTTTCCGGCCGGGGAGAGGTCGTCGATCCGGGCCAGTGCATTGAGCAGGGTCGATTTCCCGGAGCCGGTTGGCCCCACCAGCGTCACCACCAGTTTCCGCTCGAACCGCTTTTCCAAGTCCCCGATGATCCGCAGGGCCTCTTGGGTCTGCTTTTTCAGGTGGACCGAAGGGCGCCAGGCCGGGGCTCTCTCCAGTGTATCAGATATCCATTCGATATCGCTTTTTGCGGCCTCGATCTCGCCCAGGGCCTGGAGGGCCCCGGCGTGGGCGTTGAATGTCATGTCTGGTGAATCGCCTTTCTGCACTCTTCGATCGCGGCCTCGATGCCCTCGATCCGTTCGTCGGCCCTTTCGATGGCCTCTTGGGCGGTTTGGATGATCCGGCCGGTGATATGCTCTTCGAAGATGGCCTGAACCGTGTGGAGGTTGTTGTCGAGCCATGCCCGGGCGCTGGGCGCGAGCAGGGTTTCGAGCTGTCGCCGGTCCGCCTTGGATAGGCCGCTGGTCGCGGGAATGGCCACGAGAGCGTATAGATCCTGAAGCCCGAAGAGGCCGGTCAGCTTCACCTTGATGCCGGCCGCGCCGACCGGATCTCCGGTGGAGAGGATGTAGGTGACGGCCACCGTGGCCGGCAGCACGTTCAGGACAGCAGAGAGGGTCTGGCGAACCTTCGCGGTGAGCCCCATCTCCTCCCGGAACCGGGCCGCGATCTCGTTCAAATCGTTCTGGATCTCCTCTGACAGCCGGATGACCGCCTCTTTCCCGGCCAGGATCTTCTCCAGAGATTCCTTCCATTCCTGCTCCTGCAGATTCTTCTGGGCATTTTGCACCGCAGGATGGGCCTGCACCCGGAACGCGAGTGCCCCGGCCTCTTCGGCCGGCTCCAGATGGCCCGCATCGGTGCGGGCCGTTATCCGCAGCATCCGAAGCGCGACCGGATCAGATTCGGAGACCGTGACAAATATCTCCGGGTTGAGGGTCTTGGTGTGAAGGTTGTTGGCCGCGCTAAGCAGATCCTCCTCGATCTTGTCCCGGAAATCCTTGGAGGCTTTGTCCGGCGAGGTTCCATAGACCCGGCCCCCGATCCATCGGGCCGCGCCGGTGATCATCCTAAATGGCGCGCTGATGTAGTCTCCGGTCTTCCGCATGGCCTTTATATAGCCCGGATCATGCTCCACCCAGATCTTTGCAAACCGCCCCAGGATCAAGTCCATGGGAAAGTGGCGCAGAGCCTCCTGCACGGACCGGCTCTGGGAGGCCAGCAGCCCGTCGAGATAGAGGGATAGTTCATCTCTGGAGCGGCGGGTTTGGGAGAGAACCTCTTCGGCCTTCTCCAGCGCACCCTTTAATATGGAGGCGATCAGCTCGGGGCGGAGGGTCCGCGGGTCCAGGGAGCGAAGGGCCTCTGAAAAGGGCGGGTCCTGAGGCCGGACCGGCCGCAGCTCCATAAAGGCCGCTCCTGAGGCCACTGCATTGTCCTCGTCGGTCCTGTAGATGCCGAGGATATACCGCTCTGCATCCTCTCCGTAGAGGTTGTGCGCCACGGTCATGGCATGTTCTATGGCCTCCTCGTCCGGCAGCCCTGAAAAGACCCGATAGACGAGAAAAGAGCGGCGCATGCCGATGCCGGTGATGACGTTTGAGATGAAATCGGTATTGTCCTGGTTGTTGTAGTTGGAGTTGGTGAAGATATAGATCAGGATGTCTGCGGTCTCAAGGGCCTGGCGCACCACCTCCCGGTTGGTATAGGTTCCTTTCGCGCCGGTATCGAAATCCGGGGTGTCCATGAGTACCATGTTTCGGGGAACCTTCGCGTTGAGGATATAGAGCGGAGGGCCCGGAACCGTCAGCTCTGTCTTGTCCTCCAGGGGTTTGGATCCACCGCCGAAGGGCTCGAAAAGGGTGGAGACGAACTCCTTGCTTCGAAAGAGTTCCCCGGGCGCGGAGACGAGGATGCGCCGGTTGATGCCGGCCTTGCCGCCCGATGGGGAGAGGCGGTCCCCTACAAGGGAGTTGAAGAGGGTCGATTTTCCCGAAGAGCCGCCGCCGCAGATGGCCCCCATCAGGGGGAAGTCGGGCGAGAGGCGGGGGAGGAGCTTTCCGTTGACCACATTCATCCAGGAGCGGATATCGACCGTCTCCTCGAGACCCAGCTCCTCGATCACTTTGGGAATATCGGCTTTCAGGGATTTCAGGGCATCGGTCAGTTCCTTCCGGAGAAGTCGCTCTTCAGCACTCTCTGCCGGAAGCTGTGCCGGTGAGATAGGATCAGATGGCATCGTATTCGGCTTTTACCTGCTCCTTTCCGTAGATTCGCTCCAGCCGCCGGACAATGAAGTGTCCCCGGGCCATGTCCTGAAAATGATCCATGAAGAGGGTATTGATGATCGATCCGCCAGCGGCCCCGACCACAGGAATGGCCGATGCGGCCGCCTTTTCCGAGACCGCGACCCCGAACCGGGATGCGATCTGGTTTATCAGCCGCACCAGAATGGGGGCACTACCCTCTGCCAGCCCTCTTTCCGCGATAAAGGATGCTGCATCGGAAACCGACTTGGAGAGCGCGGTCCGGATGGCGTAATAGCTGGTCTCTGCACTGTCGTCCGCCTCGGAGCGTCCGCCCAGGGCAAAGACCTCCAGGCAGGCGAGCCGGGTCTGGAGATCTGCCAGATCCTCCCCCTCGCTCCGGGCGATGTCGGCTATGGAACGAAGCATCAGGATCGTGGAGACCGTCAGATCCACCCCGAGCGCGGGGAGGCCGAAGATCCCGCCGACACCGCCCGAGGCAGCGGCCGCGAACTTGTGGAAGGTATCGGCAGATGGCCTCTTTTCCCCCTTTCCGATGGTGCCGACCGAGAATTTGAGCGCGCTTTGCAGGGCTTTCCGGCTCACCTTCTGGATCTGGCTGTTCCATTTTTCGGGCAGATATTTCATCCCGCGCTCGAAAGGAACCCCGATAAAATTCATCATCTTGGTGGCCAGCCCCGGCTCCGTCAGCAACATTTTGGCATATTTGAGATCCTCTCTGTCGGTATCGGTGATCTCCATTGCGGCTCCTCTAATGACTATAACCTTATGACTATAATCTTATGACTATAGGCTGATGACTATAATATTGATGGCTCTATTTCGGCGCGATCGCGTCCCTCAGCATCTGCTTCAATCCTTCCAGTGTCCCCTTCCAGGCCGTCTTTTCATCGGCCATGATGGCAACGATCACATCCTTTTCAACGCTCACCTCCAGCACCAGCTCCGTATCTCCGATCTTAAAGACGGCCTCGGCCCAGCGCTGGGCCGGAAGACCCGTGGCCTCGCAGTCGTAGTCGGTTCTCATCTCCGTTGTCATTCCGATCTCGCTCATGGGACTCCTCTCGACCGTTCTTTATCGATTTGAAAACAGGTTGCATTTCCCCTTTTACAAACGCCCCAAAAACAGTATAGTGGAATTGAACGAAAAATACAATATGGAAAAACATATAATATTCTTGACAGGTTATCTCTTTGATCTTATTTTTGTCCGGTATATGACCTACAATATGAAACAGATTTGAAATAGAAATTCGTTTAAGGAGCAGAGTGGATTTATAATATGCCAGAGACCGATTATTATGCCATACTCGGAGTGAACAGGGAGGCTACCGATACCGAAATCAAGAAGGCCTATCGGAAGCTTGCCATGAAATACCACCCGGATCATGCCAAAGGTGACAAGAGCGCGGAGGACCGCTTCAAAAAGATCAGCGAGGCCTATGCTGTCCTGAGCGACAAGGAGAAGCGGCAGCAGTACGATACCTATGGCTCTGCCGGCTTCCAGCAGCGGTACTCTCAGGAGGACATCTTCCGGGGGTTCGATTTTTCCGAAGTCTTCAAGGAGTTCGGGTTCGGCGGCGCCAATTTCTTTGGCGGAAAGGGCGCAGGATCTCGCTTTTCCTTTGGGGGATCGCCCTTCGGCGCCAGACACACGGGCCAGATGAAGGGCTCTGACCTGATGTACGAGCTGCCCCTGACCCTGCAGGAGGTGGCCACCGGAACCAGCAAGACCATCTCTTTCCAGCACAAGGGCCGGGTGGAGAATCTCACCGTCCGTATCCCCAGGGGGATGATCTCCGGAAAGAAGCTGCGGATTGCCGGAAAAGGGGAGGAGAGTGCATACGGCGGCCCCTCCGGGGATCTTTTCATCCAGTCGAGCGTGAAAAAAGATCCGCTATATGATACGGACGGATTCGATCTTTTTATAAATCGTGAGGTGAAAATGACCGATGCCCTCCTCGGTACGAGCATCTCCGTTCCCACCCTTGACGGCAGAGAATTGAACCTCAAGATCCCGCCCGGGACCCGCCACAAGACCAAAATGCGCCTTTCGGGGCACGGACTGCCGCACATGCAGGGCGATACCAGGGGAGATCTATACGTCACCATACTGGTTGACATGCCGGTTCATCTCACCGAAAAACAGGAGAAGCTGGTTCGGGAACTGGCGGGTGCAGGGCTTTAGGTCTCCGCTCCAAAAAGTCATATCTATTTGACAAAATTTCCAATAGAATGTATTCACATAGATGGGATAAATACCGGGGTATACCGGATGTGACAATACTTTAAAAATATACAATCATGCCTGAATTCATTACTGTTTTAAGACAAGAAGAGATTTCTGAAATGGTAAAGGCGATGGGCCGACAGATCTCTTCCGACTATAAAGGCCGCCGGCTCGTTCTGATCGGCATCCTCAAAGGCGCTTTTATCTTTCTGGCGGATCTGGTCCGGCAGATCACCATTCCGCTGGAAGTCGATTTTATCCGTGCAGAGAGCTACGGCTCGGGAACCTCCTCCTCCGGCAGCGTCCGTCTGACCAAAGAGGTGGAACTCGATCTTTTTGGTAAAGATGTCCTGTTAGTGGAGGATATCGTCGATACAGGGCTGACCCTTGATTATATCATCGAATATCTTCGCAAATCAGGGCCTGCGACTGTTAAAATATGTTCATTCATCGATAAGCGGGAGCGGCGCCAGACGTCAGTTCCCATCGATTATGCGTGTCATGTTGTTGAGGAGGGATTCCTTGTGGGGTATGGACTCGATCATGCGGAGGATTACCGGCACCTGCCAGAGATTTACCATCTCAAATTATAACCGATGGGGTTAATGTCATGATTATCACCTGTAAGGAATGCAGTTCCAGTTTTAAAGTTGATGAAAAAAAATTAAAGCCAAAAGGTTCAAAGGTACGGTGCGCGAAATGCAGCAATGTATTTACTGTCCATCCTCCCGCAGAAAATAGACCATCGATCAAAGAGAAACCTGCTGCAGAATCCGAGGCGCACTCCCCATCCGCAACAACTTCTGACAAGCCTGCCAGAGTTCAAGCTCTTCGAGTCAGTAAAGCCGATGAGATCCAGGCGGTTGTAGAGGCCCAGCAGAGAAAGGATCGACAGGAGCTTGTCGATTTCGATCTGTCGGATATCGACGACCTCTTTGATCTGGATCAGAAACCGGCACAACCTGCAGAGCCGCCGTCAAAAGCCCATCCGCCAAAGCTGAAGCGAGAAGAAGAGCGTGAACAGGAGCCTTCGGTCGTCAACATGGACTTCGATGATTTTGATGAGGAGATGGAACCCTCTGTCGCAGATGTCGGAGAGGAGGAGCCATCTGTCGCTGATCTTGAAGATGATGATCTGGATATTGGCGGCGCAACCATGGTTGAGGAGAATCTCGGCAAGGAGGCTGCCCAGGCCGGCGAGGAGGAACTCGATCTCTCCGATGAAAACGCGGATGTCGGAGAGGAGTATGAAGACCTCGATATCGAGCTGGATATGGATATGGATGATGCTTCTTTATTGAAAGAAGATAAGGAGTTCGATGCTGAGGAAGACGCAGGGGATCTTGATTTATCGGATCTGGACAATATGCTCGATCAGTCTGACGAAGGCGCCGGGGAGACGGATATGGATCTCGAAGAAGATGATGATGATCCTGAAGAATATGTCACAGTTGAATTCAACGCTCCGAATATGTATAAAGCCCTTGCTGAAGACAAGTACCATGAAGAGGATGGGGACAGTTTTATCAATGATGATTCCGAAGAATTCGATCTATCCGATCTAGATGATATGTTTGAAAGCAAAGCGGGTTCCAAAAAGGAAAAAGCATCTGAGACAGATAATGATGAAGTTGAAGCCGCTTCCTCAGAATATGAGATGGATCTGGATTTAGAAGAGGAGGAGCCTTCTGAATTGGAAGCATCCGAGTCAGAGGAGATGGATTTGGAGCTGGATCTGGAGGAAGAGCCATCAGGTGAATCCGCGGAAGAAGAGATGGAGCTGGATCTCGATTTAGAAGAGGAGGAGCCTGCTGCATTGGAAGCATCCGAGTCAGAGGAGATGGATTTGGAGCTGGATCTGGATGAAGAGCCATCGGGCGAATCCGCGGAAGAGGATATGGAATTGGATCTGGATATGGATTTAGGTGATGAGGAGCCTGCTGCTGCGGAATCATCCGAGTCCGGGGAGATCGAGATGGATCTGGATTTTGATGAGGAGCCATCGGCCGAATCCGCGGAAGAGGATATGGAATTGGATCTGGATATGGATTTAGGTGATGATGAGCCTGCTGCTGCGGAATCATCCGAGTCCGGGGAGATGGAGATG
>JAABSZ010000143.1:0-10160 GCA_011390135.1 Desulfobacteraceae bacterium | reverse complement strand
TGTGGCAGCAGAACCGTTTTCCGACAACCAAAATCACCATATTGCGGCAAATCCGCCCCATGAGAACGTGGACCCCGAAGAGCTGCTGAAGTTCGACGCGGTGGCCCGGAAATGGTGGGACCGCAACGGCCCCTTAAAGGCCCTCCACGACATCAATCCCCTGCGGCTCGGCTATATCGACAATCGGGTTCCCCTCTCCGGAAAGCGAGTGGTGGATGCGGGTTGCGGCGGCGGGCTTCTCTCCGAAGGAATGGCTGCAAAGGGCGCGCAGGTGACCGGCATCGACATGGGCAGGATCATGCTGGTTGCGGCCGCGGCCCACATGAAAAAGAGCGGCCTCGATATCGACTACCGCCAGGAGAGTGCCGAGAGCTTTGCCCGGTCCCATCCGGAAAGTTTCGACGTGGTGACCTGTATGGAACTTCTGGAGCATGTTCCGGACCCGGCATCTGTGGTGCGATCCTGCCGGATGCTGGCAGCGCCCGGGGGCCACATCTTCTTTGCCACCTTGAACCGCAACCCCAAATCCTGGCTTTTTGCCATCCTGGCCGCGGAACAGATCCTCGGCTTCGTGCCGAAGGGAACCCACGAATACAGCAAATTCATCAAACCGGCTGAACTGAAGGGGTGGGCCGAGGCCTCAGGGCTGCTCTTCCGGGATCTGACCGGAATGCACTACAACCCCTTTACCCGTCGCTACTCTCTGGGGGGAAACCATCATGTGAACTATATGATGCATTTTATCCGGTAAGATCGACCACCTCGCCGTCCTTTCGATTCCCGCCTCAATTGTTTGCCTTAAACCCTTTGAAAACAGGATCAAAAAACGTGGCAAAGAAAAATAAGAATCTGACAAAGCAGAACATCAAAAAGGCACAGAAGCAGAAGAAGCGCCGGGAAAAACTGAAAAAGCAGAGCCCGCAACAAGGCAGGTCCGGTTCGGATCTGGTCAATCGGGTGGACATGGCTCTGGAACTGGTGGAAGACGGGGATCTCAGATCCGCGAAAAAGGCCCTCGAAACGCTGGAAAAAAAGCATGGAGACAGCGCCGCTCTCCAGTTCAGCCTCGGCGTTGTGGCCATAGCAGAGGAAAGATATCCCGAAGCCGCTGCTCATTTTGAAAAAACGGTGGCAATCCGGCCCGACTTTGTGGATGCATACATCAACCTGGCACTGGCCTATAAAATGCAGGACAGGATGCCGGAGATGGTACAGGCCCTCCGCCAGGTCATCAAACGGGGAAAACGCGGCAGTGATGAAGTCGATCAGGCAAAGAAAATGCTGAACGGATTGGAGGATATCCTGAAAGATGACGGGATTTCCCTAGACGATTATCTGGAGACATCCTATTATTTCGAACTGGGAATGGATCGGATGGAATCAGGAGACTGGGAAGATGCCCTGATATCTTTCAGAAAGGGGCTGGATCTCAATCCGAATGATCACCAGTCCTATGTAAATATGGGGATCTGTTACGGGTTTCTCGGGAAGAAACAGCAGGCCATGAAAGCCCTCGATCGGTCACTGGCGTTGGTCCCTGATTATGAGCCGGCGCATCTGAGCCGGTCAATCATCAAAGGAATGAAAGAGGGGGAAACCCTGACCCGTAAACTCAAGTCGGTCAACTACTACAAAGATTATCCCCAGGGAGAAGGAGGGCTGTTCCTGGATTATCTGGAAGAACAAGGCATTCTCCCGGACGAGAGTGAACCGACAAAACAAAGCACCACAGGAAAGAAGCGGGGATCGAAAGAAAAGGCTGCATCCCTTGCCGAAGGAAAACGGGGATTACGGATTTCTCAATACAAGATTACGGATGAGCCGATCCTGGAGCCGTTCTACAAACGATTGCCGGAAAAGGTCAGGGATCGGTTCGATGAATTGATGATCATCGCAAAGAAGAACCCGACTCTGGCCATCCCGGAGCTGCTGGAATTGAAGAAGAAATATCCCGATGTTCCGAAAACCGACAACTTCCTCGCTGTTGCCTATTCAATTCTCGGAGACAACAAGAAGGCCGAAGCCATCATCGAGGAATGTTTTGCCAAACATCCCGATTATCTGTTTGCGAGATTGAACTATGCCCAGATCTGTATATTTAAAAAAGAGTATGAAAAAATTCCGGAAATCTTCGACAACAAATTCGACCTGAAGATGCTGTGTCCCGAAAGAGACACATTTCATATCTCGGAGTTCGTCTTATTCTCCAGCATTATGGGAACATACTTCTTTTGGTCCGGCCAGATCGATATAGCCCGGAGATACAACAAGTCTCTCCAGGAGGTCGCACCAGATACACCGGATGCCAAAAAGCTGGACCGTCTGCTCAATTCCAAAGAGGTCGAAATCATTCAACGGATAAAGAAATTGTTCGGCCGGTAGAAACCCGTCGATACCCGCGAGCCCCCGAAGATATCCCCGCAGTTCCGGTGCCGGCCGAATTCCGAATTTGCGCCGGCACCGCCCCTGAAATCTAAAGGTTCCAGGCGTTGCCGCTTCTTGAAAATGTTCGAATCGCCCTGAGACCGACCATCCTGATCTCCAAAAAAGTCAAGGCTTTCTACAATTTCAACTCTTTTGAGGTTGCCATCGACCCGGTGATTGATATAAGTAAACAGAACGAGGGATCGATTTCTTCTTGAAGGGAGGTATCAGAAAAATGGCAGCCAAATACAAGGTGATTCTGGAAGAATCCGGCGAGGGATTTTCGGTCTCGGTGCCGGGCCTGCGGGGCTGCCATTCTCAGGGATCAACCAAACTGGAGGCACTGGAGAACATAGCGGATGGGATCAGCGAGTATCTGGAAGTGGTCGCCGAGCTGAGGCATGACAAGATGGTCCCTGAGGTGGAGGTCGAAGCCTAAGCCATGCCCAAACTGCCTGGCCTGAATCACCTCCCCCCGGAAGATCGGGAGTTCTTCTCCCTGGTTCAAGGGGCCACATTCGCCAACCCCTTCAGCGACGAGCGGGTGGATATCGATCTTGCAATCAGCGGTCTGCCCGTGGGAACGCCTACGCCGGACAGGGTCGCGGCCATCACGCGAGAGGTTCATGCGCGAATTGCCCGGCTGGAGAACGAGGGCAAGTCCGGACTCGGGGATTTCATGGGCGAGGACAGAAGCCTCATGGAGAATGTCTTTCTCTTTGATTTCTTCCACCAATATCTGAACCGGTTCGATGAATTCATCCCCGCACAGATCGGAGCCGGAGACAAATCCCTTCCGGTTCCCTTTGCCGGTGATGCTCTGGATATTCTTCGGAAAAGAGGATTCCAACCCGATTCAGCCACCAGATACTTCGCGCTCTGCTTCCAGCTCCGGCGGGCCTACTACTTCATCGACCACCGGCTGATCGGTCGCAGCCTTTCCATGAAGCGCCTCAGGCGCAACCTCTGGAACAACGTCTTCACCCACGACATCGGCCTCTATGACCAGTACCTCTGGAACCGAATGGAGGACTTTTCCACCCTGCTGCTCGGAGAGACCGGAACCGGCAAAGGAACCGCGGCCGCGGCCATCGGCCAGTCCGGCTTCATCCCCTTTGACGGGAAAAAGGGGAGCTTTGCCGAAAGCTTTGTGAAGACCTTCATCACCTTAAACCTCTCCCAGTTTCCGGAGTCTTTGATCGAGTCGGAGCTTTTCGGCCACAAAAAAGGCGCGTTCACGGGCGCGACCGAGGACTACAAAGGGATCTTTCACCGGTGCAGCCCCTGCGGCTCAATCCTTCTGGACGAGATCGGCGAGGTCTCGGTTCCGGTGCAGATCAAGCTGCTTCGGGTGCTGCAGGAGCGGATCTTCTCGCCGGTGGGCAGCCATGAACAGTGCCGGTTCGAGGGCCGTGTCATCGGCGCGACCAACCGGCCCCTAGCCCATATCCGGGAAAAGGGGATCTTCCGAGATGATTTCTTCTACCGCCTCTGCTCGGACATCATCACGGTTCCCCCGCTTCGGCATCGAATCCGCGAAGATGAGGGGGAGCTGGACGATCTCATCGCACACACGGTCTGCCGGATCATCGGAAAAACCTCCCCCGAACTTTCAGAGATGGTTCGGAATGTGACCGACAAACGCCTGGGAAAAGGATATCCGTGGCCAGGAAACGTCCGGGAGCTGGAGCAGTGCGTGCGGCGGGTGCTGTTGCGCCGGGATTATCAGGGGGATCTGCGATCTGCGGACCCGGATCTTGCAGCGCAGCTTGCAAAGGGGATCGAAACCGGAGAGATGGCGGCGCAGGATCTCCTGACCGGCTACTGCATGCTCCTCTATCAGCGCCACGGGACATATGAGGCAGCGGCAAGGGCCGCGGGGCTTGATCGCCGCACCGTCAAAAAATACATCCTGCAGTGGCAGTCGCTTTCCCATGAAAAGGAGATCTGAAAAAGAGCCATGAATCTGCCGAACGGCAACTCGGAGGTGTGGAAGTT
Source organism: Desulfobacteraceae bacterium (assembly GCA_011390135.1). Taxonomy (GTDB): domain Bacteria; phylum Desulfobacterota; class Desulfobacteria; order Desulfobacterales; family JAABSP01; genus JAABSP01. The sequence goes on along the minus strand of JAABSZ010000143.1, from coordinate 5,738 downwards.
TCAGATTCCCCGCGGATATGATCTCAGCCGTCTCGCGGCCGATCTTTCCTCCTGGATTGAGGAAACCGGGGGAACAAAGAGCCGTCTCCGGGAAATTCCCGGGGGTTTCCAGGTAGAAGCTTGGCATTCCGGAAGCGCCATCAAACGCCTGGTGCGCCGGAAGGCTTCGGGATACAAAATCGCCCTTGTCCGTGAGGATGGAGCGCTCTTCGTCTCTTTCCCGGACAGGGACGAAGCTTCTGAAACAGCCGCGGAAAAGGAGATCTCCCAAGGGATCTTCAGCGCGGCATCCCGCGCCGTGAACCGGGCTGCCGGCGTTGCCGGGGAGGTGGCCGAAGGCATTGGCGATATATGGACCGAAAACCATACCCTCTCTCAGGCCCTGGAAATGATCGGCCGCCATATCGAAAGAGCATTTCCGGCAAAGGAAGGCAGACTCGACCATCCCTCCCCCTTTATCGAGCCGCTTTCAATGATGGAGACCAACTGGATCGACAGCATACTGCAACCGGGAGAGATCCTGCTGGCCTGGCTGAAGACCTCGACCCGGGAGGAGGGGCTTTCTGAGGAGTGGGCATTTGCCCTGACTTCGGAAAAGATCTATATCGCGGCCCTCTCTGCAAGAGGGTTGGAAGCCGGAAAAGAGATTCCCCCCTCTCCCATGCATGTCACCAACTCGTTCGGACGGGATACGGCCACCATCGACGCTGTCACCTTCAGAACAGAACTGAGCAACGACCATCTGTTCCGAAGGATTGCCGAGATAACGGACCTTGACCCCGAAGGCCGGATAACCGGAGCCGCGCGTCTTGTCCTGCAGGAGGGAGATCCCAAAAGCCGGCAGGGAAAGCATGCCCTGACCCTGATGGACCGCCTCTGCCGTCGCCGAAATGACCCCCTGCACCAGTTGGCCCGCTTCTATGTCCAAGCCGTCATCCAGCAAAAAAAAGGCTCCAACGGCGCGTTTGACGGAGCGGTTCTCCCCCCGGATTTCCCAGAGATCACAGCCCCTCTCCCGAACCGTCTCACCGCTACCGAACTGCTCCAATGGGCAAAATCCTGGAACATGAACACCTGGGACCGGCTCATGATCGGCGGCTGGATCGGCAACGCGCACCCCGAATCGGTCTACCACGCCCGGCTGACGGAAAAGCTCATTTTCGAAGCCCGGGAGCGGATGCGGAAGGAATCGAAAAAAGCCATTGAATTCCACACCATTGCAGATATTGCCTATGCGGAAAATCTGACCCGACAGGGCCGGCGGAAAGAGGCGGATGAGATCCTGGAAGAGAGGCTTTCAGCCCTTCCGGATGAGAGCGCAGGCGATCTCCTTCCCGGAGGGGATGCCCGGTTGACCGAGGGGAAGGGAGGGCAGATGGTCCGGGCCAAAATCCTGGAGCTGCTGATCGATCTCCGGGGAGAACCGGAAATTCCCGATCCGGCCACCCTGGCGGAACTGGCGATGCTTCAGCCCCTGGTGTCCGAACGGCTGGAAGCCTTGAGCCGTTATGGCCAAGGGGAGATCCGTAAAAGAGCGCAGGCAGCCTTTCATCTGCTGGCCGAACCCGGAATGGGAGAGCCCCATGAAATATCGGCCCGAGATGCGGTTTCGCTCTCCTCAAAGGAGGTGGAAGAGGGCCTGCGTCATCCCGCGGCCCGGGAGGGGACGACCTTCAACCGGATTCAGGGGTTTCTGGCCGAAAAGCACCCGCCCGATCACAGCGCGCTCAAATCCTTTGCCAAACGGGTGACGCCAAATGAGCATCCGGAGCTGTTCAAAGCCATCGCAGACGGCGCAAAGATGCTCGACCTGGGGGATGCAGGGGATGCGGAGGGGTATATCACCTACGGCGATCTCGATGTCGGAGTCCGGGGACATGAGGGAAAGCCCCCTTTCATTCTTATCGGAGGACAGCATACCCAAACCGATTCCCCCTTTCTTCTGGATGCCGCGGAGGCCCGCTTTCTCATCGGAGCGGAACTGGGGCACATCCGGTTCGGCCATGAGCGGATCACCTCCCGGGAGGTCTGGGAGGGTGTATTCTCCAAAACCCTGTCGGTGATGGGCGTGATTCCGGTCTTCGGGACATACATGGAGAAACTGGGTCGATTGGGAAAGTTCGCAAAGGCAGCGGGCGCAGCCAAAAGGATCGGCGGCATTCACCGATATCTTTCCCAGGCCCGGGATGTGGCCTTCACGGCCACGGACTACTATGGCCGGTATGTGGGAACCGAACTGGGAACAGATGAGAAGGAGGGCCGGCAGATCGATGAAAAGGATGCGGAAAAAGAGGAGCTGATGGGTGCGTTCCGCGTCATGCAGTTGACCGCGGACCGTGTCGGGCTGGTGCTATGCGCCGATATCGACGCCGCAGTCCGCGCCATGTTCAAATCGAACCGGAGCCGAATCAGAGCGCTGCCGGCGGCCCGATCCCAAGGTCTGAAAAACTTTCTCTCGGAAACCGAAGCCGACGGCAGTCTGCGTCATTTCGAACTGGCCCTCCGCATCGCATCCCTGTTCTCCTTTTATCTGTCAGAGGAGTTTGAAAGGCTGCGTTTGCGTGCCTTTCCGGAATAGCGCTCTCATAAAAAACAAATGCGCGGTTTTTGAGGTTGTCAGCACTTGAAGGGATAGAAATGGTGGTAGCAGTACCCGCCCGGATCGCTGTACAGCACCTCGGTCTCGGCCATGCAGTTGCCGATCATCTGCTTTGACGCCTCCTCATAATCGGAGCGATTCTCCTCCTCCTTTTTACAGGGCATGCAGATGGGATCATGGTCATAGACCGAGAGGATGCGTTCCTCAGACCCTTTAAGATCCTTTCCGCACCGGGTACAATTGAGCGCACAGGTCAGCGATGTCTTCCACTTTTCCGACATAATCTCCTCCCTTTTTCTGATGTATATGCAGCAGCGCCGGTATGGGGCCCGGTACTGCCCGAACAGGCCAAAAGCGGCAATGACAGACAGTATCCGTAAATCTTAGAATATCACATTCAAGAGCAGATGATCAAGAAAGTGGTCCGGAGATCTTCGCCCCGCATCATTTGAAAGGAATAACTTCTTTGGGGGAAAGGAATAGCTTCTTTGCGTTTGACACCCGATGTAAACAGGATTAATTTTCTCTGAAAGATGAAACTACTCGGCCGCATAAAATCGAAAATGAAGTTCCGCACCCCTCCCCTGCTCTCCTTTCCGGTGACGCTGAACCGGAGAAACATCTATATTCTGCCCACAGGCCACGGGATTCTCTTCATTGCCGTTCTCGGGGCCATGCTGATCGGCTCGGTCAACTACAACAACAACCTCGGGTTTCTGCTCACCTTTTTATTAGGGGGAATGACCTTCATCTCCCTTTTCTACACGGTGAAAAACCTTTCGGGTCTGGAGATCCTGTCGGCCAAGGCCAGACCCGTCTTTTCCGGGGAGATCGCGGCCTTTGAATTTTTAGTTAAAAGCCCGCTGCCCCCCCGGCCCATGATCCACTTTTCATTCACCGACGAGGAGCGGCGGTCGAGCCGGGATCTGAATACAGGTTCTGGCCAGCATATCGAAGTGCGGGCAAAGACAAAGGGCCGCGGGATCTATCGGCCCGGGCTTCTCTACATCTTCACCCGATATCCGCTGGGGCTGTTCCGGGCATGGTCCCGGCTTCATCTTCCTGTTGACTGTGTGGTCTATCCGAGGCCAGCAGCGGGCCCCCTGCGATCGGTGGAGGGAGAGGCAGCAGAAGGAGAAAATGAGGGCGCAGGAGGGCCAGGTGCTGAGGATTTTATGGGGCTTCGGACCTATCAGCCCGGAGATACGCTCCAGCAGATCGACTGGAAAGCATACTCCCGGGGGCAGGGGCTGTTCACCAAGGAGTTCGTGGGTCAGAGGGGCGCATCCCTCTTTTTCGACTGGTCCGCGGTTCCCGAAGCCGATCCGGAGATCCGGCTCTCCCGCCTCTGCCATATGGTGCTGACCGCCAGCCGATACCATCAGAACTACGGGCTGCTGCTGCCGGGCCTTCGGATCGAGCCGGACAACAGCGAATCCCACAAGCACCGATGCTTAAAGGCGCTGGCGCTTTTCGGCATCCAGGAGGGGCGAGATGAAGACCGCAATTGATCCCTATATCCGGCCAATCATCATCGCGCTGCTGGTCTCCATTGCTCCCCATTTTCTGCGGCTGCCGGCCTGGATCATCATCTGGTGTCTCGGTCTTTGGGGATATCTCTTCATCGGCGCGGGAAGGGGATGGCCCCGGCCCGGGCAGTATCTCCGGCTGTTTCTGGCCGGGGTCGGTTTTGTCGGCGCGATGGTCACATTGGGGGGGCTGGTCATCGGAGCAAATACCTTTACAGGTCTGCTCGCGGTGATGGCGGGCCTGAAGCCCGCGGAGACCGGGAATCATCGGGACCGGATGGTGACGGTCTTCATCGCGTATTTCATCGTGATCACCAGCCTTTTCATCTATGAAAACCTCGCGATGACCCTTTACATGCTCCTGTCGGTTCTGGTGACGAGCACGGTGCTGATCCATATCAACCATCCCGGAGGCCGCATCCGGAGCCATCTCCGTCTAGCCGGGATCATCATGGCACAGGCTGCGCCGCTGATGATAGTTCTTTTCCTGCTCTTTCCCCGGATACAGGGGAGCCTCTGGGGAATGCCCCGGCAGAACGAAGGGAAGTCCGGGTTCAGCGATACTTTGAGCCCGGGGAATATCACCAGTCTGGTAAAAAGCGAGGAGATCGCGTTCCGCGCGGAGTTCAGCGGAGAAATTCCGCGGATGAACAGGCGTTACTGGCGGGGGATCGTCTTTCACGAGTTCGACGGCAGGGCATGGCACTGGGAACTGCGCGCGCCGCTGCCGATGCCGGCTTTGACCGGGGAAGAGCGGGCCGAATACAATGTGAGCCTGGAGCCTCATGACAGCCGCTGGCTCTTTGCCCTGGAGCTGCCGGCCGGTGCGCCGGATGGGGCAAAGCGGTTCAGCGACTATACCATGATCTCATCATCGAGGGTCTCCCGAAGGCGCCATTATCGGGTGGTCTCCTATCTCGATTACGATACCGGGCCCTTAGCTCAGGTGGAAAAAACCGTTGGGCTGGAGCTTCCCCCCGCGGGAAATCCCGAAGCCCGGGAACTGGCCCGGGTGTGGTGGGAAAGTGCCGGCTCCGATGAGGAGATCGTGGAAATGGGATTGGCCTATATCCGCGAAAACAACTTTGTATATACCTTGAACCCGCCGCCGCTGGGGGTGAATGTCATCGATTCCTTTCTTTTCAGATCCAGAAAAGGGTACTGCGAGCATTACGCGTCATCCTTTGCCTTTCTGATGCGTGCGGCCGGGGTTCCGGCGCGGGTGGTGGGCGGATATCTGGGGGGGCAGAAGAACCCCTACGGCAATTATCTGACGGTGCGGCAGTCGGACGCGCATGCCTGGGTGGAGATCGGGTTTGATGAGCGGGGATGGGTGCGGGTGGACCCGACCGGCGCGGTCTCTCCGGAGCGGATCGAGCAGGGTGTTGCAGCATCGCTTTCTCCGGGGGAGATTCCCGATTTTCTCACATCAGGAAAATACGGATCGTTCTCGGGCTATTGGGAGAATATCACATATGGCTGGGACGCGGTGAATACCCGGTGGGATATCTGGTTTGCGGGTTATTCCTTTGAGCAGCAGCAGAGCCTTTTGAAGCGGATCGGTATCGATGCGGGATCTTGGGAGGGGCCAGTCAAGGCGCTGCTGTTGG
>JAABSZ010000014.1:0-34384 GCA_011390135.1 Desulfobacteraceae bacterium | reverse complement strand
TCGCCGATGGCATCGCGCAGGTGAACGGGATCTTCCGAACCGATCTGATCAACCGGGTGGTGATCATCGACTATGAGGGGATCAAGAACGCGATCACCCGGGAGGAGTCCGACGATATCTGGTTTTATATCAGAACCTTCATTGACGAGCCTCCGGACGAGCTGGCCACCATCGCCGCACATGAAACCCTGCACAAATACGTGGATCTGCGGCGGTTGACCAAAGACCGGGAGATCCGGACCCTGTTTGCGGATCTGAAGGGGTTTTCCCTGTTTACAAAGGAACGGTTTCTTCTCGTCACCGAGGGTATCCTCATAGAGGATGGGACCGGTGCGAATCCCGAGGGAGCCATCTTCTTCGACTTCATCAATGAAAAGAACTTTTTGAAAAACCGGAAAGGGGGGCATGCGGACGAGAATCTCGATGAGTTCTGCACCTCCTTTATCCATTCCCTGATCCATATCGACCGGCTCGAAGCAAACCTGAAACGGCCCATTCGGACCTCGGGCGGCTTTGCCTACATAGAACAGTCCCTGACGCCGGCCGAGGTTGCATCGGTGGCCCGGGAGTATCAGAAGATTCTGGAGGCTATCCGTAATGAGATGGAGGAAATCGCGTCGGCCGGAGCTGACCGGGAGTTTTTGGACCAGCGTTTCGAGGTCTCATACCGGGTCCGGCAGGGCTTCGATGATGCCGGCCGCAATTAGGGGGATAAGGATTTCATGATGGCCCACCAGGCTGATCCCAACCCCGCCCGATGCGGTGGGACGGCCCACCACATTGGTCATGGGCCGATAATGGCGGATGAAGTCGAGATTGATTGCGGTAAATTCCTGAAGCTGATGGCCAAGGTTCCTGACCAGGGTGACGGCCTTTAAAAAGACCTCGGGCAGCAGAACGGCCGATCCCACATTGAAATAGACCCCGCGCTCCAGTTCCGAGATCACCGCGGCATAGGTTCTGAAATCCCGATGGGATGCGGCCCCGGCCGCTGCCGGGTCGAACGCGGGATGGATATGGATGATATCTGTGCCCATTGCGATATGAACCGTTGCCGGAATATCGAGCCGGGCCGCGGCCGCAAAGAGGCTCTTCTGGGCAAGGGGAAGCTTTGCATCCAGAATCGACAGCCCCACGGCCCTGCCCAGCCCAATGGAATCCTTTTTAGCCCGGAGAATGGCTTCGCTGAGAAACTCGGCCGTCTCCTTTGCCATCCCAAATGTCCCATCGCCAAGGGCTGCGGCCACATCCTCGGATGTGCCGCCCGTGGCCGCCATCTCGAAATCATGGATGATCCCCGCGCCGTTCATCGCGATCGCGGTGATGATCCCCCGCTCCATGAGATCGATGAGAATCGGGCTCAGTCCCACCTTGATCACATGCGCGCCCATTGCAAAGACCACAGGCCGCCCGGCCTTCACCGCTCTCGAGACCGAATCGACAACCCTTCGGAGATCCGCTGCCCCCAGAATTTGGGGCAGAGTGTCGAGAAATCCGGAGAAGGTATCGCCTCTGCTCCAGGCGCGGGCCAGATCATCGGCCTTTACCTTGCTTTTCCGCTCCTTCAGGGAATAGGTCTTGAGGGCCGACAGATGAATGGGGTCGGGAATGGGCATGTTCCGTTTTTCCTTCTTACGTTTGGATTTTTCTACAGGTCAGATTCGGCCGGCTTTCATTACCGGGATTCCGTACCGGGTTTCGGTCCCGGCTTTCCATAGAGTATGCGATCCGTCAGATCACAGAGCAGATGGCCGATGAGAATATGGGTCTCCTGAATCCGGGCCGTGGTATCTGAGGGAACCGCAAAGAGCAGATCCGAATGTTCTCCCATGCGCCCCCCGCGCCGGCCCGTCAATCCAATGGTAAAGATTTCGGCCTCCCGGGCAAGGGAAAGGGCCTGAACCACATTTTCGGAATTGCCGCTGGTGCTGATGCCGATGGCCACATCCGTTTTTCTACCGAGGGCCCGAATCTGCTTTGAAAAGATCTCGTCAAAGGAGAAGTCATTGGCGATGCTGGTGATGATTGAGGTATCCGTGGTCAGCGCGATGGCCGGAAGCGGGGGGCGGTCCATCTGATACCGGTTGACGAACTCGGCCGCGATATGCTGGGCATCGGCCGCGCTTCCGCCGTTTCCGAAGATCAGGATCTTTCCCCCGGCCTTCAATGCCTGAGAGAGCCGTTCCGCGGCCGCGATCAATGGTTCCAGATGGGATTCGATGCATTCCCGTTTGACCTGTATGCTCTCCTCGACGATCTCCAACACAAGCTTCTGCATTCTTTACCTTTTTTCTCCGTAAGGGATGGCCGTAATTTCGATCAGGATGCCCGGGCCCTTTTCTGCCGCGGCCGCGGCCGCAGCCGCTCCAAAAGATGATCGCAGGGGTATCCGAGCCGCAAAGCCCTCTCCAGCTCCTCAACGGCCGCATCCATTCCGTTCTGTTTGAGATATAGCCGGCCCAGCCGATACCGGAAAAGGCCGTTGTCCGGCTGGATATCAACACTGTGTCGGCAGAGAAGAATGGCAATATCGGGGTTTTCATCGATCCGGTCAAATATGCAGCCGATCCCGGAAAACGCGGCCCCATCATTCGGCCTCACCTTTAAAACCGCCTTAAAGGCCCGAAGGGCATCCTGGAATTTGTCCAGTTGCAGGCAGCACTCCCCGTAAAGGCGCTGTGCAGGGGCCGATTCGGGCCGAAGCCGGACCCCATCCTTCAGATATTTCCATGCCTTTTCAGGTAGATTTGCCTCCATATGGATCTTTCCGATCTGATAGGCGGCCTCGAAGAGGTTCTCATCTGCGGCCTTTGCCTTTAGAAAGTGTCTGAGGGCACGCTCCCTCTCTCCCTCCATCAGATCGATCAGCCCCATATTGTAAAGGGGCATGGCCGCATCCGGATCGATCACTGCCGCAGCCTTGAAGACCCGGAGGGCATCCTCTGTTCTGCCCATCAACCCGCAGCAGACGCCTAGGCTGTTGTGCGCGTTGAAATCCTTCGGATCGAGGAGAATGGCCTCTGCATATGCCCTGACCGCAGCCTGGAGGTCGCCTTTGCTGTAGAAGAGATCTCCGCTGATGTTGAGGCTCTTTTCGTCAAATAGGACGGTGCTGCTCTCCCCCAGGATCATGGCATGTTCCAGGGCCTTGCGTCCATTCCGGAGAATCCGGGATCGGGGATATTGGGCAAAGGGATAGGATGCGATGCCGATGGTGAGGGTTTCCTCCCGCACCCGGGCCAAGGCTTTGCGAATGGATCTGGCCGCGGCCAGGGCCCCTTTGGGAGTCATCTTCGGCAGAAGACAGGCGAAACGCTTCCGGTCCAAAAGCCCCCACAGGCCGATGCCCCGGCTCCGGCTCAGTTCCAGGGCCCATGCCACATCCAGGAGCAGTTTTTCCCCATAGCTTCTGCTGATCCGCCCCTTGCAGCGGAAGGTATCGGCCTGAAGGAGAAGAATGGAAAAGTGCTTCTCCCGGTCCGAAGCGAGAAGCAGCGCCTCGGCAAATGCAGCGCCGGTCTGAATATCGGGAAACCGCCGGGAGAATCGATCCAGCGTCACCGAAGATTTGTGGACAACCCCCTTTTTCGGAGCGGGAACATCTGCTCCGGAAAGGAGGAATTCATCCGGTCGGCGCTCGTTTCGTTGTTTCGGCACGATGACCATCCTGCTCTTCATCACTCGTTTTCAGTATCCTCTCCAGAAGGCTTCGGATAAGGGGATGGGAAGCCGGTTCAATGGTTCGGGGGTCCATAATGAAAAGGTCGTTTTCGATTCTGCCGATCAGCGGAGGCCGCGCCTTCCGGAATCGCTTTTCCAAAGCATTTGCGGATATGCCCAAAACTTCGACGGCCACACCGCGGCTCGGCAGATCCTGAAGGGGGAGTGCGCCGCCCCCGGCCCTGGAAGAGAGATCGGTCAGGGTCAGTTTCAGCCTCGGATCTTCGATGGTTCCGAGGGATTCGGCAAGAGCCTCGGCCTGCAGGGAGATCTCGGCATAGGAACGGGTCAATGCCCTAAGGGTCGGAAGGGTCTCAACAGCCTTTTGCGGATCACGATACAGGCGCAGAACGCTCTCCAGGGCCGCGAGCGTCAATTTGTCGATGCGGAGGGCCCGGGTGATGGGATTTTTCTTGATCCGGTCGATGATCTCCTTTTTTCCCAGGATGATGCCGGCCTGGGGCCCCCCCAGCAGCTTGTCTCCGCTGAAGGTAACAATGTCCGCGCCGGCCCCGACCGAGTCCTGCACTGTCGGCTCTTTTGCCAGCCCGTACCGGGAGAAGTCGATAAAGGTTCCGCTGCCCAGATCCTCCATCACCGGAAGGTTCACGGAACGCCCCAGCCCCGCCAGTTCATCGATGGCCACCTCTTTGGTGAAGCCGACAATGGCGTAGTTGCTCTTGTGGACCTTTAGAATAAGGCCCGTATCCGCATCGATCGCGCCTTCATAATCCCGCAGATGGGTTCGGTTCGTGCTTCCCACCTCCACGAGGATACAGCCGCTCCGGGCCATGACATCTGGAATTCGAAACGCGCCGCCGATCTCCACCAGCTCTCCGCGGGAGACGATCACCTTTTTTCCGGCCGCAAGGGTTTCCAGGCAGAGCAGCACCGCACCCGCATTGTTGTTGACCACCATCGCGGCCTCAGCGCGGCTGATCTCACAGAGGATCTCCTCCACTGCGGTATAACGCGATCCCCGCTCTCCGCGGGCCAGATCGAATTCGAGGTTGGAGTACTGGCCGGCGACCGCACAGATATTCTCGATGGCCTCCCGGGGCAGCAGGGAACGGCCCAGGTTTGTATGGACAACCACCCCCGTGGCATTGATGAGAGGGATGAGGTTGTGCCGCATCTCCTGCTCGACCCGGCCCCGGATCTCAAGAAGAAGATCCTCATCGGAGAGCCGCTTCTCGTCAAAGCCCTCTTCCTTCAGGATCGCCTGCCGGAAATCATCGGCAACCGATCGGGCCGAACGGGTCAGGACCGAACGGGGGATCTTCCGGGGGTCGAAATCGACCGTTTTTCCTGCCGTCAGAACCAGCTCAAGGATATGATCCACGCCGGGAATCTGCCGCAGCAAATGTTGTTGACGGGGCGTCAATTCCATGATGTCATGCTCCGGACCAGGGCCGGGATACGATATTCGTCCAACTCGATTCTACCATTGTTTCAAGAATTCCATATCGAAAAAAGAGCGGGTGTATCCGGATTTTCCATGCCAAAGACTACATGCTGCCGGAAAATCATGTAAAATGGTATAACAGAGCGCCGGAAAAATCTCAACCTTCAATTTTTTTGGAGAGCGGTTTTATTTTTTTCTTGCAATCACTGATATTGTACTATATCTATATAGGTTAGACCTTTATTGATAACAGAATTATAGGAGGTAGGCATAGCTCGGTCCCGACAAACCAATCAGGTCAACATCAATCACAAGATCAAAGCCAAAGAGGTTAGGGTGATCGACCCCGACGGCAATCAGATCGGTGTCGTCCCCACCGATAAGGCCATCTCCACAGCGCTGGAGTTCGGCCTCGATCTTGTGGAAGTATCGCCCAACGCGAACCCGCCGGTCTGTAAGATCATGGACTACGGGCGGTATAAGTACGAGCAGGACAAAAAGCAGCAGGAGGCGAAGAAGAAGCAGAGTACCTTCCAGATAAAAGAGATCAAGGTGCGGCCCAAGACCGGAGATCACGACCTGGAGGTCAAACTCGGCCATATCCGGCGGTTTATCGAAAAGAAGGATAAGGTCAAGGTCACAGTAATGTTCCGGGGGCGGGAGATCACCCTTTCAGTCCTCGGAAGGGAACTGCTTGGTCGGATCGCTCAGGAAACAGGGGATATCGCGGTTGTGGAGCAGATGCCGAAATTCGAGGGCCGCACCATGGTGATGATCCTCTCCCCCAAGAGCTGAAGGCCGCTTAAAAAGACCATCGAAAAGATCGGATAAGTCTCCGCAGCCTATTCCCTCGCAATGGGCCGGATCTTCACCCGGATGTTCTCCCGGATGTTCTATTTGAAGCGGAAGGCGAGCATCTGCCCCGAAAAGCGTTATCATGGAAATGGTATCTCCCTGTAGATATCTCAAAAGGTGGCGTGCGCACATATGTGTGATGGCTCACGCCACCTGTTTTTTGTAATATTATCGAATATGTTTCAACACTCCTCAAGGAGAAACGACCATGCCGAAGATCAAGATAAAGACCAATCGAGCGGCGGCCAAGCGCTTCAAACGGACAGGAAGCGGCAAATTCGTCTACAACAAATCCCATGCCAGCCACATCCTGACTAAAAAGAGCCGGAAGCGAAAGCGCTCTCTGCGCCAGAGCCAACTGATCGATAAAACCAACGTAAAAGAGTTGAAACTGTTGCTGCCCAACGGGTAGCGCAGTTCTGAACACTAAGGAGGATCACCATGCGTGTCAAAAGAGGATTCAAGGCGAGAAGACGCCGGCAGAAGGTATTGAAACTGGCCAAGGGCTTTCGCGGGGGCCGCAGCAAGCTCTTTCGAACAGCGGCCGATTCCCTGGACAAGGCCCTGATGTACAGCTATCGGGACCGGAAGGTCCGGAAGCGGGATTTCAGAAGACTCTGGATCATCCGCATCAATGCGGCCGCCCGGATGAATGATCTGAGCTACAGCCGTTTCATCCACGGCCTGAAAAAGGCAAACATCGAACTGGACCGGAAGGTGCTTGCGGAACTGGCCATCTCCGATCCGGACGGATTTTCCAGGATCTCGGCCATCGCGGCAAACGCCTAAGCAAAAGATCGTCTATTCGACAGGAAAGATCATCGTGGACAAGTCCATACAAGAGATCCGGGACGAGGCCATTGCAGCCATTGAAGGGGCTTCGACCCCGGAAGCGGTCGAAAACCTTTCGGTGCGCTATATCGGCCGCAAGGGCCGGATCACCCGGTTTCTGAGGAATATATCGAGCCTCCCCCAAGCGGAGCGGCCCGAGGCCGGGAAGCGGGCAAACGCGGTCAAAAAAGAGCTGGAGACCGCATTGAAAGCCGCGGCAGAGCGCCTGGCCGGGTCCGGAGAAGGCGGAGATGCCATCGATGTCACCCTCCCGGGACGGGCACATCTCCCGGGACGGCTCCACCCCATCACCCAGGTCAACCGCCGGATCTGCGAGATCTTTATCCAGCTCGGCTTCGACATCGCGGAGGGCCCCGAGGTGGAGCAGGACTATTACAACTTCGAGGCATTGAACATCCCGAAGAACCACCCGGCCCGGGACATGCAGGATACGTTCTATGTGTCGGACAATGTGGTGCTGCGCACCCATACCTCGCCGATCCAGGTCCGGATCATGGAAAAAACCCCGCCGCCGGTGCGGGTGATCGCGCCCGGAAAGGTCTACCGGTGCGACTCGGACATCACCCACACCCCCATGTTCCATCAGGTGGAGGGGCTGCTGGTGGACAAGAACATCTCCTTTGGGGATCTCAAGGGCATCCTGACCGTCTTTGTCCATCAGATGTTCGACGACCGGACCGCGCTCCGGTTCCGGCCCAGCTTCTTTCCTTTTACAGAGCCGAGTGCGGAGGTGGATATCCTCTGCGTGATCTGCCGGGGAAAGGGTTGCCGGGTCTGTTCCAGGACCGGATGGCTGGAGGTGCTCGGCTCCGGGATGGTGCATCCCGCGGTCTTTGAGAATGTCAACTACGACACCTCCGAATATACCGGATTTGCCTTTGGTATGGGGGTGGAGCGGATCGCCATGCTCAAGTACGGCATCGACGACATCCGGCGGTTTTTTGAAAACGATCTCAGGTTCTTGAGGCAGTTTTGACATGAAGGTAAGCTTGAGTTGGCTCAAAGAGTACGTCTCCTTCGATCTTTCCCCGACGGAGCTGGCCGATGCCCTCACCATGGCCGGCCTGGAGGTGGAGGCCGTGGATGACCGGTATGCCCACCTCTCATCGGTGGTGGTGGGCCGTATCGAAGATGTCCGGCCCCATCCCGATGCGGACCGGCTCCGGGTCTGCACAGTGGATGCCGGAGAAAAGCGTGTGACGGTGGTCTGCGGCGCGCCCAACGCGGAACAGGGAATGGTGGCTCCGCTGGCCCTGCCCGGCACGGTTCTGCCGGATGGCCTTGAACTCTTTCGCAGCCGCATCCGGGGCATCGATTCCGAAGGGATGCTCTGCAGTGCCGGAGAGATCGGACTCGGCGCTGACAGAAGCGGACTGATGTCCCTTCCCCCTGATCTGCCGATCGGCGCGCCCATTGCCGATGCCCTGAACCTCTCCGACATCGTCTTTGAGATCGGTCTCACCCCGAACCGATCCGACTGCCTCTCCATTCTGGGTGTGGCCCGGGAGGTGGCCGCGATCGCGGGAACAGCGCTTGGATATCCTGATATCCAACTGCCCGAGGGGAAAGGGCGGATCGAGGAAGAGACATCCGTGACCATCCAAGATCCGGATCACTGCCCAAGATATGCCGCGCGGATGATTTCCGGGATAAAGATCGGCCCCTCCCCGGAATGGCTCCGGAACCGGCTGCTTTCCATCGGGCTGAAGCCGATCAGCAACATCGTGGATGTGACCAACTTTGTGATGATGGAGATGGGCCAGCCCCTTCATGCGTTTGACTTCGACCATCTGGAAGAGGGCCGGATCGTTGTGCGGACCGCCAGAGAGGGAGAAAAATTCATCACCTTGGATGATAAAGAGCGGACCCTTGCCGGGGATATGCTCATGATCTGTGACGGCGTAAAACCGGTGGCCGTGGGCGGCGTCATGGGCGGCCTCAACTCGGAGATCGAGGATGGGACCACCCGGGTGCTCATCGAAAGCGCATATTTCGATCCGGTCAGCATAAGAAAGACCGCGAAACGGCTGGTGCTTGCCACTGATGCCTCCCACCGGTTCGAGCGGGGGGTGGACCCGGAAGGGACACTGAAGGCTTTGGACCGGGCGGCCCAGCTCATGCTGGAAGTCGCAGGCGGAGAGCTGGTGAGCGGCCGCATCGATGCGCGGCCCAAAGTCATCAACACAAGTCCCATCTCACTAAGCATCTCCGGGACCAACCGCCATCTGGGAACGAATCTGGACGGCGAAGCGATCAAACAGTATCTGAAGTCTCTGGAGTTTGCCGTTGCATCAAAGAGCCCCAATGATCAAATAGAGGATACTGAAGGGGACACTTTGACCGTCACCCCCCCCTCCTTCCGGGTAGATGTCTCCCGGCCCGAGGACCTGATGGAAGAAGTCGCCCGGCGCTGGGGGTACAACAACATCCCGACAACTGTTCCGGTCCTTCCGGTGGAGGCCAAGCCCCCCGCAGGCCCGTTGGGGCTCCGAAACGAGATCCGCGCGATCCTGACAGGTCTCGGATTCATGGAGGCCATCAACTACAGCTTCATCCATGCCGAATTTCCGGATCATCTCGGTCTGGACCCGGAAGATGACCGGCGCCGGACCGTGCCGATCGTAAACCCGCTCACCGAGGATCAGGCGGTCATGCGGACATCTCTGGTTCCGGGGCTGCTCTCCGTGGTGAGCCGGAACCTCTCCTGGCAGATCCGGACCATCAAGCTCTTTGAGGTGGGAAAGGTCTTTCTCCCAAAGGCCGAAGATCCAGCAGATGCCCTGCCGGACGAGCCTGAGATGCTGGCATGTATCTGGACCGGTATGAGGGAAGGCCACACCTCCTGGTACGCGAAGGATGCCCCCATCGATTTCTACGACATCAAAGGCGCGGCCGAGGGATTGCTCCACGGACTTCGTGTGGAAGGGGCTCGGTTTTCGGGCATGGAGAAGGCGAAATGCACCTATCTCCGGTACGGCCATGCCGCGGAGATCAGGGCCGGTGATGTAACGACCGAAGAAGCTACGATCGGCTGGGTAGGCGAGATCCGGCCCGAAGTGCTGGAAAAATATGAGATCAAGCAGCCGCTCTTTATCTTTGAATTCTATCCGGAGCGGATGCGCCGCGCGATCCGGCCGATCCTGCAGAGCGATCCCATTCCCAAATATCCGTCCGTCTCCCGGGATATCACATTGATTGTTGACAAGAACTTGGAGTCGGAAAGAATCCTGGAAGCCATCCGGGATACCGGCGTTTCCGGCGTCGAACTCGTTGAGGAGAGCTACGTCTTCGGCGCATATGAGGGGGGAAACATCCCCGATGGAAAACGGAGCCTTTCATTCCGCATAGTCTATCGGTCTCCGGACAGGACTCTGGAGGACGAGGAGATCAACCAGGTCCACAAGGCCATTGCAGACGGTCTGCTGAAGCGGTTCAAGGCAGATCTGCCGGCCTGATCCCTGCCGGCCTGATCGTCTGGTTGAAAAACAGATAGCATCGGGTTGCGTCGTTTAGGTCATTTGTCGTTTAGGTCATTTGTCGTTTATGTCCTTTATGTCGTTTTGGTCCTTTTGTCCTTTCTCCGGCATCGATGCTGCAAAAATCAGAGCCGCAGAACCATCCGGATCATGCAGGTCCAGACCCGATTCCGGTCATACGCGAGGCTGAAAGTCGGCCTGCTGCCGAAAAAGGAACCGATGGCCGGGTGGATGTATTCCAATTCCCACAGCGCCTCCTCGGATTCGTATTTGAACCCGGCCTCGGCCTCATAATAGTCGAAATGGGCCCGCAAAGAGGCGTGAGGCTGCATCCGATCCAGATCCACATAGATATAGGAGGAGAGGGACAGGGAATAGAGCTTCTCCTTCTCCTCCACCGCCTCCGTCACCTGCCCCGGCAGATAGAAAGATCCTTCGCTTTCGTTCACTCCCCGGCTGTATTCCGCCTTGAAATACCTTCTCAACTGTTGTTCGATCCGCTTCAGCGTACTCCCCAGCGGCGTCCATTGAAAGAGATCCGCGGCCGCCTTGGAGATCACGTCCGATGCTATATCCTCCCGCATCTCAGTGCTTTTCACCATCTCCCAGTCGTAAAACCCCGCCTCCCATAAGATGGGCAGATATCCCTTGTACCGATCCTCCGCTTCTTTGGAAATCCGCAGCCATTGGACCGCCATCTCCTTCTCCAGAAGCCTGGCCCTAAGCGCATTTTCAAGCAAAAAATTGTTCGGATTTGCAGAAAAAGGGTTGTCGATTTGAGAAGATTCTGAAATGACCAGCAGGGGAATGAGCCGAACCGAATAGCCCACCGCGGCAGCGCGGTCAAAAAAGAGCAGAAAGAGCAAAAAGATCCCGCACGCAGCAAACCAGCGCCCCCGCAAACCAAAGAAAAAAACCACCTCCGCCCCATCTCATCTTTCATCATTTGAGAACAGATCTCTTTTGAAGATCGCAATCGCCCCCTTTACAATGGAATGAAGCGGCGGGAAGATCAATGGGGAGGAGACGGTAAACCCGGGGAAGGAATATCCTTCTTTCTGCCCTTTTCCTATTGATCCCCTATTGATCCCCTATTGATCCCCTATTGATCCCCTATTGATCCCCTACCGATCCCCTACCGATTTCCTATTGATCCCCTATCGGTTTCCTATTGGTCCCGGTACATATTTCTCAGCTTCGGCTTTTCGATCTTTCCGGTAGGATTTCTCGGAACCGGATCGAAGAAGAAGCGGCGGGGCCGTCTGTATCGCGGAAGCCCCTTGCAGAACTCCCGGATCTCCTCCTCTTCCAGATTCCTTCCCGGCTTGAGCTGGACCACCGCGGCCACAATCTCCCCCAGCCGCTCGTCCGGAAGGCCGATGACCGCGACATCCCCGATATCGCGATGCTCCATGAGAAAATCCTCGATCTCCACCGGATAGATATTCTCGCCGCCGGTGATGATCACATCCTTTTTCCGGTCCACCAGCCAGATGAAGCCCTCCTCGTCCTTGCGGGCCACATCCCCGGTCAGGAGCCACCCATTCCGCAGAACATCGGCCGTTGCATCCGGATTTCTATAGTACTCCTGCATCACGCCAGGCCCTTTGACGATCAGCTCCCCCGGTGTTCCGTTGTCAACGGGTTTCATCTCCGTGTCCACGATCCGGCACTCCCAGTCAAAGCCGGGAAGGCCGATTGCCCCAACCTTATGGAGGTTTTCAATCCCCAGATGGACACATCCCGGCCCCGTGGCCTCGGTCAGCCCGTAGTTGGTATCATACTGGTGGCCCGGAAAGACCTTCATCCAGTTCCGGATCAGGCTCTGCGGCACCGGCTGCGCGCCGATATGCATGAAGCGCCACTGATCCAACCGGTATCGGGAGAGGTCGATCCTTCCGGCCTCGATCTCGATCAGGATATCGTGGGCCCACGGAACCAGCAGCCAGACCAGCGTCACCCGCTCCTCGGATACAGCCTCCAGTATCCATTGGGGCTTCACCCCCTTCAGAATCACGGCCTTTGCCCCGACAATAAAGTTGCCGAACCAGTGCATCTTGGCTCCGGTATGGTACAGCGGCGGAATGCAGAGGAAATTGTCATTAGGGGTCTGGTTATGGTGCCGATTTTCCAGATAGCAGGCGAATTCGAGGTTTCTGTGGGTGAGGCGGACAGCCTTGGGCCGGCCCGTGGTTCCGGAGGTGAAATAGAGGGCTGCGGTATCCATCAGTTCGATGGGAATCTTCGTGTCCTGCGCGGAGACCCCATCGATGAAATCCGGCAAAAACGCGGCCCAGTCCGGACAGCTCTCTTTATCCCCCACATAGATATAGCAGTTGACGCTGAGATCCAGATCCCCCTTGATCGCCTCGATCCGCTCGATGAATTCGGGGCCGAAGATCATGGCCTTGGCTCCTGCGGTCTCGTTGCAGCCGCGAATCCCTCTTTCGGAGAAGCGGAAGTTGAGGGGAACGGCCCACGCGCCGGTCCGGAGAATCCCGAAATAGACCGGCAGCCACTCCAGGCTGTTCATCATGAGCTGAATGACTCTGTCTCCCTTTCCAATACCGCAGGCGAGAAGCGCGTTGGCCAGTCTATTGCTCTGGCGGTGAAATTCCGCCCAGTCGATCTCCCGGCGCAGGTTCTTCTCCGGCTCCCGTTCGATCAGCGCGGTCCGATTCCCGAAGCACCGGGCGTTTCTTTTTAATATCTCAGTAATGATCATCGATTCTTTATCCCATATCTTCTCGAGGTTTTCGAAATCAAAGGAAATAGCGGGAACATTTCCAAATGTCAACCGCGTTTTGACCGCAAAGAAGGTCAATTACTGCATGTCCTTCCATTCATCGACTGTATCTGATTCATTGATTCTGCTTGACAGATGCACCAACCTTATAATAAGTATCATAATTCGGTTTAGGTTCGGTTTAGGTTCGGTTTGGTCCGCACGGGGTTACCCCCCTGCCGGGATGTCTGTTTAACCTTGAAAGCACAGAAGGAGAAGAAAGCATGGCTAACAAGTATCAGGAAGCGTATGAGAGATCACTGAAGGACCCCGAGGGCTTTTGGGGGGAGGCTGCCGAGGATTGCCATTGGTACAAGAAGTGGGACAAGGTGCTGGATGATTCCAAAAAACCCTTTTACCGCTGGTTTGTCGGCGGTGAAATGAACACCTGCTACAATGCCCTTGACTTCCATGTTGACAATGGCCGCGGGGATCAGCTCGCGCTGATCTATGACAGCCCTGTGACGGACACCATCAGGAAATACACCTACACCGAACTCCGGGACGAAGTGGCCAAGTTCGCCGGAGTTCTTCAGGATCAGGGCGTGGTCAAGGGAGACCGGGTGATCATCTACATGCCCATGATCGCCGAAGCGGCCATCTCGATGCTGGCCTGCGCCCGGATCGGCGCGATCCATTCCGTGGTCTTCGGCGGATTTGCCGCCAAAGAGCTGGCCACCCGGATCAACGACGCCAAGCCCAGAGTGATCGTAACGGCCTCCTGCGGCATCGAGGTCAAGAAGGTGATCGCGTACAAGCCGCTTCTGGACAAGGCGATCGATTTTTCGGACTACAAGCCGGAGAAGTGCGTCATCATCCAGCGCCCCATGGAGAAGGCCACAATGATCGAGGGCCGGGATGTTGACTGGGAAGAGGCCATGGCCAAAGCCAAACCGGCCGACTGCGTACCCGTGGCCGCAACCGACCCCCTCTACATCCTCTACACCTCCGGCACCACGGGACAGCCCAAGGGCGTGGTCCGGGACAACGGCGGCCATATGGTAGCCCTGAAATGGACAATGAAGGCCGTCTATGACATCGACGCCGGGGATGTTTACTGGGCCGCGTCGGACGTGGGCTGGGTCGTGGGCCACTCCTACATCGTCTATGCACCGCTCTTCAAGGGCGCCACCACCATCCTCTTCGAGGGCAAACCGGTGGGAACCCCGGACGCGGGCGTCTTCTGGCGGATCATCTCCGAGCACGGCGTCAAGAGCCTCTTCACCGCGCCCACCGCGTTCAGGGCCATCAAGCGGGACGATCCCAAGGGCGAGCTGATCAAAAAGTACGACCTCTCCAACTTCAAGATCCTCTTTCTCGCGGGCGAGCGCTCCGATCCGGACACGATCCAGTGGTCCGAGCGGAACCTCAACGTCCCGGTCATCGACCACTGGTGGCAGACCGAGACCGGCTGGGCCATCTGCGCCAACTGCATGGGCCTGCACCACTTCCCGGTAAAATACGGCTCCCCCACAAAGGCGGTGCCGGGCTGGGATGTGCGGGTGGTGGACGAGGCCTCAAAGGAGGTCAAGGCCGGGGAGATCGGCGCGCTGGTGGTCAAGCTGCCCCTGCCCCCGGGAACCCTGCCGACCCTGTGGCAGAACGACGACCGGTATGTGGAATCCTACCTCGAGGAGTTTCCCGGATACTACAAGACCGCGGATGCCGGCTTCATCGACGAGGATGACTATGTCTATGTGATGTCGAGAACCGACGACATCATCAACGTGGCGGGCCACCGCCTCTCCACCGGCGCGATGGAGGAGGTCCTCTCGGATCACCAGGATGTGGCCGAGTGTGCGGTCTTAGGCGTTGAAGACCAGCTCAAGGGACAGGTTCCCGTGGGATTCATCGTACTCAAGGCCGGGGTGGATCGTACCGACGAGGAGATCGTCAAAGAGGTGGTGGCCATGGTCCGGGACCGGATCGGGCCCGTTGCGGCCTTCAAGACCGCGACCGTTGTCAAGCGGCTGCCCAAGACCCGCTCCGGAAAGATCCTCCGGGGAACCATCCAGAAGATCGCGGACAACAAGGAGTTCAAGGCGCCGGCCACTATCGACGATCCGGCCATCCTCGTCGAGATGGAGGAGGCGCTGAACAAGATCGGGCTGGCCAAGTCGAGAAAATAGAGGCGGCCCGTCATTTCAATTTGCAAAACCGCGTATAAATCATGAAGCGTGCCGGGGTCGGCAGAAGTTCCGGCCCCGGCTTTTCTTCGGACAATCGCAGCCGTAGGAAAGATCCGATCTCAAGGGTTGGATTTGCAGTATATCATTAATTTTTTCCAAGCAGTTTTTTTACTAATTTTTTTAAAATGGAGGAAACAAGAGAATGGCAGAAGAGGTAAAACTGGGAAATCCCGCGGTGGTCGGTCTGGCAGGTTTTGGTTTGACGACGTTGATCCTGCAGTTCCACAACGTGGGATGGTGCGGCGTTGGGCCTGTGCTGGTGCTGGGGCTGGTCTTCGGCGGACTGGCCCAGATGATCGCAGGACTCCAGGAGATGAAGACAGGCAACAACTTCGGCTACAGCGCATTCACCGCATACGGCTGCTTCTGGATGGCTCTGGGGCTGATCTTCATCCTCAACTATTTGGGCGTCTATAAATCGAGCACAACGGACGTGGGCTGGTTCCTGGTGGCCTGGACCCTCTATACCGCGATCATGTGGGTCGGCTCCATGAAGATCAACGGCGCTTTAGCCTCCACCTTCACCCTGTTGCTGATCGGCTTCATCCTGCTGGATCTGGCCCATTTCGGCTATCCTCAGTTGACCAAGGTGGCCGGCTATGTGTTGATGGTCTGCGCGCTCAACGCGTGGTATGTGATGGCCCACATCATCTATGCCGATGTCTTTGGCAGGGATGTGCTGCCTGTCGGAAAGCCCTGGATCAAGTAATCCCGTGGCAGATTCCTTTTAGGACTCTTCCGCTCTGTCCGGCAGCACTCCTGCCGGGCAGAGAAATGAATAAAAAAGGCGTTGCCAAAGCCATGAAGCTTTGGTCAGACGCCTTTTTTTTCCGCTTCATTTCCAGCCTTTTCAAGGCTGCTCTGTTCCGATTATTCCCGGATACTTAGTGCATCATACTGGTATAGATGCCGGCTCCGAGGAAAAAATCCTTTCCCGGAATCCGATAGATATAGGTGATTTTCTCTGAAGGGATCGTCTCGCCCGGTTTGGGCCAGAGATAATCGACCCACCCTTCGCCCTGGTTTTTGGCCATGTTGACGAAATGGACAAAGAGCGCCTTGTCGTTGGGGTCCGTCACCAGCAGCAGGTGGTCTCTTTCGGTCAGTTCCGGCTTGACCGCGTGGGCCAGCATCTTGCCGTCCAGGTTCATCAGGAAGACATAGCTGTCCTTCCAGACAAAGGGGCCGTCTTTGTCATTGATCTTCTTGACGGCCGCTTCAACCCCTTTGCTCTCGATCAGTTCTGCCGCCTCCCGAACCTTGGAAACGCATTCGCTCCGGGTTGCGCCGGCCCCGAACGCCTGTCCGCTCAGCAGAAGACACAAGGCAACAACCATTCCGATGTTCAAATATTTTTTCATCTCTTTTTCAGTCTCCATTTCATTGATTGCCATTTTCGATAATTCTTCTATCGTCACTGCCTTCGGTCAAGAATTTTCGTCTGGACTCACCTCCTTTTCGTCCTTAATTTGATATTGGACTCAAATTTTTTTTGATCTTCTGCTTTTTGATCTTCTGCGGGTCCGATGTCCGGCGACGCGACAATTTTCGAGCGAATCAGAATTTTGTTGATTTTTTATCATAAAACACATAAAATTGGAATAGAAAAAATAAATTTTTTTTCATCATATTCTGAATCATCTTCATGATCTGTTTTTAAGATGCAGAAGCCTTGCAAAATCGGTTTTTGCAGGGGCAGATGCAAATTCAAAGACATCTTGGCAAAGGGAGGATAAAATGAGAAAATTCACACTAATAGCACTGATCGCGGCGGCAGGTCTTCTCCTGCTGACCGGTGCGGCATGGGCAGATGACTTCAGCAGCCATTACCGCATCTTTGGCCAATTGAACGAGGAAAAGGGGGATGAGGACAGGGATTCGGCCCCTGCTGCAAGGGCGGAAGAAGCCCGGCAGGAGGGAGGGCGGATCTTCGGCACGCTCAACCGAAAGGGAGAGGAGAAGGAAAGGGTTCAGCAGATGGCCGGTATGGTGGGCCGCCCCTCCAGCAAGGCTTTGAACAGCAATGTTACGCCGGGGGATGCCCCCTGATCCGATTCTTTTTTCATTATCTGTTTCTTCTTTTATTTTCTCTGACCGGGGCCTTGCCCGGTCTCCTCTCCCCGGGGCACTGCTTTGATGCAGACGATCTCGGTCGTCTGCGGGAGGAGAACCGGTGCGAGGCCTGTGATCTAAAGGGAGCGGACCTCAAAAGGGCATATCTTGTCCGGGCCCAGCTCAAAGGGGCCGATCTGTCCGGAGCCGATCTTTTCGAGGCCAATCTTCTCGGGGCCGATCTTCAGGAAGCCGATCTGAGCGGCGCGAATCTGGCCGGCGCGTCCCTGCAGAAGGCGAATCTGGCCGGTGCGAATCTAAAAGATGCCTATCTCATGGGGGCATACCTTCTATCGGCCGATCTCTCCGGAGCGGATTTTTCCAGGGCCGATCTCCGGGGGGCCGGGATGCATGGCGTAAAAGCGCCCAGAGCCCGTTTTTCGGGGGCCAACCTCGAAGGAACACTACTCATCTCCGCAGTTCTTTCGGATGCAAATCTTTGCCGCGCCCGACTCAAAGGTGCGGACATGCTTCGCAGCGAGCTGGACCATGCCGACCTCACCGATGCGGATCTCTACGGCGCAAATCTTGTGGATGCGCTCTTCATCGACGCAAACCTAACCCGCGCGGACCTGAAGAACGCCAACATCTGGCAGACCTACCCCAGGCGAGCCTGCCAGCCCCACGACAGGTGGATGGGATGCTTCAAGGGCGCACGCCTGGACAATGCGACCTGGACCGACGGAACCCGGTGCAAAGAGGGCTCCGTGGGCCGCTGCATTCCCTGAAAAACCCACTTTTTCACCACTCCCATTTTTCTCCAAATA
The DNA here is from genome assembly GCA_011390135.1 of Desulfobacteraceae bacterium. Taxonomy (GTDB): domain Bacteria; phylum Desulfobacterota; class Desulfobacteria; order Desulfobacterales; family JAABSP01; genus JAABSP01. The sequence goes on along the minus strand of JAABSZ010000014.1, from coordinate 16,223 downwards.
GCAGATTGATCAACATACCAAAATGTGTTAAACATGAGTCTGTTCCGCAGGATCAATGTCGGGAACCGCTCCCCGGCCCTCTGATATTCGATACTTACTATGCAGGGAGAAAGGATGCAGTCATGATCATCAAGGGAAAGCTATTTGCAGAAGCACCGATCTACCGGGGAAATGCCAGAAAGACCCTATTCACCCGGGATGGGGACGGAACCCACCGGCTGGTCTCACTGGCCGGCGAGATCTCCGGCACGGCCCAGGCACTGATGGATGCGTTTGTGGGCCAGTCCAAAAACGGCAAGAACACGGGCCTTCTCAACCAGCTCTGGGGCAGGCTCTACGGTTCGGCCATGCCGGACGGGATCATCTCCAAGGTGGAGTGCAAGCTGGACAAGGGGAGCTATCCCAAGAACAACTTCTTTGACATGCGCATGGGCATCAAGCTGGACGAGGACCGGTGGGCAGCGGAAGCCAATGCCAACTATAAGATGGAGACGGTACTCCGGCACAGCAACTTCGAGATGGTCATGGAGGCATCCGATTCGGTCCTTCAAAAAGGGGACAACAGCGCAAAGCTCTACTATCTCCTCAAAGAGCTGCAGGAGGGCCGCTTCTGGTTCGGCGCGGGCAAGAGCAAGGGGCTGGGACGGCTGCGTTTGACCACAAAGCTTCCGATCCCCGAGCCGGACAAGGCCCCGACCCTGCGGGACAATGCCAACCACCTCACCATCGACTTCTCCTTCAACTCGGAAAATCCGATCCTGGTGGGCTGGAACTGGGGCAAGATCGATCCTGAGACCGCAGCCTTCTCCGCGGTGGAGGGGCGGCAGTTGGTGGAGGCCATGAAGGATCTGCCGGCCCCGGTCCGGGAGCGGCTGGAGATGGCTCTGGGCGGCGCGATCTTAAACCCCGACGACTGGAAGACCAAATTTGCCGATTTTCTGCCCCGGATCACCGCGATCTGGCTCAATGAACAATCCTCGGGCGAATCCGAGGCCTATGTGCTGCCCGAGAGCGCGATCGCAAAGTTGAGCAAGGGGAAGCACGCGCTCCAGAAGAAACTCTTGAACAAGATCAAACCCTTTGCGGATCAGCCCTTTGAAAGTTTGGAGGCCGCAGACGAAGCCTTTAAAGAGGCCCTGGGGAAGAAGGCCAACATGGCCAAACGGGTCACGGATCTGGTGGAGAAGACTACGGCTGCGGAAAAGGAGCTGAACCAGAAGGCATGGAATCAGGTGGCTGACGGCCTGGGGATGGACAAGGAGATGAAGGAGAAGGCCGCAGCCCGGCTCTCTGAAAAGCTCAACGACGAACTCGGGATGATCAAGGCATTGACCCCTGCGATGAAGAACGCGCTCCCCCGCCTCTACGAGCAGGTGGATCAGCAGATCCGGCTCCTTCAAAGCGATGCATGGGTCGAAGAGGAGATCAGGAACCGGGAAGAGCATATGCTCATCAAAAAGATGCTCAAGGAGGGGAAGATCACCGAGTACCAGTGGAACGATCCGGGGATGGTTCCCGAGGGGATCCGCTCTGCGATCTGGCGGGAGTTTCTCGATGCGCACAACCGGGTACAGTACCGCCACATGCTCAACGAGAAAAACCTGAACAAGAGCATCACCAACGACAAGAACCAGATCGAATTTCTGAAAACCTACCGGGACCGGACCCGGCAGGAGCTGGCCCAGCCCCACCATATCGACTTTCGGGCTGGAGGCCCCGCCAACCGGGTGATCTCCAAAAAATACGGCAAGCCCTACGACACAGTCTTCATGCGGATGCTCTCCTGGGCCCCGTCCCAGCAGGAGGAGGGATCATGGGAGATCTACATTCCGGGCAGCACCATCAAGGGCGCGTTCCGGAAGCGGGCATCCCAGGCGCTCAAGACCCTCTGGGGGGACAACCGGAAGACTCAGGAGGCGATCAGCGCGCTCTTCGGGGCACAGGGCCGGCGGGGGATCATCTTCTTCTCGGACGCATACCTGAAAGACCCGGACGATTCAGGAAAATCCTGGTGCTCCATGGACGGCATCCGGATGGACCCGAAGACAGGACAGCCCGTAGAGACGGCCAAGCGGGACTATCTCTTTGCCTACGGCGACAAGCTCCGGTTCCATCTCCGGATGGATCTGCAGGACATCTCGGACAAGGATCTGGAGCTGATCTCCATCCTTTTCCACCTGATCGAAGACTTTCAGCGGGGCGACATCCCACTGGGGGGTGAGAAGACGTCCGGCTTTGGATGGGCCGAAGTGAGGGTGGAGGGGCTCACCTGGCTCACCGGTTCGGAAAAAGGGGTGACGGGAAAGCTCTTTGAGAATCCCAAGTTAGAGCATAAGGGCGCATGGCAGGCCATGACCCTGGAGAGCGAGGCCGCGAAAAAGGCACTGACGCCCATCGCCCCCATCACCGCGGAAAAGGGCGCGGTCACGGATCAGCCCCCCGTAACTCCGGTCGGCTTTATCTCCCACCGCTCCTTTGGCGGAAACTGCGGCACCCTTCACATCGACGCGGAGCTGCTCACACCCATGAACATCCAGGAGAGCGGAGAGCCCACCGCCACAATCGAACTCGAAGAGGGCCCCGTCAACGGCTGGGATTTCTTCTCCATGTCCCCTCCGGAAAACGATCTCCGGGAGACAGATCGAGTCTATGCCATGCCGGGCCGCAGCATCAAGGGGATGATCCGCCACATCTATTCCATCACCACCGACACCCGGGCCGAGAGCAAGGAGATCGGGAAGCTCAACCCGGCAGATTCCCTCTTCGGCTGGGTGGGCAACGGCCCCAACCAGGCGCTGATGGGCCGGCTCTCCTTTGGCTTTGCCACCTTCGAGCCCCTGCAGAAGGCCCCGGCATGGTTCAAGGTCCCCTACCCCTACGGCGAATGGGAGTTTACGGCCGGCAAATGGACACAGAGGCCGGACGCGGCCGCGCAGAAGCTGCGGATCGCCGGCCACTGGCGGATCTTTCCCAATGTGCCCCTGGCCCCCATCGTGGAGACGCTCGATGACTTCAAGCCCGATACCGTGGCCGCGCGTTATTTCAGGGCTCTCCTGCCGGGCGAGAAGGCCCGCTTCACCCTCCGCTTCTGGAACCTGACGGACGAGGAGCTGGGCCGGCTGCTCTGGTGTATCCTGCTGGAAGAGAAGATGGCCCATAAAATGGGAAACAACCGGTATCTCGGCTTTGGCAGCCTGCGCCTCTCCCTTGCGCCCGAGAGCTTTCTCATCGACTGGGAGAATCGGTATGCCAAAAAAGCGGAATCGGAATGGCGCAGGACCGTGGAGCCGGAGAAGTTCATGAACGCCAAGTACATCGCGCACTACAATGACCTCAAACAGGGGCTGAATGCTGACGCCCTTTGATTGGCTCCGGGAGTGCCGCACCGGCGGAGAGCTGATGGCCGCGCTGGAGGGGGAGAAGGGCGGAATCGATCTCTATACGGAAGAGAACGAGATCGCGCCGCCCATCTCCCTCTTTGCCCGGCCCTGCAGCCGCTGCTGGATCTATCCGCCGGATGAAAAATCCCCGAGGGAATACTGCACGGCCTGCGAGTCGATCCATACCCGATCCAGAAAGCTGGGAAAGCAATCGAGACAGACCCTGCTGGTCTGGGGGTATGTCAACGAGATCCCGGACCCGCTCCGCCGGCGGCAGGGGTTTTACGAGGATCGGATCTGCGGCGCGTATGTCCACGATCTCCACCGCTTTCTCCTGGCCATGGACCGACGGGAGATCAAGCCCTGGCTCCAGGAGCTGCTCATGTACCACGGCCACAGGATGAAGGGGCTTCTCCAGTTCTTTCCCACCACAGGGGAGATGAAACAGGGAAACATGGGAGATGCCCTCTGCCGGGTCATCCAGCAGGAGAGCCGCTACCCCATGAACCAGTTGCGGGTCCGCTTCTTCTCCCACACCTATCAGGTCTTTGGAGCCCACCGTCGGGACATGGAGGAGAATACGGTCTTCGAAGCCCCGGAGTTCATCCGCCTGCTGGAGATGGCAGCGGTATTCAAATCCCTTCTCCGGCCCGAGGCCCAGCAGATGCTCTTCGATCTCTTCCGCATCGACGATATCAAGGAGGAGCGCTTCTACTGGGGACGCTTCATGGGCTTTCTCACCCCGGAGGCCAGAGATATGCTCAACGCCTGGAAGATCCGGCAGTGGCCCAAACCCCAAATCCGACTCCTCTACGATCTGCTGGACTATGTCTTTTATACCCATTAACCTGATCCGCTACCTGATCGTGTTGAAGGTCAACGGCCCCTTAGCCTATCTCTCCCTCTCTCCGGAGACGGAACTCTCCCGCCTTTTGGGGGAGGCCATCGCAGAGCGCCTCCCCACAACCGAGGCCCGTCCCTGGCGAAAGTCCATGTGCGCCTGGGAGGAGCGGCCCAAAAACAGGAAGTTCAAAAAGACTTTGCTCTGGTCAAAGGAATATGTGGACCCGCCCGAGGAGCCCTGGCCCATCGATGCGGCCATTCTCTTCTACCGGCCCTCCAAAAAGAGCCTGGGCCAGGGGGAGCCGATATTTTTGGAGCTTAAGCTCATGGGCGACAATGCGGATCATATCTTCTTTCTGGAGGTGATCCTGCCGGCTCTGGAGGAGCTGGGAAGGAGCATCCGGAAGGATCGAACCTATCCCAACTGCCTATGGGGCCAGTTCGACATCCAGAGCGTCTATGCGGCCCGGGGAAACCGATGGGAGCCCTTTGTGCAGGAGGGGCGGATGGATCTCGACTACCGGGCCACACTCAACCAGTGGTCAGACGGGTGGACATTGAACTTCAATCCGGATCGAACATACGACCGGATCACCTGGATCACCCCCTTTGACCTCCCAAGCGCCGGCGATTTCCAGGGGCCGATTCTTGCACAGATCATCGAAAACTTCATCCATCGGATCAGCCGGATCATCTTTGGCAAGCACTATGACATCGATGCGTTCTGGGGGATGATGAGCGATGAGGAGCAGTTGTCCCTGCTGAATGCCCTTCGGCTGACACAGGAGCTTCTGGTGCTGCAGACCGACATGAAGAATCATCACCGGGAATGGCCCGGACACTGGCACGGCAGCATGACGCTGACCGGAAAGGTCATGGGGCCGGTGATCCCGTATCTTGCTCTGGCCTCCCTCTTCCATGTGGGAAGATACACCCATTACGGATGCGGCACTTTTTTGATGAATTGACGCGGGAAAAGGTGGAGCTGACGATTTTGGAAGAGCGGGCGGTCGATTTTTTTTTGAAAAACTCCTTGACTTCCCCCGACACTTCCTTTATATTGTTTGTTTAGTTGATGCGGGGTGGAGCAGTCTGGTAGCTCGTCGGGCTCATAACCCGAAGGTCGGTGGTTCGAATCCGCCCCCCGCTACCAAAAATAAATAAAAGGGTTTGGCCGCAGGCTGAACCCTTTTTTGTTTTGAGAGTCACTCTTATTTTTTTGTCATCCCTTCCCTCCTTGCCATCGTCCCGGCATATATGATATTTTCAAATCGAGTGTAGATGGAAAAACCTTCTCCTGATGCATCCGCGCAGCTTACTAATGAGAGTGGATCACTGCTGAGAGTACATCAGGGCTGCTGAGAGTGGATCAGAAAGAAAAATAATTAGAGAGAAAGGCAGACAGAGAACGTGGCAAATAAAAACAAGAACCTGAAAAAGCAGAACATCAAGAAGGCACAGAAGCAGAAGAGACGCCAGGAAAAGCTCAAGAAGCAGAGCCAGCCACCGCAGGCCGCATCTGCTGGTCTCAATGTTGCCGAAAGGGTCGATTATGCCCTGGATCTGTTGGAAAAGGGAGATCTTAGAGCCGGAAAGAAGATGCTCCACATGCTGGAAAGAAAACATCCGGATCATGCTCTCATCCACTACGGCTTCGGCGTTGTCGCAGGGATGGAGAATCGACTGAAGGATGCGGTCTCCTGTTTTGAAAAAGCGGTGGAAATTCTGCCCGATTTTATGGAGGCGCAATACAATCTGGGAGTGGCGTATCAAAATCTGTACAAAATCCCGGAGATGGTCTATGCGTTTCGAAAGGTGGTAAAGCTGGGTAAGCCGAGTGCTTTTGAAGTCTCTCAGGCCAAGGGGATGTTGGAGAGCATCGAGAAGATGGTGCAAAAGGATAGCGGCCATTCTCTGGATGATTATTTGAGGGCGAACGAATTCTTCGAGCAGGGTGTGGAAGAGATGGAATCGGAACACTGGGAAGAGTCATTGGCCGCTTTCGACAAAACATTGGAACTCCATCCGAACCATACCCAAACCCATGGAAATATGGGGCTATGCTATGCATTTCTGGGGAAAAAACAGCAGGCCCTGGATGCTTTTGACCGGGCTCTGGCGCTGGACCCGAAATATGAGCTGGCTCAGGTCAATCGAGCGATGGTCGAGGCGCAGCCCCAAGGGAAAATGGTGTCTAAAAAAGGCAAATCCATGGAATATTACAAGGATTATCCGATGCAGGATCGATCCTATGTCCAGGATTTTTTAATGGAATCCGGCTTTATTTCCCAAAATGATCCCGCATATCGGGTGCCGGAGGGTGCGGCATTGAGTTTTCACCAATATAATATTACGGAAGAGCCGATTATCGAGCCGTATTATGAACAATTGCCTGCAGAAGTCAAAGATCGGCTTCAGGAATTGATGGTAACGGCACAGGATCGTCCGGCCAAGGCGATCCCGGAGTTGGAGGAATTGAAGGAAAAGTATCCCCATGTGCCTCATATCTATAATTTCCTCGCGGTTGCCTATTCCGGCCTCGGAGATATGGAGAAGACTGAAGCCATTGTAAAGGAGAATCTATTTGTAAATCCCGATTACCTGTTCGGAAAGCTGAACTATGCCCAACTCTGTCTCGCCAACGAGGAACATGAAAAGATCCCGGAGATATTCGACAATAAATTCGATTTGAAAGCCGTGTGTCCGGAAAGGGAGAAATTTCATATTACGGAGTTCGCCACCTTCTGCGAGATTATGGGAAAATATTTCATGATGATCGGAAAGCCCGAAACGGCTCGAAACTTCAATAAATTTCTTCAGGATATCGCGCCGCATACGCCGACCGCGAAGGAGTTGAAGCGTCTGGTCAATTAGGAAGACAGAGGCATCCTCGATGGTTTGAATAAGATTATCGGCAGATGAGGAGATCATGGAAAAGGAGTACTGGAGCATTACAGAGGTGGTGGAGATATTCTCGGTAAAGGAGCGTTTCATCCGGGAGCTGGAGAGCGAGGAGATCATCTGCGGAACGGTTCAGGAAGAATCTCAGACCCGTACTTACTGCGCGGGAGAACTGGAGAAGCTCCGGCTGGCCAAGCTGCTGACCGAGGAGATGGATGTCAACCTGCCGGGGGTCGAGGTGATTCTGCGGATCCGGCAGAATATGCTCGACATGCGCCGGCAGTTCGATGATATCCTCTTTGATCTGGCAGAGCATCTGCAGCAGAATCTGATTTCGGAGAAGGGGTCCGAAGGGGAAAAGGGATGATATTACCGGCGGCTGAAGCTGCTTCAGCCGCCGGAGCCGAAGTATTTACCGCACGCCCGTTACGGTCGTTTGCTCTTTTTCGAATTCAACTCGGTAATAGATATCTGAAAGGAGAAGCTCACAATCAATGGACGCTATTTTGACGGTCTGATCCATTTCCGTGCATGGGTTCAATATCTGCCAGATACCGTCATTGCCACGGATGAATCGTTCGACATTGCAGGAGTGCTGCGATACGAGAATGTATTCCTGAAGGGAGGGGATGAGCCGATAATGGGTAAACTTCTTTCCTCTGTCATATGCCTCTGTGGAGTCGGAGAGGATCTCGATGATGACCGTGGGATTGAGCAGGGTCTCCAGCCCCCCGATTCTTTCCAGCTCGATGTTTCCGCAGACAACTGCGATGTCGGGATAGGTGTAGATATCGAGCCTGTCGATTTTGACCCGCATGTCTCCCACAAAATTCTCACAAGGTGAACCATCGAGCCGGTTTCCAAGCTGTCGGTCGATATTTCTGCCGATCCGGTTATGGTTCAGACTGCCACCTGTCATGGCAAAGATCTCACCATCAAAGAACTCATGCCTGATTTCCGAAATCCCTTCGATATGAAGATATTCTTCCGGGGTCATCTTTGACGTTTCCAATGGCTTACCGTTCATAGCAGCACCTCCCCTAAAGTTCAACAACATCGAACTGTACATACTCACGGCTTTCTCCGGCCGCCGACCTGCAATTCCTCCGAAACTTCAAAAGGAACCCAGATCTTTTCATAGATGGAGGCCAAAAAAGCCAAATTCCCCCATGCGGCAGTCAAGGCAATCAACGGCCCGGTATTGATGACGATTTCCTGCGGATCAGGCATTTTCAACATCCGACAGGATTTCTTCTTCCTCCAGATCAATCATCAGGACACCGAACTGATGTAGACTGAGAAGGAATGTAACCCGATCGATGCCTGCCATCTGAGCCGCCATCCCCGATGAGATCCGCTTCATTTCAAACAGTTTTACCGCCATTGCCATTCTGGCTTCCGCTTCGAATTCTTTTTGTGATTTCTGCAGCATATCCGGCAATGTTTTCGGGTAATCTATGGTGAGTTGATTCATCATGGATTTCCGTCCTTTTTGGAAGAATTACGGTTTCTTAACTGGCAGGTTTTTCCGGCCTCAGACATAAAATTCAGATATAAAATAAGGGTGCGGTGTACCGCATTGTCAGGAAAACAGGATTCTGACGGCCGATCTTCTTTCAGCCCCTATAGCCGAAGCTTCTCCCGCACATCCCCTTTGTAGAACTTCTCCATCTCCTTAGCCGCGGCCAGGGCCCCTTCGTCGTCTGTGGCAGGGACCTGCACCGTCAGCTTCACCAGGAGATCCCCCGGCTGTTTGGTCTTCATGTTGACCGCGCCCTTTCCCTTGAGCTTCAATGTCTTTCCGCTCTGGCTCCTGGGCGGGATCTTCAGATTGACCTTCCCTTCCACCGTTGGGATGGTTATGGTCGCGCCGGCAATCGCCTCCTGCACCGTGAGGGGAACCTCCATCTGGAGATCGTCGCCCTTCCGCTCGATAAGGGGGTGGGGCCGGATATGGATTTTCAGATAGAGATCCCCGGACGGGCCTCCGCTGACCCCGGGCTCTCCCTTGCCCGATACCCGGACCTTTGCCCCCTCCCGGACCCCTTTGGGGATATTGACCCGAATCCGTTCCGTTCGCATCTCCTGCCCGGTTCCGCGGCAGGTTCCGCAGGCCGGGCCCACGGTTCCGGTTCCGTTGCACTGGGGGCAGACCTTTGTGAAATTCATGGGGCCCTCCCCCACATTGATCCGGCCGCTGCCGCCGCAGGTTCCGCAGGTGGAGGCCGCGCCGGCCCGATCGGTTCCGGTTCCGCTGCAGGCCGGGCAGGTGGAGGGCTTCTGCAGGGCCAGCTCGGTCTCGAACCCCCGGAGGGCCTGCATCAGGTCGATGGTCATCTCATGTTCGAGGTCCCGGCCCTTTCGCCCCCGCGGGGTTCGGCCAAACCCCTGGCGGCTGCCCGATCTTCCGCCTAAGCCGAAGAGATCGCCCATATCCTCGAACCCGCCGAAGATGTCCTCGTAGCTCTGGTACCGGCCAAAGCCCTGATCCGCGCCGGCACCGCCGCCCCATGAAGCGTTGCCGCCGCCTCCGCGGAAACCGGACTTCTGCCACTGCTGATACTGCCGGGCCTGCTCTGCATCAAAGCCGGATTTCAGCCCCTCCTCGCCAAACTCATCATACAGCTTCCGTCTCTCCTTATCGGAGAGCGCATGATAGGCTTCCGAAATATCCTTGAACTTCTTTTCGGCCCCGCCATCCCCCGGGTTGATGTCGGGATGCCATTTTCGGGCAAGCTTTCGATAGGCCTTTTTGATCTGGTCCTCGGTTGCATCTTTTGAGACACCTAAAATCTTGTAGTAATCCACTGCCATCGATTGCTCCATTCAAACCTTTTTCGATCTATTCTTAAAAAAATCAAGCCTTTCCCAATACCATCGCCAGCAGCGCCATCCGGACATAGAGGCCGTACTCCATCTGCCGGAAATAGGCGGCTCTGGGATCGTCATCCACCGCGATGCTGATCTCCCCCACCCGGGGCAGGGGGTGCATGATGATCATCTGCTCCTTTGCGGCTTTCAGGGTCTCGGGGGTGATGGTGTAGGCATTTTTGACGATCTCGTACTCTGCAAGATCCTCAAAACGCTCCTTCTGCACCCGTGTCACATAGAGCACGTCCGTCTCGGGCAAAGCCTGGTCCAGATCCGTGAACTCGGCCCCGGTGATCTCCTTCTCCTCGATCTGGCTTAAAATGTCGGCCGGCATCCTTAAAATCTCCGGCGATACGAAATTTATCTTCACCCCGTAAAGAGAGAGGAGATAGGCCAGGGAATGGACCGTTCTGCCGTATTTGAGATCCCCCAGCATCGTTACGGTCAGCCCCTGGATGCATCCCAGATCCTCTATGATGGTGAAGAGATCGAGCAGGGCCTGGGTCGGATGTTCTCCGACGCCGTCGCCCGCGTTGATCACCGGCTTTCGCGCGTAGCGGGCCGCGAGCGCGGATGCGCCCACCTCGGGGTGGCGCAGGACGATCACGTCCGCATAGCACTCCAATGTCCGCACAGTATCGGGCAGGGACTCCCCCTTGGAGACCGACGAGTAGCGCACCTCGTTGATCGGGATCACGTCCCCCCCCAGCCGCTTCATGGCCGACAGAAAGGAGGAGGATGTCCGGGTGGAGGGCTCGTAAAACAAGCTGGCCATGATCTTGCCCTTGAGAAGATCAAAGGAGCCTACCCTGGCCACCATCTCCCGCATCTCATGGGCCACGCCGAAGATGTACTCCAGATCCTCCCGGGTGAACTGCTTCACCGAAAGGATGTCCTTTCCATAGAAGGGGGCGCTCCGCTGATCCCCGAAGGGGAGATGGGGGCTGACCGGTCCTTTTGCGGGTAAACACTCCATTGTCTGTTATGCTCCTGTTTATGCGTTTATAATCGGTTTTAATCGGCAGACTCGCGGTAAGGTTCTTCAGATGGATCTTCCCGGAGGTTTCGGCCGTAGCCTGTCCGAACAATCACTTTTCCGTTTTCGTAAGCGGTGCTTCCCCGCAAAACTACCTTCTTCACTTTCCCCCGCACAATTTTCCCCTCAAAAGGAGTCCATCCGCACCGGGTGAACTGGCTCTCTCCCCGGATCTCCCATTTTTCGTCCGGATCGACCTCGATCCAGGTGTCGGGTTGTTCCGGGAGATTGAAGATCCGCCGCGGGTTTTCGTGCATCCGGGAGATGATATCCTCGAGGGTCAACCTTCCCTCGCCCAGAGCGGTAAGGAGAAGCGGCAAAGCTGTTTCCAGCCCCGGAAAGCCGGGCGGCGGATTTTCTCCGTCCTTTTCCGCCAGCGTATGCGGGGCATGATCAGTTGCAAAGACATCGATGATATCGAGGTTCTCCCATAGAGCCGCCTGATCCTCGGGCGCGGCCAACCGGGGCCGGACCTCCGCACGCCCTTCCCCGATCCGGGGAATATCGGCCTGAGACAGGAAAAGGTGATGGGGAGAGACCTCGCAGGTGACGGGAATCCCCTTCTCCTTTGCCTTTCGGATCAGCAGGATCTCCTCCCTTGTGGAGACGTGGCAGAGATGCAGAGGCCGGTCATAAAGATGGGCCATGAGGATTGCGGCCGCCAGGGTTCTGCTTTCAGCATGGATCGCGATGGGCAGATCCCGGGGCCACTGCTCGATGGCTTCGGCCCATAATGTCATGTCATCCAGCCGCAAGGGCCCGAAGGTCTGATCCAGATACATCTTCAAACCCGCAGCCCGCTCTGCTGCATGGAAAACGGCCCCTTTTGTTTCGGGCCCTGCCCCGAGAAACTGCGCGTAATCGCACCGGGCCTTTTTTCGGGCCTGCGCCAGTGCCTCATCGAAGCTCTTTGCATCGGCAATGGGCGGAGCGGTGTTGGGCATGGCCAGAACTGCGGTGATTCCTCCGGCCAGTGCCGCGGCCGTTCCCGTATCCCAGTCCTCTTTATGGGTCGCGCCCGGATCTCTCATGTGGACATGAACATCCACCAGCCCCGGAAGGCGTAAGGTCGGCATGATCGGTCTCTTTCCCTTTCTCTTCTCTTTTATCCCCTATTCTGCGGGCTTTTCGGGCGGCGCGGGACACTCCAGATATTCGCCAATAATCGGATCTCCGCAGGAATCGAAGGTAAGTTGATCCTCCTGTTTCAGCCGCTCTTCGGGAAAATCGATGATGATCCGGATCTCCCCGTCCTGGAATTGGGTTCTTGTATCCGGATACCGCTTCTTGAAGACATGGATCATGGCACGGTTTTCGGGCAGCACCGTTGCGGTAAAGCCCTTGTAACCATTTTCGATTGCGATCTTCTCCAGCTCACACATAAGATAGCCGGCCACCCCCGCTCCCTGAAATTCGTCCTGAACCACAAAGGCCACCTCGGCCCGGTTCTCTTCATCCTCCATGTATGTCCCGATGGCCATGATCTCCTTGTGCCCCTTCTTCTGCACCAGGCCGATCAATGACATATTCTTCCGGTAATCGACGCTGGCCCACTGGCGCTGAACCACATCCCGGGGAAAGACCCGGACCTTCCGGAAGAAGCGGTAGTAGATCGTCTCCTCCTTTAATGAATAGAAGAAGTTCCGGTATGCGAACTCGTCGGCCGGCAGCAGGGGTCGCACCGATATCCGCCGGCCGTTCTTCAGCGTGGTCCGGCTCTTGTACTTCTCCAGAAAGAGAAGATCCTCCTCATGGGGAGCTTTCTGATCCACAAAGATGTAGTGGTACCGCTTGGCCGCTTCGATCAGCTCCTTTCGGAAATTCGGGTGTGCGATCTGAGCCAGCTCGATGACCCGCTGATAGATGCTCTTGCCCCGCAGTTGCGCGATCCCGTACTCCGTCACCACATAGTTGACATCCCCCCGAAGGGTGGCCACTCCCGCGCCCTCGCTCAGGTTGGGGACGATCCGGGAGACGGTTCCCCCTTTGGCTGTGGAGGGGAGCGCGATGATCGAGAAACCACCTTTGGACATAGAGGCCCCCCGGATAAAGTTGGCCTGATCTCCGATACCGCTGTAGAAGAGATGGCCCACGGAATCGGAGCAGACCTGGCCAGTCAGATCCACCTCCAGGGCCGAGCTGATGGAGATGAGGTTGTCGTTCTGGGCCACGACCGCGGGATCGTTGACGAAATCAGAGGAGCGGAGATAGAAGCGCGGGTTGTCATCCAGGTACTCGTAGAGTCTGTCAGAGCCCATGCAGATGGTGGCGACGGCCTTCTCCGGCAGGAAATTCTTCCGGGTGTTGGTGATCACCCCCTTCTCGAATAGGGGAATAAAGGCGTCCGTGATCATCTGGGTATGGATGCCCAGCTCCTTTTTTTCCATGAGGCAGCCGAGGATCACATAGGGGAGCCGGCCGAAGCCGATCTGAAGCGTCGCGCCATCCTCCACCAGCTCCGAGACGTAGAAGCCGATCCGCCTGGCCACGGTCTCATCCGGAATGGAGGGGATCGCCTGAACGAGCTGCTCCTCATACGGGACCAAGTAGTCGATCTCATCCAGATGGAGAAAGGAGTCTCCCCAGGTGCGGGGCATCCTCGGATTGACCTGCGCGATGATGGATCGCGCGTTCTTTGCTCCCGGCTTGGTCACATCCACCGAAACCCCGAGGCTGCAGTAGCCGAATTTGTCCGGAGGGCTCACCTGCACCAGCGCGGCCTCGAGGCCGATCTGGTTGCTGTCGAAGAGTTGGGGGATCTCGGAGAGATAGACCGGGAGATAGTCGATCTTCCCTTCGAACGCGGCCTTCCGCATGGGCTGGCTGATGAAGAAGAGCTTGACCGCGAACCGCTTCAGAAAATCTTCGTCATCCATGTAGTCGGCCAGGGTGAAGGAGATCATCTGGTAGAGCAGGATATCCTGCATCTGCCGGTTCTCCACCAAAGTCCGGATCAGGTGCTGGGGCTCCCCGCACCCGGAACCGAGAAAGACCCGGCTTCCCTGCCGGATCTTCCCGATCGCCTCCTCTGCCGTCACCACTTTCTCCGGGCAGCGCTCACGGATATCGATCAGTGTCGTCATAAGATCCCCTGTTTCTGATAATGGCTGTCAAAAGTGCCGGCAAAAAGAGCGTTTTCAATTGATTTCCCATACAATTCAGCTCCTTAAAAGGGGTAAAACCAAACGTATTTAAACGATGACCATTTTAATTCCTTCTATCAATCCTGTGGATCTCTATCAAGATTCCAAATCAGCATTATCGACAGCGCCAATGTGAAGGTTCGATCGGAAATGGCTGATGATTCAATCGGCCTCGATAATCGCATTGCACCCCTCACACCGATACCGAACCTTATCCGGTTCTTCAGCCTGAACCTCCTCGAAGTCATACCGCCGAACCCCGCTCTCCTCATAGCATTCCGGGCAGTACCTCCCTTTGAGTTCATCGGCCTTGATGGTCAGATGGCAATGCCGGCACCGAAGCCGTTTTTCATTTTCCTTCAACAGAACGAGTTGACTGTGGCTGCATGTGGTCATATGCTGCTGCTTCTTCTCCTGCTGGTTTGCAATTCACAGATGATCCGGAGGCAACTGATCCGCATTATTCTGACGGATCGACCTTCCCCCGCAGTGATTTAATCTTCCCCCGCTTTTTCTTCCCCCCCAGCCGCTTCTCTTTCGATGACCGGGTCGGCTTCGTTGCTCTGCGCTTCTTGGGGATCCTGGAGACGCTCTTCACCAATTCCCGAAGCCGTTCCTGCGCCTCCTCCCGGTTTCCCTCCTGGGTCCGGCTCGATTGAGCCTTGATGACGATGACCCCACCCTTGGTGATCCGCTGATCATTGAGCTTCAACAGCCGGCTCTTGTAGAACGGCGGCAGAGACGACTCCCGGATATCAAAGCGGAGATGGATGGCCGTTGCCACCTTGTTGACATTCTGCCCCCCGGCCCCCTGGGAGTGGACAGCGCTCATTTCGATCTCGTTGTCCGGAATTGAAACGTTATTGGATATTTTCAGCATGTTAAACAGGAAAAAAGATTAAAAAAAATCCCAACGCACGATAAACGAATTAAATGTATCATAGCATCAGGATAATACAGGAACCGAAAGGGGTGCAACGAAAAAAAATTCTACTTCGGTCTGTGCGGCCTTATTTTAAGAGAGGGATCGGTATCCCTTGAAATCGCGTTGAAACCTAGCTTTGCCGCTTCGGAGGAATTTTTCAAAATCCCACTCAGAGGGCTCCAGCAGCTTTCGATATTCCAACTGCACCACATATGCCTGCGCCGTCACCGTCTCCCCGTTTTTCAATCGTATCGGTACGGAATAGCGGGCATACATCATGTCTTCGAATCGGTCCAGACGCTCCCATGCCGAATCGGGCACGTTCCGGTAGAGAACCCCCGCGACGCTGCCGCCATCATGGGGAATGATGCCGGGGTAGTCTTCTCCCCGGACCGATTTCCGGCTGTAGCCCTTTAAAACCCCCGGTTCAAAGGGGAGACGGCAGCCCGAGACATCTTCCATGATGTCCTCGCACATCAGGGTTCCGTATGTGAAGAGGTGTTTCATTTCCGCTCCACTAATGTTTTAAGGGTTCAAAGCATCTGAGGGGTGAGCGGAACGGCTTTCGCCGCCCGCTCTTTTCAATTTCAGCGGCCGCTTCACAAGTACGCCGGAGCTTCTTGTGGGGCCGCCGGGTGCGTTCTTTCCGAATGCAGCTCGTTGGCCAACTCAACATAACGAGTGCTTGACAACCGGGCATCAAGTTGAGGGATGGCCTTGGACTTCAACCATTTTGCCAGGCTGCGCAGGTTAAAGCTATCCAGAGACAGCGCTGCCTGCTCGGTCAAGCTTGGAATTCTGCCGAGAGGGTCGCCCTGTTGATCAGCGTAAGTGATGATATCTTCAATCAAAGTAAGCCTGAGCATCATCAAAGACCACGAAGTCAGGTCCATTTGCCGGGATAAATGTGTTGCACCGACACTCCGCAAATCATCGAGCCGAATCTCAGGTATATCTGTCAATCTCCGACGACTCCACCAATACAGGTGCAATCCGCTCGTCCACTTTCCATTTCCCGACACGCAATTGTTTGTATAACCCCGCCCCAAACTGAGCATTGCCAGCTCTGCCCGAGCACCCGGCATGGCTTTCAACTGCGCCAGTGATTCTATGGTTGAGCCGAG
>JAABSZ010000142.1:0-10162 GCA_011390135.1 Desulfobacteraceae bacterium | reverse complement strand
AAAAGGAGGTTCTCTTCTCGGACAATCTCTCCTACTCCGTCACCCGGTTCTTCTATTACGGAAAGCCGAAGATCGAGAAGTACAAGAGCCTCGGAGCATTGAAACCCTTCCGCATCGGCGGGGTCAACGGCTATTTCTACGAGGCGGATTTAAAGCGGGCCGGACTGAAGGTCGATTATGCCGCAAAAGAGAGCAGCGCACTGGAGAAGCTGATGATGGGCCGAATCGATTTTCTGCCATTGAATGAGCTGGTGGGATGGCATCTCATCAACAAATCCTTTCCCGAAGCGCGGGAGAAGTTCGGGATGCTGGAAGCCGCTTATTCTGTGAATGATCTTAACCTGATCGTCTCCAGAAACTACCCCGAAGGCCGAAAACTGCTGGAGCGCTTCAACGCCGCGCTGCAGATCGTCAAGGACAAGTATATCTACCAGGATATACTGGAAAGGTATCGTCTCCCATGAAACCATTCTTCCTCTTGCTGACCCTTTTGCCCTTGATAGGGTTTTGGCCGGCCCCAGGCGCGGACGCAGGCGTTGAGCCCCTGAAGCTCGGAACCGGAGAGTGGGCTCCCTATACATCCGCTGAAATGGAAGGAGAGGGGGTGGCTGCGGAGATCGTTCTGCGGGTCTTCCACAAGATGGGGGTGGAGGTCCAATTCGTTTACTATCCCTGGACCCGGTGCTATGACTCGGTCAAGTACGGGGCCATATGGGGGGCATTTCCCTTTGCCTATACCGAAGAGCGGGCCCAATCTGTCGATTTTTCCGAGCCGATCCTCCCCTCCACGACCAGGTTTTTCTATTACGGCAAAAACCCCAAAGTCTTTCATTTCGAGCGCCTGCAGGATCTCAAAGCCTTTCGGATCGGCGGGCTCAAAGGACATTTTTATGAAAGCATCTTTGAAAAGAATGAGATCCCGATCGATTATGTGAAAAAGCTTGAAAACGGCTTTGAAAAGCTGATGCTGGGAAGAAACGATCTGGTGGTGGCCAACGAACTGGTGGGCTGGTTCACCATTCAAAACAGATTCCAACAGGAGAGAAAACATTTCAAAACCCTCAAAAAACCGTTGAGCCGGCACGGTCTAAGGATGATCGTCTCCCGGGAGTTTCCCGGGGCCAAGGAGATTCTGGATCGGTTCAATGCCGCGCTGATGGCCGTCAAAAGCGAGATCTTCTACGATACCCTTCTTCAAAAGCTGGAATTTAGACGGGGGGAGTTTCCCGCAGCATCGACTCCGCCTCCCCAACACTGATCAGGACGATTTCATGAGCGACTCCGCCCGAAAACGATCCCTATCCAAAGAGCTGACCTTCAGCATCGTCATCACCATCATCATTATCTCCGCTGCCGCGATCTCGGTGATCTATTTCAATCTCTCCCGCAGGGCCGAAAAACTGTTGAACCAGAAGGCCGATGAGTATATCGAGTTCACTACCGATACGCTGGCCGTACCCCTCTGGGACATCTCCCGGGAGAATATCCGGGACATCGGCCTCTCCCTGGCCCGCAGCGAATTCATGGCCGGCATCCGGGTCATCGATGCCTATGACCGGGTCGTTTTCGAGCATCAGGATGAGAAGGAGGGCCGGAAGGTTCGCCGGGCCGAGCCGATCTTTTATCAGAATGAATATATCGGCCGGGTGGAGATCTCACTCTCCGCGGACCGGTTTCTGGAGACCCGCCGGCAGATGCTGGTCTCGACACTGGGAACCCTGCTGGTTGTGTTGATCTTTCTGCTGGTTCTGACTGGCCTCTATACCCGGATGCTGCTCAAGGCGCCTCTCAACCGGATGGGAGAGATCGTCAATGCCTACGCGCGGGGGCGTTATGACGCAGCCCAGGAGGGAATCCCCTATACGGAGTTCAAACCTCTTGTGGAGGTTCTCCGGAAGATGGGAAACACCATCACGGCGCAGGTGACGGAGCTGAAGTCTGCTGAGGAGAAGTACCGGGGGATCTTTGAAAACGCGGTGGTGGGGATCTATCAGGAACATCCGGAGGGCCGTTTCATCAGCGTCAATCCGACATTGGCCCGGATGCTCGGATATGACCGGCCAACGCAGGTCACCGCCGGTTATACGAATATCGCAAGACAGCTCTATGTGTTGGAGGAGGACCATCAAAAAGCCCTTTTCATCTGCGACGCGCAGGGCCGCTTCACCGACATCGAGACCCGGTGGCGAAAAAAGGACGGCAAAGAGATCTGGGTGACGCTCTCCGGCAGAAAGGTGACGGACAACAAAGGCCAACTGCTCTATTACGAGGGGGTGGTGGCCGACATTACCGAAAAGAAGGGGTTTGAAGAGGAGCTTCGGCAATACCGGGTGCAACTGGAGGAGCTGGTGGAGCAGCGGACCCAGGAGCTACAGGCCGCGATGGAGGAGGCAAAACGCGCGAACAAAGCCAAAAGCGAATTCCTGGCCAACATGAGCCATGAGATCCGGACCCCCATGAACGCGATCATCGGGATGTCCCATCTTACCCTGAACCTCGATCTCCCCCCCAAGGCCCGGCGCCACATGCAGACCCTGCGCACCTCGGCTCACCACCTGCTGGAGCTGATCAACAACATCCTCGATTTCTCCAAGATCGAGGCCGGAAAATTGACCCTGGACAATGTCGATTTCTCCCTGCAGGAGATCATGGACGACCTCTCGGAGATGTTTGAAAGCCCTGTAAAGTCAAAGGGGATCGAGATCCTTTTTAACATAGGAACCGATGTGCCCCAATATCTGTCGGGGGACCCGCTCCGTCTCCGGCAGATCCTCATCAATCTGGTCAACAACGCGATGAAATTTACAGATGAGGGTGCGATCTACGTCTCCGCAGAGCTGCTGGAGGAAGATCAGGACCGGGTGACGGTGGCTGTTTCGGTTCAGGATACGGGTATCGGCATTCCGGATGCGGACCTGCCCCGGCTTTTCGGCTCCTTTATTCAGGCCGACGGCTCCACAACCCGGAAGTATGAGG
The DNA here is from genome assembly GCA_011390135.1 of Desulfobacteraceae bacterium. GTDB lineage: Bacteria > Desulfobacterota > Desulfobacteria > Desulfobacterales > JAABSP01 > JAABSP01. The sequence goes on along the minus strand of JAABSZ010000142.1, from coordinate 7,186 downwards.
GGACCGGCCTGGGGCTGGCAATCTGCCGGCATCTGGTTGGGCTGATGCGCGGGGAGATCCACGCGGACCCCTATGTGGAAGAGGGTGCGCGCTTTTATTTCACGGCCCGGTTCGGAAGAGGAGAGCCGGAGCATCCAAAGAAGATGGCACAAGGGGAGGCAGATGACCCATCCATGAAAAAGGCAGGTTCCGCGCTTTTTCCGGGGGCCCGGGTGCTTCTGGTGGAGGACAACCAGATCAATCAACTCGTGGCCTGTGAGATCATCGAGGCCGAGGGGTTTCTAGTGGATATCGCGGAAAATGGAATTCAGGCCGTGGACGCGGTGCGCACCAAACCCTATGATGTGGTGCTTATGGATGTGCAGATGCCGGAGATGGATGGTTTCGAGGCCGCAAGGACTATCCGCCGGGACCCCGCGTTTTCGAATGTGCCCATCATCGCTATCACGGCCCACGCCCTGGATGGGGATCGGAAGAAGTGTCTGGCGGCCGGGATGAACGATTATATCTCAAAACCGATTGACGCGGACAAGTTGATCGCGACTCTGAATCGATGGATAGGCAAGGCTCCATCGGAGCCGGTCTGAAGAAGGAGTTGAAAATCGGAGCCGGTCTGAAGAAGGAATTGAAAAGAGGATTGCGCTGTTCATGAAACTGCCCCAGCATGTCACCCTGATCGAAGTGGGCCCCAGAGACGGATTCCAGTTCGAGAAAAAGCCGATTCCCACGGATCTGAAGATTGAGATCATCCAGGGCCTGAGCCGGGCCGGGCTCTCCAGAATCCAGGTGGCCTCCTTTGTCCATCCGGGAAAGGTTCCGCAGATGGCCGATGCAGATGAGGTCATCTCCCGGCTGCAGAGCGCTGAAGAGGAGGGAAAACGGCCCGTCTATACGGGCCTTGCCCTGAACCTGAAGGGGGTGCATCGGGCCGGGGGATCGGGATTGAAGGCCATCGAGGTATCGGTATCGGCCAGCGAAACCCATTCCCGGAAGAATGCGGGGCTGACGCTTGAGGCGGGAAGAGCCCAGATGATCGAGATGATCCGCGCTGCAAAAGGCTACGGCATGACGGTGCGGGCCGGGGTTCAGTGTGCGTTCGGCTGTGTCTATGAGGGAAATGTGCCCCGAAAGCGGGTGATTTCGATGGCCCGGGGATTTGCCGGGGCCGGCGCGGATGAGATCTGCCTCGCCGACACCACCGGGATGGGGAATCCGCTTTCGGTGGATCGTATGCTCGAAGCGCTGATCCCGGTGATCGGAGAGATTCCCGTTGCGCTCCACTTCCATGATACCCGGGGGCTGGGACTGGCCAATGTGACAGCGGCCCTGCTGAGGGGGATCAGAAGATTCGACACCGCGCTGGGCGGCATGGGCGGATGCCCCTTTGTGACGGGCGCGGCCGGGAACATCGCAACCGAGGAGACGGCCAATTTAATGGCTTCTATGGGAATCGGGACCGGGGTGGATATCGAAAGGGTGGGCGAGTGTACAATCCGGATCGAGAAATTCCTGGGGAAGGTCTTTCCGGGAAAGATCCATCAACTTGAAAAAAGCGGCGTGAATTGTCCCTGATGATTATGCAAGGATTACGGCTCGATCTCGATGATTTCGGCCTCGGCGCGGCCGTTTTCGATGTGCAGCAGCCCGACCGAAACCGGTTTTCCCGATCTTTTGGGCCCGGCACTCCCCGGATTGAGATAGAGAACCCCCTTTTGAGATCGGATCGCAGGCCGGTGGGTGTGGCCGTTGATCACCACGGAAAAACCGTCTGTAGAGGGCGCGATATCCAGATCGTATAGATCATGCAGAACATAGATGTTCAGGCCGCCTATGGAAACCGCCTCAAAGGGCGGAAGCCCCTGTGCCCATTCTCCGCCGTCCATATTGCCCCGGACCGCGGTCACGGGCGCGATCTTCTGTAGTTCCTCCATCACCGAAAACCCTCCCACATCACCGGCATGAAGGATTCTGTCGATGTTTGAAAAAATCCTGGCCACCCCGGGCCGAAGCAGGCCGTGGGTGTCGGAGATGACGCCGATCCGAAAACGATTTTTGTCCGGGTTGGTTTTGTTCTGAACAGTCTTGACAGGTTTTTCCATGATGATTTTTTTCCTTTCTTCAAATGCATATTTTATCCCGCCTGCCGGTTTTGTCAAGAGATCGGATCGGGAATTGCCGCAGAAATGAAAAAAACCATTGAAGAATGAGTTGCTTTATCATCAATTCCTAATTATAGTATGAAATTTTGAAAAGGGATATTATTGCCCTTTCAATTTCGAGGTTTCAAAAATGGTTTCAAAAAGTGGAAAAATCCAAAATATATCGAGGTGATTATGAAATGGGCGATTTCTACATTGCTGATGCTCTCTCTTCTTGCGACTGCTCTTCCTGTCACGTTTGCTCAGGGAGGGCCTCGGGCCGCCCGGGTGGTGACGGCCGAGGTCTTTGAAAAGGAGATCTCCCCGACCAGCCGGATCGTGGGGGTGGTCGATTTCGACCGCCGCGCGGGGATCTCTCCGGAGGTGAGCGGCCTGATCGAGAGCCAGTCCATCGTGGAGGGCGCCACCATCAAAAAGGGTGATGTCCTGGTGAAGCTCAACACCGAGTTTATCCAAAAGGATATCGACATCAGGCGGAAAGAGGCCGAGGCCATCGGGGTCAAGATCGCCAACACCCGGAAGAACCTGAACCGGTACAAGGCGCTGCTGAAAAGCCAGGCCGCAAGTGAAAAGGCGACCGAGGATCTCGCGGATGCGCTCCGGGAGCTGGTGAAGCAGCGGGAGATGGTGCGGCAGGGCATCGAGAAGCTGAAGCTCCAACTGGAGAAGAGCACCATCAAAGCCCCCTTTGACGGGCTGGTGCTGGGGCAGTACAAGTATGTGGGCGAGTGGATCTCTCCAGGAACGCCGGTGGCCGCCTTGGGCGCAATCGATTCGGTCTATGTGAATGTGGCCATCTCCGAGGATCTGGTCCGGTATTTCGAGCCGGGAAAGGAGATCATCGTCTTCATCAACGCGATCGACCGGGAGTTTACAGGAACCGTGGCCGGATTCGTTCCGGTGGCCGATCCTGCAACCAAGACCTTTCAGATGAAGATCGACATCCCCTATTTCGAAGAGGTGATTCAGAACATGTCGGCAACCGTCAATGTGCCGACCGGCAATGTCCGCAAACTGATGATGATCAAGCGGGATGCCCTGATCCGGAACGAGGGAAAGGTCTTCGTCTATACCGTCAAAGATGGCAAGGCGAGCATCCTGCCGGTGAATATCGTCTCGTATGAGGGGGAGTTCGTGGGGGTTGACAATCCCCATTTTCAGCCGGGAATGCCGGTGGTGATTGAGGGAAACGACCGCCTTAGGCCCGATCAGCCCGTTGAGGTGATCGAAACAAGGGATCTGAAAGCCGCGTACAACCAAACCCATAAAGGATAATTGCAAAGGATAATTGCAATGGATTTCATCCGTTTTTCCATATCCAAACCCGTAACGGTGGCCGTCGGCATCATTCTCGTGCTGCTCTTCGGAATTATCGGCATCACGCGCCTTCCGGTGCAGCTCACCCCTGATGTGGAGCAGCCACAGATCTCGGTCTCCACCATCTGGCCCGGCGCGACCCCCTATGAGGTGGAAAAGGACATCGTCGAGGAGCAGGAGGAGGTCTTGAAAGGCATCCAGCGCCTCACCCTCATGGAGAGTTCCTCCTACAACAGCATCGCGGAGATCACCCTCACCTTCGAGGTGGGAACCGACATCGACGCGGCTCTGCTGCAGGTTTCCAACAAGCTCAACGAGGTCAAGAGCTATCCGGAGAATGTGCAGAAGCCGGTGATCGACGCTTCGGGCGCGGAGAGTTCGCCCGTGATCTGGATGGTCTTGAAGACCGAAGAGGGTGATCCCGAGGCCATCAAGACCTACAGAACCTTTTTCGAAAACGAGGTGCGCCAGTACCTGGAGCGGGTTCCGGGGGTCGGCTCCCTCTTTGTCTTCGGCGGCTCTGAAAAGCAGCTCGAGGTGGTGATCTCGCCGGAGCAGTTGGCCAGGTACAATCTCACCTTCGATCAGGTGATCTCCCGCCTCTCCACCGCAAATACCAACATCTCGGCAGGGGTGCTGGGGCTTGAGAAGTACAACTACCGGGTGCGGACCGTCAGCGAGTTTCAGACCGTGGAAGATCCCCTGGATGTGGTGCTGGTCGATGACGGCATCCGAAGGGTCTATCTGCGGGATGTGGCCCAAACCCGTTACGGATTCGCGGCCAACGATGTGACGGTCATGCACAACGGCTTTCCGGTGATCGTGGTCGGCGTCCGAAAGCAGCAGGGCGCAAACGTCATCGAGCTGACCGAGCGGACCAAAGCGGTGGTGGATGAACTCAACCAGGGGATTCTCGAAAGAAACGGTCTATTCTTCGACATCGTCTATGAGCAGACCCCCTATATCAACCGCTCCATCAATCTGGTGAAGACGAACGTGATCATCGGCGGCTTGCTCGCGCTTGCGGTGCTGCTGATCTTTCTCCGCTCCATCAGCTCGACTTTGGCCACAGCCATCGCGATTCCCATTTCAGCTATAGGAACCTTTATCTTTTTGTGGCTTTTCGGCCGGAGTTTGAACGTGGTGAGTCTTGCGGGCATCTCCTTTGCCGTGGGGATGCTGGTGGACAACGCCATTGTGGTGCTTGAGAATATCGACCGCCACCGAAAGATGGGCAAAGGCGCGTTCCGGTCATCCTACGAAGGCGCGCAGGAGGTCTGGGGTGCGGTCTTTGCGTCCACGGCCACCACGGTCGCGGTCTTTCTTCCGGTCATCTTCATGCAGGAGGAGGCGGGGCAGCTCTTCAAGGATATCGCGATCGCGATCACCTTTGCCATCATCATCAGCTTCATTGTTTCGGTCTCCGCGATTCCCTCCATCACCAACCAGCTCTACCGTGTGATCCGGAGAAAGAAGAATGGGCCCGGGGCCATCGACCGGTTCGGCGGAAGGATTGCCGGGGGAATTCACTCTCTTTCCCGGCTGACGCTGAAAAATGTCTTTACGCGGCTGGCCACCATCATCGTTCTCACCTCCATCGCGTTTCTGACGGTCTATATCCTCATGCCCAAGGCCGAATATCTGCCCCAGGGGAACCGGAACCTGATCTTGAATATTCTGATCCCGCCGCCGGGATATTCGGTGGATAAGCGCCAGGAGATCGGCGAGTACATCTTCAAGACCACAAAGCCGTATTTCGACGAGGACTACAAGGACGGGGTTCCCCAGATCGACAACATCTTCTTTGTGGCCGCGGACCGGATCACCCTGTTCGGAGCGATCAGCAAGCACGAGACCGAGGCCGCAAAGATGATGCCTCTCTTCAACCGGGTGATCAATTCCATTCCGGGGGTCTTCGGCGTCAGCATCCAGGCCGGGATCTTCCAGAGCGGCATCGGCCGGGGCCGAACCGTTCAGGTGAATGTCTCCGGCGATGACATCGACGGGATCATCGGAGCCTCAAGGACCTTATTCGGCGCGATCCAGGGGAAGATTCCCGAAGCCCAGGTGCGGCCCGTGCCCTCTCTGGAGAACACCTATCCCGAGGCCAATTTCATCCCCAACCGGGAGAAGGCTCTGGCCAACGGGATCACCGAGCGGGAGATGGGGATCTATGTGGATGTGCTCATGGACGGCCGCAAGGTGGGCGAGTTCAAGCCGCAGCAGGCCAAGAAGATGGACATGGTGGTCCGGAGCACCGAGGTGGAGATCGGGGTTCCCGAAGACATCCTCCAGAGCCTGATCTCCAACCGGCAGGGCAATCTGATCCGGGTCTCGGACGTAGCAGACCTTCAATACGGCCAGGGCATGATGCAGATCGACCATCTGGAGCGGAAGCGGAACATCACCCTCGAGGTGACGCCGCCGCCGTCGATCCCGCTGCAGGCCGCGATGGAGATCATTGAAAACGAGGTGGTGGCCGGATTGAAGGGGGCCGGGCAACTGGAGGACGTCACCATCAGCGTCGGCGGAAACGCGGACAAGCTGACCCAGGCGATCCGGGCTATCGCCATCAACCTGATCATGGCCGCGATCATCGTCTATCTGCTCATGAGCGCGCTCTTCGAAAACTTCTTCTATCCCTTCATCATCATGTTCACGGTTCCTCTGGCCGGGGCCGGCGGTTTCATCGGACTGATGCTGGTCAATTTCTTCATCGCGCCCCAGTCATTTGACATCGTCACCATGCTCGGCTTTATTATATTGATCGGAACCGTGGTCAACAACGCGATTCTGATCGTCCACCAGTCGTTGAACAACATCCGGTTCAACGGCCTTGTCGGTATGGCGGCCATCGACGAGTCGGTCAAGACCCGGATCCGGCCCATCTTCATGAGCACCACCACCAGCCTCTTCGGGATGCTGCCTTTGGTGCTCTCCACGGGTGCGGGAAGCGAACTCTATCGGGGATTGGGCAGCGTCATCCTCGGGGGGCTTGCCATCTCGACGATCTTTACGCTCTTTGTCATTCCCGCGCTGCTCTCCTTTTTCATCGGATTCGAGAAGGTGCGGGATATCGAGGCGGATGATGCCCCGGAACCGGAGAAGGGAGAGGAGGCGGAGGCGGAGGCGGTTGATGTGGAAGATGTTGAAGATACTGACGGAGAGGACCAAGGGGAAGTAGAGGACCAAGAGGAGGAAGAGAAGAAATCGGTGAAGGCGCTGCACCGGGTCGGATAGGTACAGCGGAAAATGATCTGGTGAAGAGATGATCGAACGGGTCCGCCTGAAGTATTTCAAACGGTTTACCGAAGAGGAATTTTACCTGTCGGACCGGATCGTATTGGCGGGCCCCAATAACTCCGGAAAATCGACTCTGCTTCAGGCGATTGCGGTATGGAATCTTGCGATGATGCGGTGGAAGCTGGAACGGGGGGATACGCTTTCAAAGGCCGAACGCCGGGCCGGTGTTCCGATTACCCGAAAAGGGTTTACGGCAATTCCTCTGCGAGAGATGAATCTGCTTTGGACCGATCGTAGCACTGCATTCAGCAAAAACGAGCGCGAGGGCCTCAAACCCGGATCTCCCAAGTATTCTTCCGTCAGCATCGAAGGAAAAGAGGTTGACGGTACAACCTGGACGGTCGGTGTCGATCTTCGGTTTTCCAGCCGAGAGCAGATCTACGTCAAGCTGGTGGACAAGGAGGGGG
>JAABSZ010000141.1:0-10445 GCA_011390135.1 Desulfobacteraceae bacterium | reverse complement strand
GGTGGCCCCGAAGGGACAGGCAAAGACGCAGCTCATGCAGCCGATGCAACTGCCGTGATCTACGGACATGGCATTGGTGATGAAGTTGCGGAAGGTGGCCCCTTTGGGACAGGCCGCCTCACAGGCCGGGTCCTCGCAACGCATGCAGTTGACGGGAACGAAGATCCCCTCCTGCTCCCACTTGACCACATGGATTCTTCCCTTGGCCGGGTTGCAGGCCCACTCGTGCTTCAATGCGCAGTAGCTCTCGCAGGATCGGCATCCCGAGCATTTCTCCGCATCGATGATCAGTGTTTTAAAGGTCACTCTCTCCTCCTTAGAACGGCAGCAGCGCCGCTTCAATCAGTCCCTTGATTTCCCTGGGGCTTTTTCCTGAATTGAGCCCCCGATCGACCGCGTTTTTCGCAAGATCGCACCGGAGCGCATTATTCTGAACCCGGGGGTCCAGGATCTTCATCTCCCGGACAATCCCCTTTTCATCGACCCGATACCGGTGCAGAATCAATCCCTCCGGGGCTTCGACCGCAGCGGCCCCTTCGGTTCCTATATCCTTCGGAACCGTCCGGACCGACGGGCCCGTCATCTTCTCCTGAATGTAAAGCTCCTGCATTGCGGCCGCGGTTTTCGAAAGCTCTTTCAGCATCGCACGAAAAGCAGCCATTGCCGAAGGCTTTTCACCCTCTTCCGCGCTTCTTGCCAGTGGGCCTACACAGTAGCTGCCCCCGGCCTTTTCATATCCGGCAAACGGGGTGCGGGTCCAGGGCTCTGTATAACATTCGATGCCGTCGAGGGCCGCCTCGGGGGAGAGGCTGTCACCATCCGCGCCCGATCCGTTTTTAAAGCGGATCTTCTCTTCCGCCTCTTCGTCGGAGAGAATGGCCGCACCCATCGCTTCTGCCGTAATCCCGTCCATTTTCTCCAGAGGCCCGTCTTCGGCCAGAATCTTTTCTGAAAATATTTTCCCGATCTTATCGACGGCCGGCTTGAACTGGACCGCGATCTCATCGAGCCGTTCGTAGTATTCCGGTTTCAGAAACCGGCTCACCCCGCCCGGCAGGGAGGAGATGGGATGATCGGCCCGCCCCCCAAGAATCGTCGCGGCCTCCTGTGCCAGATGGAGCGCGGCCATCAGATCCGCGGCCGTCTGGAGGATCTCTCCCTTCCCGGCCCGCTCCGCGGCTCTCGGCGAATCGAAAAGATCGGTAAAGCCGCTCAGCAGAAGATGGAGCTTTCGCAGATGATGGCAGGCGTAGAGGGCTTGCATCAGTCCCGCGCGCATGTTGAGGGCCGTCTCGGGCGGTTCCACGCCGAAGAGGCGGTCCAACGCTTTGGCCGCAGCCAGATGATGGGCCGGCGAGAGAATCGAAACGATCCGGAGAACCTCCTCGACCGGCCGGCCCCAGCAGAGGGCCGGCAGATCCTCGAAGGCCGTGGTCTGCAGATAGGTCCTGGGTCCTGCGCCGTTTCGAAGAATCGTGATCCGGGAGGGCGTCTCCTGCCATCGGATCGGTGAAAGGGTAAGGGTCGTTTCCATCAAGATTCCCTTTTGTATTTGGTGAATTCTGGAAATGAAGATCCCGGCAAAGGTCTCGGGGTTTCAGCCTCCACTCGGTCCACTCGGTCCATTCTGTCCACTCCGTCCATTTCTTTGTCCCTTTTCAGTGAGATTTTGATCGAGGAGCGCACACTGGGTCGGCAGTCCATACCGGTAGAAGGTTCCGGTCATGTCGATGAAGCTGTCCGCGATGGCCTTTACCGTTGCCGCATTATCGGTGTCAAAGGTGGAGCTGATGGCCGAGACCATCTTCGCGCCCGGATCATAGACCGCGTCGGCCTTGCCGAAGCAGCCCCGGCAGGGAAGCCCCACCCCGGTGCAGAGGCCCCCGCAACCCTCCCGGGTGGTGATCCCCTGGCAGATCAGCCCCTGCTCCAGCAGGCAGCGGCCCGTTTCGGAACTTTCATAGACCCGCTTTCCTTTGGAGAAGCGCTTCTCCTCCTTGGCCCGGGAGCAGGTGGCACAGACCGCCTTGTCCCCGGCAAAGGTGATTCCCTTTTCCGGAAGTTCACCGGCAAGGATCGCGCAGGAGACCGCTTCCGGAAGCCGGGACACGACATAGGAGAGGCGGCCTGTCGGCTCTCCCCGGAAGAGGATGGAGGAGATCGCGGCCCAGAGAAGGTTTTGGGTCGGGGGGCAGCCGGGAACCGTGTAATCGACCGGCACGACCTGGGAGAGAGCCTGCACCCGCGTCCTCTTTTTCGGCAGGGCAAGGGCCGGATCCAACTCTTCGGCATTGTCTTGGACATTCTCCTGGGCATTGTCGCGGTCCCCGGAACAGAGATCTGATCCTTCCCCGCTGCTCCCTTTCAGATCGGGGTTCAGATGGGCCAGCCCCGGCAGTCCCCCTAAGGCCGCACAGGCCCCGCAGGCCAGCAGAATATCCGACTTCTCCCGGAGAGTCCGGGCCGCTTCTGCATCGGCCTCGTTTCGGACCGAACCCGCAAAGACGGCAAGGTCGAAACGTTCATTTTCACCTATATTGTCCCCGGGATCTTCCCTGAGATCCTTCCCGAGATCGTCCCCTATATCATCGAAGGAGGAGCCGAGAAGATATGGCCAGAACTTGAACTCGGCTCTTCCGGCAAAGGAGTTGACCTGGTAGTGAAGGTCGATGATGTTGTTCTCGCAGGCTCTGCAGCCTGCTGTTCCGTAAACCGCGATTTGAAAGGGCTTTTTCGTTCTCATCCCGCGCACCTCTGCACTCTGAAGGGGCCGAGTTTCTGAACCGAACGGGTCATCTCGTTGATCACCTCGGCATATTTGGGCGATTCCGAGGCCGCGATCCACTCCAGCCGGAACCGCCCCTTTTCCATGCCCATCTCGGTCAGGAGCCGGTCCAGAAGGGCCGCTCTGCGCATCGCCTTGATGTTGCCGGAGATATAGTGGCAGTCCCCGGGGTGGCACCCGGCCACCAGCACCGCGTCCGCGCCCTCGGCAAAGGCCTTGATCACATATCCCGGATCGACCATGCCGGAGCAGAAGACCCGGATCACCCGGACGTTGGGCAGTTGCACGAACCGGGAGACCCCGGCCGCGTCCGCGGCCACATAGGAGCACCAGTTGCAGAGAAAAGCGATGATTTTGGGCTCGTAATCGGTTGTCATGGTTTTTCTTCTATCCCCCCAGTATGCCTTCGATTTGCGCCATCACCTGATCCGGCGTGTAATGCTGCACACCGATCGCGGCCACAGGACAGGCCGCGGCACAGGTTCCGCACCCCTGACAGAGGGCCTCGTTGATGGATGCTGTCTTGGTAAATTCGTCAAAGGAGACCGCGGTATACGCGCATAGCCCCACACAGGTCCGGCAGCCGGTGCAGCGGACCGAATCCACTATCGCGACCGTCGGCTCCACCTCCACTTCGCCCATTCCGAAGAGAGAGAGGGCTTCTGCCGCGGCAGCACCCCCCTGAGCCACCGACTCGGGGATGTCCTTGGGACCCTGGGCTCCGCCAGCCAGATAGATGCCGGAGAGAGAGGTCTCAACAGGCCCCAGCTTTGGGTGGGATTCTATGAAGAAGCCGTACCGGTCAGTGGAGAGGTTCAGTGCCCGGGCCACCGTCATATAGTCGGCCTGCGCGGTCAGCCCCGTGGCCAGCACCACCATGTCGGCCTCCACCTCCACCGGAACCCCGGCAAGGCTGTCTTCGCCCCGCACCACCAGCTTGTCCCGCTCCTGGAAAATCTTCGCGACCCGGCCCCGGATGTAGCGGGCCCCGTCCTCCTCGATGGCCCGGCGCAGGAACTCCTCATACCCCTTGCCCCCGGCCCGGTTGTCGATGTAGAAGACGTAGGCCTGGCCGTCAGGACTGAAGTGCTTGAAGATGCTGAGCTGCTTCGCGCTGATCATACAGCAGACCTTGGAGCAGTATTCGTTGCCTTTGGCCCGGTCTCTCGATCCTACGCACTGGACAAAGACGATGCTTTTGGGAACAGTGCCGTCGCTCGGTTTCAGGACTTTGCCGCCGGTGGGGCCCGACGAGTTGCAGAGCCGTTCGAACTGGAGGTTGGTGATCACGTCCGGATATCGGCCGAAGCCGTACTCCGGATACTTCTTCGCATCGAAGATGTCGATCCCTGTGGCCACCACGATGGCCCCCACATCGATCTCCCGGATCTTCTCGGTCTCGGTCAGGTCGATGGCCCCGGGCCCGCACTTTTTCACGCACTCGCCGCACTGGCAGCAGAGGCTGCAACTGAGGCACCGCTCTCCTTCGGCCCTGGCCATCTCTTGGGTGAAGCCCAGCTCCACCTCGTGGAAGTTCCCCCCCCGCTTTTCCACGGAAAGATGGGGCATCCGCTGTTTTTGGATGGGCCTTGCCCGGTCCCGCTCCTCCTGAGTCAGCTCCTCGGGAACGGAGCGTTCCACCGGCTTTACGGGCCGGAGTCCGCCGTGGGCCAGATAGTGGTGGATCGATTCCGCGGCCATCCGGCCGTGGGCCACGGCCTCCACAAAGCTGGCCGCGCCCAGGGTGCAGTCGCCCCCGGCAAAGACACCGGGCCGGGATGTGACCAGGGTCTCTTCCTCGGTCCGGATGGTTCCCCACCGCTCCACATCCAGCCCCAACCCCTCCAGAAACGAAGTGTCCGGAGCCTGTCCGATGGCCGGAATCACCGTATCCGCGTCCATCACCCTCTCGGAGCCTTCCATTGGCACAGGCCTCCGCCGCCCCGAATCATCGGGCGCGCCCAGCTCCATCCGGAGGTATTCCAGCCCTGTCACCTTGCCGTTTTCGCTGATCACCTTTGTCGGGGCCGCGAGAAACTCGAAGCGCACCCCCTCCTTTTCAGCCTCGTCCACCTCGATGTCCCAGGCCGGCATCTCGGCACGGGTCCGGCGATAGAGCAGCACCACCTCGGACCCCAGCCGGGCGCAGGTTCGCGCGCAGTCGATGGCCACATTTCCGCCGCCGATCACGACCACCCTCTTTCCGATGGCCGGAGAAGGGGGCTCTTTTCCCGCTTCCCCTGCCTTCACCTGTTCCAGAACCACATCCCGGAGCAGATCGGTTCCGCCGATCACCCCTTGGGTCTCCTCCCCTTCGATCCGGAGGGAGAGGCTCTTGTGCAGGCCCGTCGCGATGAAAAATGAACCGTACCCTTCGCTCTCCAGGGATTCGAAGGTGACATCCTTTCCGAATGTGACGCCGGTTCTGATCTCCACGCCCAAAGTTTTGAGATTTTCGATCTCGGCACTCAGAATCTGTTTTGGAAGCCTGTATTCAGGAATTCCCACCATGAGCATCCCGCCGGCCACAGAGAGCTTTTCATAGACCGTCACCGGATACCCCTCCAGCGCGAGATAGTAGGCCGCAGACAAACCCGCAGGCCCTGCGCCCACGATGGCCACCTTCTCGGCCCGTCCATCTTTCACGGGCGGATGGGAGAAGGTATTCATGGCAAGCTCCCGATCCCCTAAAAACCGCTTGGTGTGGCAGATGGCAAGGGGATCGTCCAACTGGCCCCGCTTGCACACGCCCTCGCAGGGGTGGAAGCAGATCCGGCCGCAGGATGCGGCAAAGGGCATCCGCTCCCGCACCATGGCAAGCGCCTCGTCATACTTCCCCATGCCGGTCAGGTTCATGTAGCCGACCACATTGACCCCGGCCGGACAGGCGCTCTGGCACGGGGGCTGGCCGCTTCTGATGATGGAGAAGGTGTTGGGGATGGCCTGGGGAAATGGCCGGCTGATCGGGTGGCGGGTGGAGAGGCCCACTTCGAAGCCGCTTACTACGTCTATGGGGCAGACGCCTTGGCAGTCGCCACACCCTGTGCATTTCTCCTCGCTCACATACCTGGGCTGCTGCCGGACCTTCACCTTGAAGTTCCCCACAAAGCCGCTCACCCCTGTCACCTCGGCCTTGGTCAGAATCTCGATGTTCGGATGGCGCCCCACCTCGCTGGTCTTGGGGGTGAGGGTACAGCCCGCACAGTCGAGGGTGGGGAAGGTCTTGTCGAACTGGGCCATCCGGCCCCCGACGATCTCCTCCTTCTCGACCATATAGACCTTGTAGCCGGCCTTTGCGATCTTCAGGGCCGCGGTGATGCCGGCGATCCCGCCGCCCACCACCAGGGCCGAGGGCGTCACCGGCTTCCGGGTTCCGGTCAGGGGCTTGTGATGGGCCACCCGAGCGATCCCTCCCCGCACCAGATCCTTGGCCTTTTTCGTGGCCAGATCCGGGTTTTCCGAGATCCAGGAGCAGTGCTCCCGGATGTTGACCATCTCGAACATATAGGGGTTCATCCCGGCCTGGGCCACCGCGTTCTTGAAGGTCGGCTCGTGCATCTTGGGAGAGCAGGAGGCCTCCACCACGCAGTCGAGCCCCAGTTCCGCGATATCATCTCTGATCAGCTTCTGTCCCGGCTCGGAACACATATATTTGTAGTGGCGGCAGACCACCACATCGCCCATTTCGGTTTCGATCTCCTCTGCGATCTTTGCCACATCGACCTTTCCGCCGATGTTGGTGCCGCACTGACAGACGTAGACACCGATCTTTTTGCTCATTCTCCTACCTCGACTCGGGACGCTTTGGGTCTCTTCTCCCCGAACCCTTTTGCCTTTAGCATGGGCATGGGAGAGATCAGGTGTTTCTTCATTCCCAGCGATTCCGGCGACAGGCCCAAGGCCAGCCCCATGAGCTGGGTGAAATAGAGGACCGGAAGGTTTCCCTTCTTCTCCCCCCGCATCTCCAGGTTGGCCTGGCAGAGCTGGCATGCCACAACGATCGCATCTGCCCGCTTCCACCGGGCCTCCTTCACGATCCGGCCGCAGAGCCGCTCCACAGTATCGGTCTTGCTGAGGGCCAGGCCCGCGCCGCAGCACTCGGTCTTGAAATCCCAGTCGACCACCTCGGCCCCCAGCGCACTCAGCAGCTCATCCAGAGAGACCGGCTGCTCCGGGTGGTCGTACTGTGTGGTCTTGTGCGGCTTCACCAGATAACAGCCGTAATAGGGAACCACCCGCATGCCGGCCAGGGGGCGGACCACCTTCTCCTTTACCGCATCGAGCCCCACCCGGTCATGGATGAAGCCGAGCAGGCTGTGGATATTGACCGCCTTTTCCGGGGTTCCTTCAACCGTCTCCTCCACCGATCGTTTCAGCTCCGGGTCCTCGGCCATCTCCTGCTGCGCGCTCAAGAGACGCCGGAAGCAGAAGGGGCAGGGGATCAGCAGATCGTCCGGAGGCTGGGCTCCTGCGATATTCAGGTTGTGGGCCGAAAGTGCCGTGGAGAGGAGCTTGTCCGTCTTCAGCGCGGGGGAGGAGCCGCAGCATGACCATTCGGGAAGCTCCCGGAGGTCGATGGAGAGTTCCCGGCAGACGGCCCGGGAAGAGAGATCATAGGCTCTTGCGGTCCCCTCCAGGGAGCAGCCCGGATAGTAGCTCGCGGCCGTCTGATTCTTTTCCGCGTCATTTCCCTTATTCTTTTCCATGCTCGCCCTTCCTCTCTTCTGCCCGTTCGAAGATCCGGGCCACCGCGGGATCGGGTTTCTCCTTTTCCATAAGATCCTTTGGAGAGACAGCGCCGCGGAGCATCAGCTTCATCCCCGGAACCATATCCTTGAAGGGGTTCATGGTGCGGATGTTGAAGGCCATCACCGCTTTCAGCTCCCGGACCCGGCCCCCCTTCTTCACCGAATCGAGAAAAAGGGTTTCAAAGAGATGGATGTGGGGCTCCGACGGCTTAACCCCTTGGGCCTCGGCCATCTCGCAGAGCGCGGTGGAGACCTCATACATGTTGATCTCCACGGGGCATCGGCCCGCACATGTCCCGCAACTGACGCAGTACCACCAGGTCGGGTCTTTCAGAGCCTCCTCCTTCATCCCGGCCAGGATCTTCGCGATCAGCCGGCGGGGTCCGGTCACGGTCTCGGATGCTATGGGGCAACTGCCGGTGCATTTGCCGCACTGGAGACATTCCAGCAGATCCTGGCCGCTCATCCGGATGATCTCCTGGGAAAATGCCCGTTCAGTCGGGCTTCCGGTAAGTCTGAGCATATTTGTCATTCCTGTTCTCTTTGTCCGGCTCCGTTAGGTGAATTCCGGAAATGAAGATCCCGGCAAAGCTCTTGGGGTTTCAAGCGCAACTATGTCCGCTCTGTCCACTCCGTCCATTTTTTCGTCCTTTTTACAGGGGATTTCAATTCCGGAAAACCGCTTTAGTCCTGGGGCCGACAGAAGGTTTCCACGATATGGACCGCATGATCTCCCCGCCGGAGGCGAACCACGTCGCCGGGGCTTCCAAAGGAGAGCGCGCCCCCAGGGCACTTGAGCGCACACGCAGGCCAGAGCCCCTTGTCAACCCGCTCCCGGCATCCGTCGCACTTGGCGATCTTTCCGGTCCCCGGGTTCAGCTCCGGAATCCCGAAGGGGCAGGCGACCGCGCAGGTCTGGCAGCCGATGCAGAGTTCCATGTCCGAAAAGACGATCCCATCCTCCCGCTTCTGCATGGCCCCGGTAGGGCAGACCGATACGCAGGCCGGCTGGTCGCAGTGGAAGCAGGTAACGGCCCGGTGGTGGATCCGGAATGTCCCGTCTTCCGCGATGGGTCCGATCCGGAAGACCTTGAAGGGCTTGGGCCCCGGCGGCAGATCATGCTCCATCCGGCAGGCCGCGTCGCACCCGAAGCAGCCGATGCACTTCTCCGCATCCACCAGCAGCAGTTTCTTCTTCTGTACTTTCATTGTTTATTCAACCCATATCCTGTGTTTGCGCTGTGCCTCCGTCCGGAAGGGATATCTTTTCGGGCGCGGGTGCCGGCGGGATCTTTCCCGAATCCGTGGGGAAGGGGGGAGATGTCCGCTTCACCCCGCGGCCCCTGTCCAGGGGCCAGAAAATCGGCTCGGGCTCACTGGCTTTGAGGGCTTCCACGGTCAACCCGGCCGTATCGGGATTTCTTGCGAGAACCCAGTCGTAGAACCGGACCGGGTCCGCGCGGCCCGTTTCGGTGCGCCAGGGAAAGTGATCCCCCCAGCCGAAACGGTCTGCAAGGCGCATCCAGAAGCCGAGCCCGGTCTGGCAGGCCTCCTGAGGGGAGACCAGCCGGGGCCCGAACTGAATCCCCCGGTCGTTGCTGAAGCATAGGCCGTTCCGCTCGGGCCAGAGGGCAGACGGCAGGATCATGTGCGCAAGATCCCGGGTCAGGTTGGCGAACGCGCCGAAGTGGACGATGAGATCCATCTCCCGGGTACTGACTTTGAAGGGGAGAAAGAAGTCATTGAAGCAGTTGCCAGAGGCGATCACGGCCTTGATCCCTTGGGGCGCATCTGCCCCCGATCCGCCCGTATAGGGGAAGCCGATCTCTCGGCCCCCGGGCCGCGGATTTTCGATATCCCCGGCCGCGGCCAGCCGTGGCCTTCCGGCCTCCAGGGGATACCATCCCCCGCCGACCCTGCTGGTCCATCCCGCGGCCGCGGCCAGAGTCTGCCAGACACCGGCATCGGGCTGGTAGGCCAGCCGTTTCCCGGTGATGGCAGTGACCGGGGCGTGCTGTACCAGCATTCGGCAGATCCCGACCGCGGCTTCCGGGGTGAGGCCCAAAGCTTTGGCCCCATCGGCCAGGGAGAAGTTTTCAAAGGTGGCCCGCCACCCCTCGGGATCATCCAACCCCGCGGCCGCGGCCTCGTTATCCAGCCCATCCAGTTCCATGAGCCCCTTCAGCAGCACCATTCCCAGGAGATTGCCGCTGCCCGGAGGGATCAGCAGCGGCAGGTCCGCCTTGGAGAGGGTAGCGGTAAAGCAGACATCGGCAGCGATGATCTTCGCGCCCCGGGCCTTGGCTTGGAGGACTTTGCCGAAGGCTACCGGATGGGTCGCGGCTGGATCTGCTTCGACCAGAAACAGAGAGCCGCTCTCCTCCCATTCGGTACAGGGGGCTGTGGGCGCGGTCAGCGCGGATGTCCCCTCCTGATATAGGGGTTTGTTTCCGGGATCATTTGCGGGATGGCCAAAGGGATTATCAATTGGATTATCAATTGGATTATCAAGGGGATGATAGACATGGGGCGTCTCCCAGAGCCGGGCAAACCGCCGCGCGCCCAGGTAGAAATCGAGGCCCGCTTCGGGATCACAGCCGACGGCCAGAGCCCCGGGGCCGCTCCGGTCCCGAACCCGCTTCAGCGCATCAGCCAGCGCGTCCATCGCCTTTTCGATGTTTTCCATCGCGGCAAATGGCCCTGAGGGGCGGTTCCGCGCTCCCGGGAACATGATCCTCTCCGGGCTTCTGATCCCCCGGACGAAGTCGGTCCCTTTGGCGCAGACGCGCCCCCGGCTGACGGGGTGCTCCTCATCCCCCATGACATCGACGATGATATCGTCCTGGATATAGGCGATCAGCCCGCATCCGACGGTGCATTCCCGGCAGACCGACCGCACGGCCCGGTCATGG
>JAABSZ010000140.1:0-10485 GCA_011390135.1 Desulfobacteraceae bacterium | reverse complement strand
CCGCCGGATGATCGGCATCATCATCGTGGTCTCGGTCACGCCCATGCTGCTGGTGGCCGGGGTCATCTACAGCCAGTTTCACGACTCCTACAAGGAGAAGGTCTATGCCCATCTGGGGGAGCTGGTGCTGAAGCACCGGCAGAACATCGACAGCTTTTTGACGGAGAAGCTCAACAACATCCGGTTTATGGCCGAGGCCCTCGACGTGGAGGAGCTGAACACCGAAAGAGCCCTGGAGGAGAAGCTGACGATCCTCCAGGAGGAGTACGGAACGGTCTTCGAGGATCTCGGCTTTGTGAACGAGGAGGGGCTCCAGGTGGCGTATGCCGGATCTCTGAAGCTGGAGAATGCCCGCTATTCGGGCGCAGAATGGTTTCTTCGGGCTCTGGAGAACGAATATTACATCAGCGACGTCTTCATGGGGCTCCGGGGCTTTCCCCACTTCATCGTGACGGTTCGGGGGAGGACAAATGATGAGACCTGGGTGCTGAGGGCCACCATCAACTTCATGGCCTTCAACGCGCTGGTGCAGAAGATCCGAATCGGAAAGACCGGCTTTGCCTTTATTTTGAACCGCCAGGGACAGTACCAGACCGAGCCGGCATTTGACGCGCTGCCGAGCATTCAGCAGTATTCGGAATACTTCCTCAACCGGAACACCTCGGGCCGGAGCAATGTCCGGATCATGGAGAAGGAGGACAGCGCCGGCCGGGTAAACCTCTATGTGGGAGCCCTGTTAAAAGGGGGGGACTGGCTGATGGTCTATCAGCAGCACAGCGAGGACGCGTATGCGGATCTTCACCACGCGCAGAAGGTCATCATTTTGATCCTTTTGGTCGGCACCATCTGCATAGTCACCATGTCGGTGCTGCTTTCAAAGCGGATGGTCAGCCGGATGTCCTTTATCGACCGGGAGAAGGAGATGATGAACCAGCAGGTGATAGAGACCGGAAAGCTGGCTTCCGTGGGGCAGCTTGCGGCCGGTATCGCGCACGAGATCAACAATCCGGTGGCCATCATGGTGGAGGAGGCCGGGTGGATTCAGGATCTTCTGGAGGAGGAGGAATTTGCTGCGGGGAAAAACCTCGAGGAGTTCAACCGGGCACTGCTCCAGATCGGGACCCAGGGCCGGCGCTGCAAGGAGATCACCCATAAGCTCTTGAGCTTTGCCCGGAAGACCGACTCCCGCATCCATGATGTCCGGGTCAATGAGATGATCGACGAGCTGGTGGAACTTTCGGCCCAGCGGGCACGGTATGCGGGGGTGGAGATCATCACCCGATTCAAACAGGATCTTCCCCTGCTGAAAGTCTCCGAGACCGAGTTTCAGCAGGTGATCCTGAACCTGATCAACAACGCGCTCGATGCGATGGAGAAAAGAGGGGGGCTTTTGAAGATCACCACCGGGATGGAGGAGGAGGAATTCCTGATCGAGCTGGCCGACAACGGCCCCGGCATTCCCAAATCCAACCTCGCCCGGATCTTCGACCCCTTCTTCACCACAAAGCCGGTGGGCAAGGGAACCGGGCTGGGGCTCTCCATCTGCTACGGCATCGTCAAGAAGATGGGCGGAGAGATCGATGTGCAGAGCGTGATGGATCACGGAACCACCTTCCGCATCCGGCTGCCGGCCATCCAGGACTGAAGGGGTGCCTCTGCTCTAAATCTGATCAAAATCTGATCAAAGACCGATCAAAAATATGGAAACGACCATTTATTCGGACACCTTTTATTTAATTTGACCCCTAATTTTGACCCCTTTAACGAAAAAAAGGAGAAGCGAAATGACAATTGCAAACGTACTGCTGGTGGATGACGAGGTCGGATTCGTGGAGACCATGACCAAGCGCCTCACCAAGAGAAACCTTTCCGTGACAGCGGCTCACAGCGGCAAAGATGCCCTGAAGGTGCTGGGCGACAATGAGACCATCGAAGTGGTGATCCTCGATGTGAAGATGCCCGGGATGGACGGCATCGAGACCCTGCGGGAGATCAAGACCCGCTTTCCCCTGACCGAGGTGATCATGCTCACGGGACATGCCACGGTGGAGACCGGCATCGAGGGGATGAAGCTGGGGGCTTTCGACTACCTGATGAAGCCGTGCGATATGGATGTGCTGATGGAGAAAGTCGGGGAGGGGGCCGCGAAGAAGCGGGGCCACGAGGATAAGATCGTCCAGGCCCGGGTCAGGGAGATCACCAACCGCAGGGCATAGTAAAAGCTCTGCTCCAAAACCGGAAGAGGAGAGAGGAAAAGATGGCTTCGGAGGAAAGCATCCGGCTTCTGATGGTGGACGATGAAGAAGGATATGTCAATGTAATTGCCAACCGTCTGGCCAGGCGGGGGATCGACGTCACCCGGACCTACAGCGGCTCCGAGGCCATCCAGACCCTCCGGGGAGAGGAGTTCGACGTGGCGCTGCTCGATCTGAAGATGGAGGACATGGACGGCCTGGAGGTGCTCAAGGTCTTCAAGCTCATGGCCCCGGAGCTTCAGGTGGTTATGATCACGGGCCACGGCTCCGAAGAGGCCGCACGGGAGGGGATCGCGGAGGGCGCATTCGACTATCTGACCAAGCCGTGCGAGCTGAGCGAACTGGTGGAAAAGATCCGGGAGGCGGCAGCGGCCCGGAAGAAGACGAAATCTTAAACTGAACCTTAAATCGAAACTTAAACTGAACCTTAAACCGGAACGGATTCAGACAGCGGAAGGACAGAGGTAGAGAGATGATCCTGAAAAACAAATGGTTTCAACTGGGCTTCGCGATCTCGCTGGGCGTTATCGTCATGCTTCTGCCGAGGCCCGAGGGCAAGCAGTTTAAAATCATCGGAGATCCGGAGAAGAAGCTTTACAGCGAACTGGCGGAATATTACACACTGGTTCCGGAAAAGTTCAAAGGACAGAAAGGGTATATCATGGAGGCCCGGTATCCGGGGGCCGCGGAAGCTACCGGGACTTTTCTTACCGAACGCGCGGCCGTGGTGGTCGGCGACAGCGCCGAGGTGAGCTATGTGGACGGCCTCTCCCCCAGAGCCAAGCGGTTTCTGGCGATGCTGGCGGTGCTGATCTTTCTCTTTGTGGCCGAGCCGATCCCGTTGGAGATCACGGCCGTTCTCATCGGCGTCTCGCTGGTGGCCATGGGCATCACCGACGTGAAGGATGCCTGGGCCCCATACATGCACCCGGTGGTGGTCTTCATCATGTGCTGTCTGATCTTTGCGATCTCCCTGGACAAGGCGGGCCTGACCAAGCGGCTCGGCTACTTCATCATCAAGAAGGCCGGCAACAGCGTCACCCGCTTCACCTTCATCATCGCGATGGGTCTGGGGATCTCCTCTTCCTTTATGCATGATGCCGCGGCCTGCGCCATCGGTATCGTCACCATGCTGCCGCTGATGCGGGCAGTCGGCATCGAGCCCTACTCACAAACCGCAAAGTTCATGATGCTCTCCCTGCCCTTTGCCTGCTCGGCCGGGGGCATGGGATCGCTCATCGGCGGGGGGCGGTGCATGGTCTCGGCCGCGTTTTTAAAGGAGTTCACCGGCATCGAGATCACATTTTTAGACTGGATCAAGTTCGCGATGCCCATGGCCATCGTGACGGTTCCCGCGGCTGTGCTCATCGTCTATTTCGTTTACCGGCCCGACCCCAAATTCAAGCTGCCCGCGTTCGAAGAGGATCTTGGCCCCTGGACCCCCATCGAAAAAACCACCCTGGCCATCGTCGTTCTGGCCTTCGTCTCCTGGTTGTTCAAGGAGTTCCACGGACTCCACTACTCCATCACCGGAATGCTGGCGGTGGCGGCACTGGTTCTGACAAAGGTTTTGACATGGGAGGATATTCAGGAGAACATGGAGTGGGGAACAGCGCTCTTCATCTTTGGCGGCGGGATCTCTTTAGGGCTGGCCATGGGGTACTCGGGTGCGGCCGATTACTTTGCCAACCTCTTCTTCCCTCTGGTGCAGGGTGGCGGATGGCTCCTCCTATTTGCCGGTGTGGCAATCTTCGGGGCACTGGTGACCAATGCAATGGCCAATGTCGCGGCCGCGGCCCTGATTCTGCCCATCGTGATCCCCATGGCCATTCTCGAAGGGGTCGATCCCCGGGTGCTGGCCCTCTGTCTGGGAACGGCAACCTCCTTTGCCATGCTCCTGGTGATCGGCTGTCCTCCCAACGCGATCGCCTACAGCTACCGATATTTCAAATCCTCGGATCTGACCAAGGTGGGCGCGGTGGCCACGCCGATCCTTCTGCTGCTGCTGATTCTGACAGCATCGATCTGGTGGAAGATCCTGGGCCTTATATAAGATCAGGATATAAGATAAAGGTATAATATAAACCGGTTGCGCTTAACCGTTTGAAAGGATAGAACAATGGCCGTAAAGATACCGATACGCGTCTTGATCGTGGACGACGAGAAGGATTTTGTGGAGATGCTGGCCATGCGCCTGATCGAATCGGGCGAGAAGGTCTATGAGGCCTATGACGGGCTCGGATGCCTCGAATTCCTGGAGAAGAGCCCAGACAAGGTCGATGTGGTGATCTTAGACATCCGGATGCCCGGCATGGACGGTATGGAGACCTTGAAGGAGATCCGGAAGAAGTGGCCACTCATCGAAGTGATCATGCTCACAGGCCACGGCACGGCAAAGACAGCGGTTGAAGGCATGAAGCTGGGCGCATTCGACTATCTGCTCAAGCCGGCCGATTTCGAGGATCTCATGGAGAAGATCGAGGGGGCCCGAAAGCGAAGAGACGAACAGAGAGAGCGGATTCGCAAAGCCGAGGCCAAGCTGCTGGTGAGAAAGAGCGGAGGTTTCTACTCCTGAAGCCATGAAAGCGGCCGTTTCCAAAGCCAGGATTTTCAGCCGGTTTCCGGTGGCCTCCTTAGAGCGCCACTTCAACCGGCTGAGCCTGCGGGCCCGGATCTACACCCTTCTGGGGCTGCTGCTGGTCATAACCCTGTCGGGCGCGCTGATCATGATCGGCTATACCTTCCGCATCGAGAATCTGCTCAATAGGATACTGGAGAAGGATGTGGCCGGTTTTCAGGCCGCAGAGGCGATGGAGACGGCCCTGATCAATCAGAAGGGCTTCATCTCCTACTATTTCATCGACGGCGACGACAGATGGCTCCGGGAGCTTGGGAAGCACCGGAAGGATTTCTCTTTTCAGCTTCAGCGCACCCGGGAAAGGGCCCCGGAGCCGGCCTTTCAGGATCTGCTGAACCGGATCGAGGAGCGGTATGCCCTCTATACCCAAGTGAAGGATCAGGTTATCGAGCTCTACCGGCAGGGGGATCGGGAGGCCGGGGCAAGGCTCCACTCGCAGGTCAGGGAAATCTTCCCCCAGCTCCTCTCCCTCTGCGAAAACTACAAGGAACTGCACACCGCAGAGATCCGCGAGGCCCAGATCCGGAGCAGCAAGGAAGCGACCCGGCTGCGGTTCACCGCGGTGATGGCCATGTTCGTGGAGTTTTCCCTGGCCATCCTTCTGATGGGGCTGCTGATAAAACAGATCCTGATCCCGGTACGGCGCATGGCGGAACGGGCAGAGGGGCCTTCTGCAGAATATCCGAAGACCGCAGACGAGATCAAGGCCTTGAGCCATCGGGTGGAGGGGCTGATCAAGAATGCTGGAAGAACCGAGATGGAGCTGATCCGGAGCCGGGAGAACCTGCTCCAGTCCGGAAAGATGGCCATGGTGGGAAAGCTTGCGGCCAACACCGCACACAGCATCCGAAACCCCCTCACATCGGTGAAGATGCGCCTCTTCTCTTTGGGCCGTTCCATCCGGTTTACGGGGAGCCAGAAGGAGGACTTCGATGTCATCTCCCAGGAGATCCGCCACATCGACACCATCATCAGCAATTTTCTCGAGTTTGCCCGTCCGCCCCGGCTGAAGATGCAGCCGGTGAACCCTTCCGCCATCGCGGACATGGCCCTGCTGCTGCTCAAGCACCGGCTCCAGTCTCACCGGGTGACGGTCAATCTGGAAAGGGAGGGAAATCTGCCGGAGATCGACGCTGACCCGGAACAGCTCAAGGAGGCCATGGTCAATCTGATCGTGAACGCGTGCGAGGCCATCAAAAGCAACGGAACCATCACTGTCCGGGAGGAGGTGAGCCGGGAGCCGGACGCGGAGGCCGTGGTCATCCGGATCATCGACAGCGGCCCCGGCATCCCCGAGGGAATCAAAGAGAAGCTCTTCGACCCATTCTTCACCACCAAGGATGAGGGAACCGGCCTGGGGCTCTCCATCAGCTCCCGGATCATCGAGGAGCATGGCGGATTTCTGGGGGTCTTTTCCGAGGAGGGAAAGGGGGCCGACTTCACCATCACCCTGCCCCTTGAGCGGCCCCGGAATGAGAAGGGGGAGAAGGGAGATAAGGGGGAGAAGGGGGACGAAGGAGACGCGGTTTGAGATCCATTCTCATCATAGACGACGACGATCAGTTGCGGAAGAGTTTTGAAAAGCTGCTGACGGAAGAGGGATACCGGGTGACGGGCGCAGCTTCAGGAGAGGACGGACTCATCGCGCTCGATGCGGCCATGCCCGATCTGGTGATTTTAGACATGCGCCTGCCCGGAATGAACGGCTTCGAGACCTTCAAAAAGATCCACGATGCTAACCCTCGCCTGCCGGTCATCATCATGACGGCCTACGGCACCACCGAGATAGCGATCGAGGCGACCAAGATGGGCGCGTTCGACTACATCTTGAAGCCGTTTGAGATTCCAGACATGCTCGACGTGATCCACAAGGCGATCGAGGCGGCCCGCTTCATGCACCAGCCCGTGTTGATGGATGCCTCTCCGGACAAGCCGACTCGGGATGCCATCATCGGCAGAAGTCCGGCCATGCAGGAGGTTTACAAGGCCATCGGCCGGGTCACCACAACGGATGCGACCGTGCTGATCCGGGGGGCATCGGGAACCGGCAAGGAGCTGGTGGCAAGAGCTGTCTATCAGCACAGCCTGCGGAAGAACATGCCTTTTCTGATCATCAACTGTGTGGCGATTCCCGAGACATTGCTGGAGAGCGAACTCTTCGGGTATGAGAAGGGGGCATTTACGGGAGCGGGCCACCGCAGGATCGGAAAGATCGAGCAGGCCCACCGGGGAACCATTTTTCTGGATGAGATCGGGGACATGCCCTTCACCCTCCAGTCCAAGATGCTGCGTCTGCTGCAGGAGAAGAGCGTCGAGCGGCTGGGGGGAAGAGAGACGGTCCCGGTCGATGTCCGGATCATCGCGGCCACCAACCGGAACCTGGAGACCGCGATCCGTGAGGGCCGGTTCCGGGAGGATCTCTACTACCGGCTGGAGGTGGTGACGATCAAGCTGCCCCGGCTCGCGGACCGGCCTGAGGACATCCGGGATCTGACCGACTATTTTCTGGCCCGGTATT
The DNA here is from genome assembly GCA_011390135.1 of Desulfobacteraceae bacterium. Classification (GTDB taxonomy): domain Bacteria; phylum Desulfobacterota; class Desulfobacteria; order Desulfobacterales; family JAABSP01; genus JAABSP01. The sequence goes on along the minus strand of JAABSZ010000140.1, from coordinate 3,074 downwards.
CGGCCGAGGCCGGTGCCGACAACCCGGGCATCACCGACATCGCGATCGGTGTACTCCTCTCCCACCAGTGGCCCGGCAATGTCCGGGAGCTGTCCAACGTGATCCAGAAGGCGCTGATCTTCAACCGGGGGACTCCGCTGTCGGCCGAGGACATTCAGCGGGCCATCGGGGAGAAGGAGGCGGTCCGGGAAAAGGAGGAGCGCAGGGATCTGGAGGATCTGATCCGGGAGCTGACGGCCGAAGCCATCGCAAAGGGTGACGGCGAGAATCTCTTCGAGAGCCTGACGGAGCGGTTTGCAGCGATCGTGATCCGGGAGACCCTGCGGATCTCGGACGGGAACCGCTCCCGCGCGGCAAAGCTTTTAGGGGTCTCCCGGCCCACCCTCCATGCCAAGATCGAGAAGTACAATTTGAGGTTTGAGACCCATGTGAAGGAGCAGATGGGGTAGGCCCCGCTTCTCCTTCATCCGCAGGATTCTGTCCTGTGTCCGGCGGTTTTTTCCGGTAAGGTACTCCGGGGCCGCCGGCATTGTCAGTTCCATCAAAGACCCTCTGCCTGATTTCCTCCCCCCGTCCGCGGCATCGGCATAATCCATCAGCAGGATCACCGCCTTCTCCGGATTCTTTTGCTTCATGGCCCGGATGCCCTCCATCCCCGGCATCTTTATGTCCCATATCGCTCGATATCTCACTTTTCGGATTGCAGAAGGGGGAGAGCCCGTTCGCCTGACCGGGCTTCCCGTCAGCTCATACCGCGGTGGGAGAGGCTGCGTATCTTTTTTAATTTTTGAGAAAAGAGAAGCGCTGGCGAGGGAGAGTGTCAGGTTTTTTTGAAATAAAATTTCATGGAGCGGGACTTTATCTCTTGACTAAAAAATGAAAATCTGCTTTAAGAAGTATTGAGCAAAATATAATATTCAAAAAGTGCGACATTAAGGATGGGCAAATGTTGTTCCGGATAAGTCAATTCATTCTTGTTATGCATGAGATGGTCAAGGGCAAAAGGAGATTGATATATCGGCATGGCACTTTTTATGCATTCCGGGTATCATGTCGGTTTTAATGTACTGCAAATAATGCTGTTTAATCACTGGTTAGCCTTTTAAAAACAAGAATATGTCTTTCTCAGCAATAAGAGTTTACAGCCAAACTGCTGGCTTACTAAAAGAAGAAATTAGCGCTTTTGATATTAAAAGCCATGAAGATGCAAGAGAAAAAGGGCCATTTTGTGACCATGACTCCGATCCTATGTACTGGAAAGATTGGGGAAAAAGAAAAGATGGTACTATAATTAAACGGCATTTTTGCAGGTATGCAGACAAAAAGAAGCCTGTTACCAATTTCACCAAAAGAATAATAGAAGAAAATAACGCCGTAAAAGATAATAAACAAAAAACTCCTCATAAGAAATTCCAAACTATTCTTCTAAATGTATTAAATCGATATATCTCTAACAAAAAGAAAATTGAATGGGCATTCAAGAATGAAGATATTTCAGATTTTCCTTTATGTGGTAATCTCCTCCAAGATGCAGAGGTTGCCGAAAAAGAATATAGAATATATCCACCATTTGTAAATTATTACGATATAGACATTGCGATACTAGGAAGAAATAAACATAACGAAGAAGTTATTCTTGCAGGTATAGAAATCGAATATTCACACAAAGCTGAGTTGCTCAAAACCTTATTATGTAAATCTCTTGGTTTTCCACTTTTTTCAATAAATGTAACCGACATAAAAGAAAATGATGTAAATGAACAATTATGTATAGAGAGGCTGACAGAAACAAAATTCTCATCAGAAGACAAAAAAAGAAGGAATTATATATACATACATAGTTTACTGCATCCAATATTTCTTAATGGTTATCAAAATTGGGGCAAAGTCAAAGACTCACATCAGTTCATTATCTTCCCAAGAAAAAACGAAAGTGAAATTGTAAGAAAATCCATAAATGAGTTAATACAAGCATACAATGTTGAAAAAATGGTAAATTGTTCCCCTGTCAGACTAAATCCAAATGTCCAAAGCTCATTAACCATGTTCGAAAACGAATCCTCTTTATTTTCAGATTATATTCAAAATTATGACGAAACATGCTTCTTAAGGGTTCAGGCAAAACGACCTATCACATTGTCTGGTGATTTATATAAATTTCATCTGGCATTTACTCAGCTTGTTTCTCTCAAACATACATGTTTGGTGGGCTACAAGTATCAAACGGGTCGCAGCAACTGGGATCACGATGAACCATATTGGTATCTTAGCAAATTGGTGAAAAATCAAAATGGGCGTGGTTTTCAATCTGTAAACAAGAAAATGTGTGCCAAAAGACTATCTATCCCCATAAGGGAAATAATGAAATTTTTACCCCAAAACAACGAGATAGGCTAAACCTGGGGTGTCTAAAAATGGCCAAAATCCCCCGATTTTTTTGACCGGTTTTTTGCCCCGGCAAAAAACTGCTCAAGCCATTGAATGGCAGGCTATTGAGCCGGTTTCCGAGGGGCCGATAAGTGGGTAACAGTTTATGGCCGATTTAGACGCCTCAGGCTAAACCCATAAGGTTTGAGCCGACCCCGTTCTCCAAACAAAGTCATCTGCCCAATTGAAAGGGGTCGGATTCAAACCATTTTTCAAGAAGCCCGGAAAAGAGAAGCGCGTCGGGGACCTTATTATAGGGGGATTGGTTGAGGGAGGAACACGAGGATGTCAACGAAGGCCCGCCTGACAGGACGGATCTGATGAAAAACATCGGAGGTGACACCCTCCGGAGACATTATTTTGACAAAAAAGATCATTGAGTTTTTAAGATATCAGCCTCTGCAAGGGCATCAAGGCGCAGTTTTCCAATCTGCTCAGCTTTAAAATTTAAATTATTGAGCGGCCGCCCTTCAAAACCTGCTCTTTGACAAACTAAAAAACCCTACCCGGTATCTCTCACCGGAGGCATTTCAAACGGCAGTACCGAACAGCGATACTCCAGCTCTCCGCCACAGTCGGGACAGCAGAGCGGCTTGAGCGGTTCAACAACAGCTTCCGGTGTCTGCACTTCAAAAGCATGGCACAAC
>JAABSZ010000139.1:0-10574 GCA_011390135.1 Desulfobacteraceae bacterium | reverse complement strand
AGAATAATGGGGAAGGGTTCCGTGGGGGCCGTAGTAATTGATCCGGATCTGCCCTTTCGGGTCCGCAGAGATCTTCTGTTCGGGGATCAAAGGCTTTCCTGCCGGCAAAGCTTTTTGGGACCAAAGATAATGTTGCAGCGCCTGCACCCCCAGAGAAAGGTAGTACCGATCCCCATATCGAAGGATCAGAAGACCTCTCCGAAGGGCCCCGTCCGAATCCGGCAGCGCATTGACAAATCCCAGGGACGCGGCCGACTCCCCCAGGATGTCAATGGGCAGAAGAACCCCGGAAAAGGCGGGCGCTTGGGCACCGAAGATCCCTGTTTGGGCATGCTCCTCGGGCAGGGCCGCGGCTTGGAGAAAGGCCGGCGCGGCACCCGGGGTCTCATACGGGAGAAAGGCCATGCCGAGGATGACATTTCCCGCATCAACTGCAACGGCCCCAAGAATCGCATCACTTTCCAGGGTCTGCGCCTGTTCCTCCATCTCCTCATAAAATGCCCTGGATCGGGCATCATCCGACAGGAGCCCCAGCCCTGCATAGGCATCCATCAATTGCCGGAGAGTCTCTTTTGTGTTGTTCTTTTCGGGCTCGGAAAAGAGCAGATCCACGGCAACCACTGCGGCCCCGGCTGCATGAAGCTGCTGAATGGTCCGGGCAATGACCTGCCGGGGCCAGGGCCACCGGCCAATGGCCTGGATGCTTCTGTCATCGATGGCCCCAATCACCACCTGCCCCGAGGGTTTTATCTCTCCCCGTAGGAGAAAGCGGAGATCCCGGCTCTTCTGCTCCAGAAAACCGATCAGGGGAAGATCGGCCTCGATGCATATCAGCGGAAGAAAGAGAAGAGCGGCCAGTCCGCAGATGAGAAGGGCCTTTGCTCTCTGCTGTTTTTGTTGTGGGGTCATAAAACAGAAAAAGCCCCGGGAAACGAAGCTTTGAAGTGGTGATTTCAATCAAGCCCTACCAGAACTTGAAAAAACTTTTTTTCTGCGGGGCCTCCAGCGGTTCCGGCACAGAATAAGGCTCCCCTTTCAAGAGGATTTCCGGAGTGGTCGTCACCATGGCCAGGGCCCCTTCCCGGTCTCCGGTCACCTGAGCGGCCGCGGCCACTGCATCGGAAAGGCGGATGGTACGCCCCACGGCCGAGTGTGCATCCGATGCGATGACATGGGCCAGGCGCAACTGAAGCATCTGGTGCGCACAATCCATGGCCCCCTCCCCCAATTCCCCTGTGATGCTCATGGCCGTCAACTGGGTGAGACAGCCCATCCGGACATATTCATGGATGATCTTCAGATTGCTCTGCAGGATCAGATTCCGCTCCGGGTGTGCGATGATCGGTGTGATGTTCTCCTTTTTCAACTGATAGAGTTCCGCATCTGTTCCCGCATAGAGCGTCTGAAACGGAAACTCCACCAGGACATAGCGGCCCCCCAGGTTCAGGGTTCCGGATTCGCCGGAAATCACCCGCGCCGCGCCGCCCGGCCGCAGATGCACTTCAGATCCGGGGATGACCTTCAATTCGATGCCGGCCTCTTCAACGGCCTTCTGAAGCTTTTCCGTCTGCTTCCGCACCCGGTCGGCCGTATGCTCGTATGCGCCGTTCAAGGTGTGCGGCGTGGCCACCACCGTATGCACCCCGTGGGCCACTGCGCCCCGGGCCATCTCCAGGCTCTCTTCCAGATCCGCAGCCCCGTCATCCGCGCCGGGCAGGATATGACAGTGAAGGTCGATCATGCAGCCTGGTGCTTCTTCTGACGCGCCCTTCCCTTTTTATCGATCTCTCCGTAGCCGTAATAGTAGTAGTGGTAATGGTAGTAATACCCCTCTTTTTTGGTGTTGACCGCGTTGAGGACCGCACCGAGAATATTTGCGTTGACGGATCGGAGCCGCTCCACCGCATTCTTCAGCAGGGGGCTTGGGGTCACCGCGGTGCGGATCACCAGCACCACCCCGTCGACTGCAGAGGAGAGCGCGGCCGCATCGGTCACCGAGAGAATAGGCGGTGTATCGATTATGATCCGGTCATACTGATTTCGAAGCGTCTCCAGCAGCGCGCGAAGCCGGGAAGAGCCCATCAGTTCGGAAGGATTGGGGGGAATATGCCCAACCGTCATCAGATCGAGATTCTCGACAACCGAGGGGTGCAGGGTCTCCTCCAGGCTGCGGGTACCCACGATCATCCCGGTCAGCCCCGGCTCCCGATCTACCTTGAAGAGCCGATTGGTTCGGGGCCGTCTCAGGTCCCCGTCGATGAGCAGCACTTTCGCATCGTTCTGGGCCATTGTCACCGCAAGGTTAGCCGCAAAGAAGGTCTTCCCCTCACCGGGCTCCGCACTGGAGACCATGATCACCTGGGGCGCCTTGTCCGGGGAGGAGAAGAGGATGCTGGTCCGGATCCCCCGGAAGGACTCGCTGGGGATTGCCGTAGGGGAAATGGCCGTGATAAGCTCCCCGGGAAGATCTCCGGATTTCTCGCTGGTATCGAAGGCCGGCACGGGCCCCAGATAGGGGATATCGAGATGTGTTCCGATCTCATCGGGAATCTTGATGGTATTGTCCAGATACTCCAGCAGAAACGCGAGCCCCAGCCCCAGCATCAGCCCCAGGGCCAGCGCCAGCATCAGGTTCCGCCTCTTGTCCGGCCTGATGGGAAACTGCGGCGGCATGGCCTCGTCAATGATCCGGACATTGCCGGTCTTCATCTCCTCGGTCAGGGAGGTCTCCTTGAAACGCTTGATCAGCAGCTCGTACATCTGCCGGGAGCTTTCGGCCTGCCGCTGCAGCACCCCGAACTGGATCGCCTTCTTGTTCATCTCGAGGCTCTCGGACTTCTGCTGATTCATTGCCCGCTTCAGGGTCCGTTCCCGGGCCAGGGCCAGCTTATAGTTGTTCCGCAGGGCATTGACGATCCCTTCGGCCTCTGTGGTCTTCCGCTTCTGGAGTTCTTCGAGTTCAGACTGGAGCGCGATCATCCTCGGATGGTTCTGGCCATACTTCTTGGACAGCTCGGTGGCTTGGTTGAGCAGATCCACCTCCATCCGCTTGATCTCCTGAACCAGCTCGTTCCCCATCACCGCTGGGATCGCGTCCAGAAACTCCGGGGTCTGGACCAGTTGGAGGGCCTGCTGGTATCGGGTCTCGGCCTCCACCCGTTTCGACTCGGCCTCGATCACCTGCGCGTTGATGCCCGCGAGCTTCTCGGCCGTGATGCTCTCGGTGTCGCTGGAGAAATTGGTAATGATCTCATTCTCCTGCTTGTACTGCAGCAGGGCGTTCTCTGCGGCCTCCACCTTTTTCCGCTCCTCGTCGATCCGGGCCGTGAGCCATTGAACCGCATCTTTGGCGGCCCGGAGCTTGATCTCCAGGTTCTGGTCGATGTAGGCCCGCACCACGGTATTGGCGATCTTTGCCGCCATCTTCGGGTCTCTGGCCTCCGCGCCCACATCCACCAGCCGGCTGTTGCGGACCGGGGCCACCTCGATCCGCCCGATCACGGCCCGCACCAGGCTCTGGGGAACATCTTCCAGCAGCGCATCCGCCTCCCGGACATCCAGCGCGGAAAGGGCATGGGCATCTTTCTCCCTGCCGGTATTTATCAGCTCCGCAACCTGAACCTGTAGATCTTCAATCGAATCCCTCACCCAGCGCCTGGCCACCGAGATCATATCGCCTCGGGGCTCCGGAAAGAACTCCCTGCTCGATTCGAGGTTCAGCCTGCGGGCCACCTCCCGGGCCACGGCCTGGCTCTCGATGATCTTGTACTGGGTCTGGAAGTAATCGCTGCTGGATGCATCCATCGCGAGGACCTCCTGCACCGAGACGATATTGGGATTCTCCTTTTCCAGAACGATCCTTGCCGCGGCTTTGTATATCGGCGTTGCGCGAAAGGTATGTACTGCGGCCAGAAGAAAGACTATCATGAAGACCGCGATGATGGTCCACTTCCGCTTTCGAATGACCTGCACATATCCCCGCAGATCAAACTCCTGTTCCTTGAATTCTTTATAATCTTCCATAGGGCTAAAACATACTCTCCGGCACCACGATCACATCCCCGGGCTGGACCAGGATATCCTGCCCCTTCTTGCCGGCCTGGGTGATCGCGTCCACCTTGACTTCGATGATCTTCTCCTGGTTCTTCTCCATCCGGATGATCCGGGTCCGGTTCCGGGCCGCGATCGGGGTGAAGCCCCCGGCCCGGCTGATCGCCTCCACCAGGGTGATCTCCTTGTCCATATAGGGGTAGGAGCCCGGACTCTGCACCTGGCCGATGATGTAGAAGTGCTCGGCCTTGGGGATATATAGCACATCCTTGTGGGCCATGATCAGGTTGGACATCTGATCTCCGCCCTTGAGCAGGTCGTTGAGATCGATGCGGATGACCAGCTTCTTCTCCCGGGGAGTGCCCGGGTTCTGCACCCGGATGAGCATGGCCTGCTTCCCCCCCTGCTCGAAATCGACCCCTCCGGACCTGGAGATGGCATCCAGCAACCGCTCCCGGCCTTGAAGGGGATAGGTTCCCGGCTGCTGCACCGAGCCGAGAACGATATATTTCTTGCTCCGGACCTCCTTGAGGGTGACGGAGACATGCGCGTCCAGCAGGAACTGACCCTCGGAGAGCTTCCGGGAGATCATGTCCTCGATTTCGGAGATGGAGAGCCCCTCCACCCGGATTCTGCCGATAAAGGGAAAGGAGATGTAGCCGTCCGCGCTGACGCTCAGATCCTTCCGGGTCAGATCCGGCTCCTCATAGACCGTGATGTCGATGACATCATACTCGCCGACCTTGAAATCCCGGCCGCTTTCAGTATTGGCAATGGGGTTGTAGTCAAGATATTCCCGTACCGTATAGTTGGGAGTCTCCTGGATCACCTCGGTAAGCCCCCCATCCTCCTTCTGCTGCGCCTTCCGCTTTGCCTCCCGGATCTGCTCCAGGGTCTCGCTGTCGTCGATCCCCAGCTCTGCAGCCCCTCTTCCCCCATCCCGCGGGACCGTGGTCACCTGGACCACATTCCGGGTATCGGGCGCGCATCCGACCATCCATGCCAGAAAGAGCAGAGATGCGATCGATCGCCACAACCATCTGTAATTCCCTCTTTGAAACCGGGAAACAGGTACTCTTCTTCTGTTCATTTACACTTCTCCCACCGTTGTTTTTTACTGCACCCCTCTCTTTTTACACGATTCCCGCCCCGGATTGCAAGGGGGAAGTGGAAGAAGAATCCGATCATAACCATCTACAGCTCGGCCTTCAGGTAAATGGATACCCTTGCCGCGTCGTACTCGTCGTATTCATATGCGCTGTTTCCCGCTTCCCGGGTAACGTAGCCGATCTGAAGACCTGAGGAGAGCCGCCGGAGAATCAGGTACTCCACACCCGCGTCGACCATGTATTCATCAAAATATTTTCTGGGCCGATCCGCATACTCATCCTCATAGTCGCTTCTGGCCCAGCCCAGGCCGATGTTTGCCCCGAGCCGTTCCGTGAACCTGTGATCCAGGCTCAACCGGGTGATGGTCCGGATATAGGATGCCGCATCCACATCCGGAGATCCCAGAAACCGGCGGTTGAGAATCCAGGTGATCACGGAACGCTCCTGAAAGTGGTACTCCATCGATGTCCCTGCAATCCACGAATGCTGATCCTCATATGAGCGGCCAAAGGGGTCGAAACTGTTGTCAAAAGACTGGGTCCCATAGCCGGCACGGACCTCCCCCCGGATCTTTCCGCTCGGTGTGAACCTTACCCCGGCCTCATAATCGGTGGTGACAAAATCCTTGGAGGTCTTATCGCTCCATACCGAGATCCCGTCATTCTGCTCGTCATACTCAACATAGTTCTGGCCGAACCGGAGAAAGGTCGAGGTCTTTGGGGTGAGAAAGTAGAGGAGATATAGGGCGTACCGGTTTTCGATGGTGTTCTGCCACTGGTGGATCTCTGCATCATACCGCTCCAGGCGGTTGGCCAGCATCAGCTCCGCCGCATACCGCTCTCCGAATCCGTAACCCAGGACCAGATCCGCGAAGTTGACCCACCGTTCTGTCTGCTGTCCAAGGTTGTACTGGTTCTCCGAAGAGTAGGGATCTTCAGTGTAGGCAAAGGATTCATTGGCCTCGACATAGAAGCCGGCCGGGGTTTTGATCCCTGCCGAGATAAAGGGATTGATCACCTGATAGTTGTTCTCGTCATATTTGCCGTAGAGCGCAAAGATGGTATCCAGCCCCGCCTCCAAATATTTCTCCTGCCCCCATTCATAGCTCACCACCACCCGGGGCTTGAGCAGATGGATGGTATCCTCTTTTTCTTTATCCGCATCCAGAAAGACGTTGTCCGTAAACTGAGCCTGATATTCCACAGAGGGCATCACGATCAGCCTGCCGAGACGGACACCCTCCTGGGCAGAGGCTTGGGACTGCACCAGAACCAGGCCCAGAAAAATGGCAAGCATCAGGTGGATCAGCCGTTTGTTTTTCATCTCTTCTCTTCTCCTCTCCTCTTCTATCTTAAATCTAATCTCTTCTCTTAAATCTCTTCTGAAATCTCTCGGAACCGGTCTCTTGTTCCGGGCCCACTGCTACTGCCCATAGGGACGGTTCGGATTCTCATCGATATCATCGGGGATACCGTCGCCATCCGCATCATCGGCTCTTCTGGGCTCCCGCTCCTCCTGGCGCTTGTCCCGCTCCCGCTCCCGCTCTCTGTCTCTGCCTCTCTCCTCTTCCGGTGCGATCTCATCTGCGATCTCATCATCGAGATCATCGAACATCTCATCGAAATCGGGCGGGTCAACCGGCTCTCTTCTCTCGGCCGCTTCCAGAAAGTATTCCACCAGCCGCTCCACCCGGGTCTGGGACAGGTATTCCCGCTCCTGATCCTCTGCATTCTCCCCTACGTTATCCTCATTATCCTCGAGGCTGTCATCGAATCCGGCCGTATGCGCGTTGGACTGGTACCCCTCCCCCAGTGCCTGCTGGTTTGCGGCCCGCTGGGATTCCACCATACCCTCCAGCACCGGCTTCAACCCTTCAATGGCCTGCCTGATCTGCTCCGGGTCTCCGGACAATGCCTTGTTGATCAGTTCATTGATCTGCTGCGCGGTCTCCTTTGCGCCCAAAAGCGTCTGCCGGGCCAGGGCCATAGATGCCTGAGAATCCTCGAATGCCTCGATGGCCCGATTGCGAACCGTCTCATCCGGGTTGTTGAAGAGCATCCTGTTTTCGACGGTCAGGGCATTGCAATCGGCCAGCACATAGAGGGCCGCGAGTACCAGCACCTTGTTGGCCAACTGGACATCATCGCCTCCGCCCCCGTTCTGTGCCAGCAACTGCGCCAGCAGCAGAGGGTCATTCGAATTAAAGGAGAGCAGAATCTGCCGGCCTTTCCCCCTGCTCGACGAGAGCAGCCCCTTGACCGCCTTGAGATACTCCTGTCGGATCTTGTTGGCCGCGCCCGATGCCTTGTAATCCGGATTTCCGGCAGCCGTCCTTGAATCGATATGGGCCACCGCATCGGTTCTGGTCACATCCCCGGCCAGATCGCTCTCCCCCTCGATCTGGTCCAGCATGGCCAGAAGCCCGTCCGTGCCGAAATCGGCCTCGGTTCCCCGAAGCGCAGCCACGGCTGTGGGAGAGACCAGCTTGGTCTGCACCGGGCTCACATTTCCGCTCTTGTAATTGAGATTTCCCACAAAGAGGCGAACCTCCCGCTGCCGCTCCAGCACCTTTCCCGAATCCGATGCCCTGATCATCTCGGCCAGTCGAACGCTGGAGTTGGGCTTGACCTTCAACACAGCACCGTCATGGAAGGTGACCTGACCGCTTCCATCGGCATCGGTCACGATCTTGTCTCCGTGAAAGAGGGTCATCCCCTCCCGGGGGCTCTCTCCCCAGACGCCGTTGCTCTTGAGCACCAGCCCTCCCCGGAATGAATCCAGAACCCCGATCTCCTTGGGTTCGGCAAAAGAGAGATCCGACATCGCCAGAACCGCGCATATTACCGCTGCGGCTACGAAACCCCTGTGGAAAAGTTTCATCATTCGACCCTTTCGATCATAAAGTTGACTTCACTGATACGCTGAGCTTCCTCTTATAAACTCTTCTCATCTTTCTGTCAAGTTATCAATGGGGTAAAAAATGTCTTCTGCCAGTAGGATTACCCTACCTCCCGCTGCGCGACGCCCCACTGCAGCACCTGATGCAGCAGATCCGGGGACTCCGGCGGTACGATATCGACCAGAACCGACTCATCCGGATAGTAGGTCCAGACCTGGCGGACGGCCCACTCCCAGCGCTCCGGTTCTCTGGAAAGAAGGCGTTTCATCAGCGTCTGGAATCTCTCGATCCCCTCTTTTTGAGTCAGAAGATCCCCCGCGGTTCCCGAAGAGCGGCCGGTTTCATCCGGCAGGGTCTTTGACCGCCGAATCCAATAGGCCGCGGCCCGGGCCAGCAAATCATCGTTCATGGGCGCCCAGAGCCTCGCCATCCTGTAACATCTGTCTGCCAGCGGAAGCCATTCCTCCACATAAACCCCGGGATTCGAATCCATTTGGGCATATTGGCGGCCCAGGGCATACCATCGCAGCCCCGCAGCCGGGTTGAGCCGGAGGGATCGCTTCAGGCTCTCTACCGCAGCCTGCTGATACATCTTTTGGGAAGCCCCGGCCTTTTCGCCTTTTTCCATAAAGAAGACGGCCCGTCGAAAAGGGTAGTCGGCATTGATGGGATTGTATTCCATCGCGGCCTCGATCTCCGCGAGATAGGGCTTCCAGTCCAGCTTCAATGTAGTGTTCCATTCAGTTGGGCAGTCGGCCTCGGCCATCAGATGGCGCCAGGAGAGATGGATGCCTCCCGCGGCCAGCAGCAGAGTGAGGAGCGCGGCCGCGGATTTCCGGGGCATTGTCAGCCGGAATATCCGCTTTCGATAGAAAAAGGATTCGCTGAACCCCCGGCCCGTGCGGTGAAGCGCGGCGTAGGTTACGGCCCCGACCATGGCCAGCATGGTCGGATTCGCGGGAATATGCAGACTGAAGTCGAAGAAGCTGTGGAAGCCGACCGAGATCAGGCCCGCAATCCCCCCGGCACCGATCCCCACCGCATGCAGATCCCGGCGGCTTTTCCAGACCCGGATCACGCGGAAGAGAAAGTAGAGATACCCTCCCAAGAGCAGAAAAAGGCCGGCAAATCCGGTCTCGGTTCCGGCCTCCAGCCAGTCGTTGTGGGCATATCCCGCGGACCAGACCCCCGAGTATGGAAAGGGCGGATTCTCCGGCATATACCGGAAATAGACGTGGTAGAGATTTCCCCATCCGGCGCCGAATGCCGGATACTCCCGGATGATAGGAAGCAGTGTCTTCGAGGTGTAGAGCCTGCCCAAAAGCCCCTGAGTCTTTTCGAACTTGTCGAAAGTGGGTTCGATACCGATATAGAGGCCGTAGAGAAAGGTGAGAGAGCAGAGGAGCAGGGCAAAGCCGCTGTATCTGCGGTATCCTCTTTTGAAGAGAAAGAGAACACCCATGATCAGCATGGCCCCGGACAGGGAGAGGATGCCGCCCCGGGAGGCCGACAGGAGCAGGGCCGCGCCCATGATGACGGCCGCGAAAAAGAGAAAGAGCATCTTCGGGTTGGGCGATTCCGGGGCAAACCAGGAGACGATCCGCTGCACAAGATCCTTTGGGGCCGAAAGTCCCGGTGCAAACCGCTGATTCCGGCCCTTTTGGGCAATGGTGAAGCCGAAGGCCAGTGGTATGAGCATCTCCAGGTAGAAGGCAAAGTGATTGGAGACGATGAATGTCCCCGAGGCAAACCCTCCGCCCCTGGCCCGGGAGTGCCACCACCAGATTCTGGAGGAATCGCTGAAGACCGCATGGATCGAATAGACCGACTGGGCCAGCCCCATGAAAAGGAGCGCGTAGATGAAGATGTCGATCCGCTTTCGGGAGTTGAGGAGATGAAGGGTGAGAAAGAAGATGGTGATGTACGCGATGAGCTTGAGCCCCTCCCGGATCACCGGATGGGACGCATATGCAATGGATGCCCAGTCCAGGTTCGGGTTTTGGGGGAACAGGATCTCTTCTGCCGCGATTTTGTCGGCCGCGGTTTTTGGGGAGATCCAATGGAGAATATTGATGGGGAGGGGGAGGAGCTGAAGAAGGATCAGCGCGATGAAGAGGAAGAGGAAGGGGTTTATGGGGGTGGAGATCCAGGTGAGGGACTCCTTTTGAAGGAGATGGGTGAGGAGGTAGAGGGTGAGGAGGGTGAAGGCCGCGATCTGGAAGGTGGTGTAGGCCCAGACGTGGACCGCACCGAACGCGATGATCGTGAAGGAGGAGAGGATGATGAGTAGACCGAGGATGAGTCGGTCGGATATTTTTGTTTTTAACCGCAGATTCACGCAGATAACCGCAGATGTTTTCTTTTTTTTAACCGTAGATATTTTTTAACCGCAGATGGGCGCAGATAACCGCAGATGTTTTTTGGAAATAAAACTGCCTTATTCCCTTATAAATCAAAGTGATACATTTATTACATCCTTATTTTTTATTTTTCAAGGTTCCGCTAGAGTTCACTT
>JAABSZ010000138.1:0-10612 GCA_011390135.1 Desulfobacteraceae bacterium | reverse complement strand
AGATCCCGAACCTATTCCTCCACCGGAACCAGTCGAAATCCATCGATTTCTATGTAAACGATCAGGAAACCGATGCGGCAAACCTCACGGTGGTACCCAGCTCTTCTGACCCGGGGGTGATTCCCAATGATCTGAACAACAACCTGATCATCACCGCAAACGGAAGTGAACGGACTCTTGAGATCATACCGGCGACCGACATCAGCGGTAATACGACCATTACCCTGACGGTGACGGATCAGCCGGTGGGCGACGAGGCAAAGAGCGCCACCACCACCTTTACGGTGACGGTTGGCGAGCTGGCCACGGGCGACATCGACGGGAACGGCGAGCTGGGATTGGGGGACGTGATCGCTGTCCTCCAGGTCGTATCCGGCATTGTCCCGTTCAACGCAAATGTCGAGGCCGAACCCAGCGGCAACAACAAAATCGACATGGTCGACGCCCTGATGCTCCTGCAGCATGTCGCGGGCTTAAGAACGATCCAGTAACTTCTGACAATTAACCATCACAAGGGGGGAATCCCTGAAATTCCCGGGGGTTTCCCCCTTTGTTTTGACAAGGAACGGGTTTATATGCCATAGTGATATAAATCCGTTTTTGTTGTTTTCGAGAAAGGATAAAATGGATCATCTTCAAACGTTTCAGGTATTTCCAAGAATTCCAAAGCCCCTCAGCTTTCTGGAGGTGCTGTCAAGAAACATCTGGTGGTGCTGGCACCACGATGCGGTGGAACTCTTCCGGCGGATCGACCCGCGGCTCTGGGACAAGGCGGGCCGGAACCCTATCGTCTTCTCCACCTTCATCCCCCAGCATCGACTGGAGGAGCTGGCCCAAGACACCAGCTTTCTTGCCCATATGGACAGGGTCAAAAAGCTCTTCCGGGAGCGGGTCTGCACCCCGAGCCACCACGAGCGGTGGCCCCTGGAGCGGAATAATACCATCGCCTACTTCTCCATGGAGTTCGGCATCCATGAGAGCATCCCGCTCTTTGCCGGAGGACTGGGGATACTGGCCGGGGACCATCTCAAGGCGGCATCGGATATCGGCCTTCCCCTGACCGGCGTGGGATTACTCTACCGACAGGGGTATTTCCGGCAGTACCTCGATTCCGAAGGGTGGCAGCAGGAGGATTATACCGAGACCGACTTCTACCAGATCCCGATGGTGCGGGCAAAGAACAAATCGGGCAAATTCGTCCGCATCGGCGTGGACGGGCCCGACGGCCATATTCTCGCCGATGTCTGGCGGATCAAGGTGGGCAATGTCACCCTCTATCTATTGGATACCAACATCCCGGAGAACTCCCGGGAGATCCGGAACATCACCGCAAGGCTCTATTCCGGGGAGTACGGAACCCGGCTGGCCCAGGAGGTTCTTCTGGGGATCGGCGGGGTCCGGGCACTTCGGGCCCTGGATCTCAACCCGGTGATCTGCCACATGAACGAAGGCCACTGCTCTTTTGCCAATGTGGAACGGGTGGCCCACCTCATGGAGGCCCGCGCCATCGATCTGGAGACCGCGCAGGAGATCGCGGCCCGGACAACGATCTTCACCACCCATACGCCGGTGGCCGCAGGCCATGATGAATTTCCCGCGGATCAGGTCCGGCCATATCTTCTCCCATTCGAGGGCCGATTCGGCATTTCTGTGGACAAAATCCTCTCCTGGGGGCAGATGGACGGTGCAGACAGCCACAGTCCGGTCTCGATGTTCGTTTTAGGGGTTCGGCTGGCCCGGTACTGCAACGGGGTGAGCCGGCTTCACGGCTCCGTGGCCCGAAAGATGTGGGCCGGAGTCTGGCCTGGGCTTCCCGAAGAGGAGATCCCGATCTCCCACGTCACCAACGGGGTGCATATCCCCTCCTGGCTCTCTTACGAGAATGCGCTCCTCTGCGAGCGGTACATCGGCCCGAACTGGCGCCTGACCCCATCGGCCCCGGAAGTCCTCACCAGGATCGACGAAATGTATGACGAGGAACTCTGGCGGGCCCATGAGATGAGCCGCTCCCGGCTGATCCGTACCTGCCGGCGCCTCATGGTGCAGCAGTATGGCCGGCGCAACGCGCCCAAGGCCGTGATGCGGGAGGCTGAGGCCGTTCTGGATCAGGATATCCTCACCATCGGCTTCGCGAGGCGCTTTGCCACCTATAAACGGGCATTTCTGCTCTTCATGGACCTCAAACGGCTGGAGGCTATCATCAACAACCCCTCCCGGCCAGTGCAGTTCATCTTCGCGGGCAAGGCTCACCCCAAGGACAACGAGGGGAAAGGACTGATCCAGCAGGTTGTGGCCTTTGCCCAGAACAGCCATATCCGCCACCGCTTCATATTCATCGAGGATTACGACATCCACCTGGCCCGCCATCTGGTTCATGGGGCTGATGTCTGGCTCAACACCCCCCGCCGCCCCTTCGAGGCATGCGGGACCTCGGGAATGAAGGCTGCCATCAACGGCGTGCTCAATCTGAGCATCCTGGACGGCTGGTGGGATGAGGGGTACAACCCGGACAGGGGCTGGGCCATCGGCAGCGGCGAGGCATATGAGGACAACGCGTATCAGGATACCATCGAAAGTCAGGCGCTTTACAACATCCTGGAAAATGACGTGATCCCGGCTTTTTACGATCGTCAGCACGGGGGGCTTCCCAGCCGATGGATCAAGATGATGAAGGAGTCGATGAAGCTGGGTATGCGCGATTTCTGCGCGTACCGGATGGTTTCCGACTATGAAAACTCCTTTTACCTTCCGGCCGCAAAGCGGTATATGGGGCTGGTCGCAGAGAGCGCGAAGGAGGCCAGAGCCCTTGCCGCGCAGCGGGAACGGCTCCAGCGCCTCTGGAAACATGTCCGGGTATGCGGCTACACCCGCAGCGGCAACGGGCCTTTTCGGGTGGGGGATGCCATCAACGTCACCTCGGAGATCCATCTCGGTGCTCTAACACCCGATGAGGTGAATGTCGAACTCTATTACGGGAAGATGCGCTCCATCGAGACCCTCCACTCGGGCAATGCCGAGCCCATGCAGGTTAAGGAAGAGCTGGGCAACGGCGATTTCCGGTATGAATCTTCCATCAACTGTCATCTCTCGGGCAGATTCGGTTTCACGGTCCGTGTGATGCCCAAAGGAGACGACTGGACCCGTTTCACCCCCAAGCTGATCACCTGGGCTTAACCGACAATGATATCCCGATACCTTCAAGGAGTCTATGGATGCTGAACAAGAGGGAGAATCCGAGGATTCTTATCGTAACACCCGAAGTGACCTACCTCCCGGACCGGATGGGGAGCATCGCCCACTATCTGACGGCCAAGGCCGGGGGGCTGGCCGATGTATCGGCCGCGCTCATCACCGCGCTCTTTGAACAGGGTGCGGATGTCCATGTGGCCCTGCCCGACTACCGGGGGATCTTTCGGGACCGGCTCGCGCCGTTTCTGAAAAAGGAGCTGGTCTCGCTGCAGGATACCATGCCCGAGGACCGGATCCATCTGGTGGAGGACCGGGCATTCTACTATCTGAACCGGATCTACGGGGATGGCTCGGAGAATGTGAAGCTCGCGCTCACCTTTCAGCGGGATGTGATCAACTATATCGTGCCCCGGGTGCAGCCGGATCTGATCCACTGCAACGACTGGATGACCGCGCTGATCCCGGCTATGGCCAGAGAGATGGAGATCCCCTGCCTCTTCACCATCCACAATATCCATACCATGAAGGGGACCCTCTCCTACATCGAAGACCGGGGGATTGATGCGGCCGCGTTCTGGCGCCACCTCTACTTCGAGCGGGTTCCCTGGTCATATGAGGAGAGCTGGGAGACGAACGGGATCGATTTTCTCTCCAGCGCGATCTTCGCGGCCCACTTCGTCAACACGGTCAGCACCACCTTTTTAAAGGAGATCGTGGATGGGGTCCACGCCTTTGTGGAGCCGCAGATTCAGGGGGAGCTGAAGAACAAATATGAGGCCGACTGCGCCGTGGGAATCATCAACGCGCCGGACCCCGCGTTCAACCCGATGACTGACAAATCTCTGGCGGCCGCGTATGGGCCGAAAAACCACCGGGAAGGAAAGCGGGCCAACAAGCGGGAGCTGCAAAACCGGCTCGGCCTGACTGTGGACGAAAATGTACCCCTCTTCTTCTGGCCCTCCCGGCTCGACAACGTCCAGAAGGGGTGTCAACTGCTGGCCGACATCCTCTACGGCATCGTCTCGGAGTACTGGGACCAGGGGCTTCAAATCGTATTCGTGGCCAACGGGGAGTATCAGGAACACTTCAAGAACATCGCCCGGTTCCATGCCCTTAACGACAGGATGGCGGTCTGCGACTTTGACGAGCGGCTGGAGCATCTCTCCTACGGCGCGGCCGATTTCGTGCTGATGCCCTCACGGTTCGAGCCCTGCGGCCTGCCCCAGATGATCGGCCCCATCTACGGCGCACTGCCCGTTGCCCATGACACCGGCGGCATCCACGACACCGTGGTCCATATGGATGTGGAAAAGGACCGGGGCAACGGCTTTCTCTTTGAACACTTCGATGCACAGGGGCTCTATTGGGCCGTCACCGAGGCCATGCGATTCTACAATCTACCGCAGGCGGTAAAGTCCCGCAGGATCGAAGCGGTGATGAAGGAGAGCCTCGAGACCTTCACCTATGCGGTGACGGCCAGGCAGTACATCGACCTGTATGAAAAGATGCTCCAGCGTCCCCTGATCACCACCTATGCCTGATGAGGCCATTTTTATGACTGATCCCGTATCCACCGCTGAAAAACTGATCGAGAAAGACCCCTGGATCGCCCCCTATCGGGATGCATTGATCCGCAGACACGAATGGATCGAAAGGGTTCGGCAAAGGCTTGTCGGAGAGAAAGGCTCCCTTGCCGATTTCGCATCGGGGCATGAGTATTTCGGACTCCATTTCCGAGACGGGGAATGGGTCTTCCGGGAGTGGGCCCCCAACGCGGAACGGATCTGCCTGATCGGCCAGATGACCGACTGGCAGGAGAAGGAACCTTTTGCCCTGGAACGGATCGACGACCAGGAGGGGGTCTGGGAGGTAAGACTTCCGGCCGATGCACTCTCCCACAACGACCTCTACCGGCTCCGGCTCCATTGGCCCGGGGGCGGCGGAGACCGGATTCCCGCGTATGCCCGCCGGGTGGTGCAGGACACGCACACCAAAATCTTCAACGCACAGGTCTGGGCTCCGGAGCATCCCTATGAATGGCGCTTTTCGTCCGGCATCGAGCGGGACGAGCCCGCGCTGGTCTACGAGTGCCATGTGGGAATGGCCACAGAAGATCAGAAGGTCGGAACCTACCGGGAGTTTACCGAAAACATCCTGCCCCGGATAGCGGATGCCGGCTACAACACGATCCAGCTCATGGCGATCCAGGAGCACCCCTATTACGGCTCCTTCGGATACCAGGTATCCAATTTCTTCGCGGCCTCCTCCCGCTACGGAACCCCTGATGAATTCAAGGAACTGATCGACCGGGCCCACGAGCTGGGCCTTCGGGTGGTGATGGACATCGTCCACTCCCATGCGGTGGCCAACGAGGTGGAGGGGTTGAGCCGCTTTGACGGGACCGAATACCAGTATTTCCACAAGGGGGGACGGGGGTATCACACGGCCTGGAGTTCCCGCCTCTTCGACTATGCAAAGCCCCAGTCGCTCCATTTCCTCCTCTCCAACTGCCGGTTCTGGCTGGACGAGTACCGGATCGACGGGTTCCGGTTCGACGGCGTCACCAGCATGCTCTACCACGACCACGGGCTGGGAAAGGCCTTCTCCTCCTACGACGACTATTTCGGCGGCAATGTGGACGAGGATGCCCTGGTCTATCTGGCACTGGCCAACCGGCTCATTCATACGGTTCGGCCCGATGCGGTCACCATCGCAGAGGACATCAGCGGAATGCCGGGGCTGGCGCTTCCAGTATCCAAAGGCGGGATCGGATTCGACTATCGGTTTTCCATGGGGGTTCCGGATCTCTGGATCAAGCTGACGGAGAAGATCGAAGATGAATACTGGCCCATGAGTCAACTCTGGTTCGAGCTGAACAACCGGAGGGCCGAGGAGAAGTCGATCAGCTATGTCGAATCCCACGACCAAGCCCTGGTGGGAGACAAGACCCTGATCTTCCGCCTGATGGACAAGGAGATGTACCATCACATGCATGTGGACGACGGCAATCTCATAGCGGATCGGGGGATTGCACTGCACAAGATGATAAGGCTGATCACCCTGACCACTGCAGGAAACGGCTATCTCAACTTCATGGGCAACGAGTTCGGCCATCCCGAATGGATCGACTTTCCCCGGGAGGGGAACAACTGGTCCCACTACTATGCCCGGCGCCAGTGGAGCCTTGCAGACCATCCGGAGCTGAAGTACCGCTTTCTGAAGGATTTCGACAGGGCCATGATCAACCTGGCCCGGGAATACCAGATCCTGAAGGGGCCTCTGGAGCGGCTTCTTCATGAGCATTCGGACGACAAGGTCATCGCATTTTTCCGGGGGGGGCTTGTCTTTGTCTTCAACTTCCATCCGACCAAATCCTATACCGACTACGGCTTCGAAGCCCCTCCGGGGGAGTATCGGATTCTGCTGGACAGCGATGATGCCGCGTTCGGGGGCCATGACCGGATCGACCGGAACATCTCCCATTCGGCCCGCCCCGATCCGGAAGATCCCCGGCCGGCTATGCTTCGCCTCTATCTCCCCAGCCGGACCGCGCTGGTTCTGGAACCGATATAAGGGGAAAGAGGCCCGCTTTTTCCATTCGGCCTTTTTTGATCGGCTTTTTTTGATCTGATGGGACAAACGCCTTTTCAAATTCTCTCTTTTGTGGTAGTTGCTAAATGTTATGGAAAAGACCATCTGCATTGCCAATCAGAAGGGCGGGGTGGGAAAGACCACCACCGCTGTTAATCTTGCCGCTGCATTTGCGGTCCTCGGAAAGAAGACCCTTCTTCTGGACTGCGATCCCCAGGCCAATGCCACCACCGGCGTCGGTATAGACAAGCGGAAGGTCGAAAAGACCATCTACCACGGCCTGATCGGCCAGACCCCGGCCGCGGAGCTGATCCACGATACCGAAATCGAAACCCTGAAGGTGATCCCCTCCCAGGTGGAGCTGATCGGCTTCGAGGTGGAGATGATGGCCGAAGAGGGCCGGGAGCAGGAGATGAAGAACCTGATCCGGGAGATCTCGGATCGGTTCGACCACATCATCATCGACTGCCCGCCTTCATTGAGCCTTTTGACGGTCAATGCCATGACCGCGGCCGATGCCCTGTTGATTCCGCTCCAGTGTGAATTCTATGCCCTGGAGGGTCTGGGGCAACTGGTGGGGACCATGAAACGGATCAGAAGCAAACTCAACCCGAAACTCAAGATCGCCGGCATTCTGCTGACCATGTATGATCAGCGGACCAATCTCGCGCGCCAGGTGGCCGATGATGCCAGACAATTCTTCAAGGAACTGATCTATGAGACCGTGATTCCCCGAAATGTCCGGCTGGGGGAGTCCCCGAGCTTCGGAAAGCCGATCATCCTCTATGAGCCCAGCTCCATCGGCGCACAGAGCTACAAGGCCCTTGCCGGGGAGATCCTGGAGTCCCGCGCCAAAGAATCGACCGCATACTGAAAAACAATGGACAGAGCATGACAAATCCCGCATCCGACGGAAAGAAGCGGAAAAAACTTGCATTAGGCCGGGGGCTGGATGCGCTGATTCCCAGCGTCGAAGAGATCCATGAAGCCCCGGAAAAGGCCCAAGCCGATTTCTTCCAGTGCGCCATAAGTGCAATCCGGCCCAACCCCTTCCAGCCCCGGGTCCGCTTCTCAGAAGAGGAGCTTTCGGAGCTTTCGGCCTCCATCCGGGAGCAGGGGGTGCTTCAGCCGCTGCTGATCCGGAAGACCGAGGGCGGGTATGAGCTGATCGCGGGGGAGCGCCGCCTTCGGGCCGCGAAAAAGGCCGGGCTCGAACAGGTTCCGGTGGTGGTCAAGGACATCTCCGATGCCAATGTCCTCGAAGTCTCCCTGGTGGAGAACATCCAGCGGGAGGATCTCAACCCCCTGGAGGAGGCCGAAGCCTATTACCTGCTGACAAAGGAGTTCGATCTCTCCCACGACGAGGTGGCCCGGCGGGTCGGCAAGAACCGCTCCACGATCACCAACTTCATCCGCCTGCGCCAACTGCCCGAGGAGATCCGGCAGTCCCTTTCGGACAACCGCCTCACCATGGGACATGCCCGGGCCCTGCTGGCCGCGGAGACCCAGGGCCAGCAGATGAAGGTCTGGCGGACCATTATGGAGAAGGGGATCTCGGTGCGGGAGACGGAGGGGCTCATCAAGCGGCTCAAAGAGGGGAAAAAGAAGAAACCCGATGGGCCCAGCCCCGAGCAACATTATTATACCGGGATCGAGGAGAACCTCTCCCGGCAGTTCGGCACAAAGGTGCAGATCAAGCGCCGGGGCAAGAAGGGAAAGGTGGAGATCGAGTTCTACACCGATGATGATCTCAAGCGGCTGCTCGATCTGATCGGAACAGAATAACAATGATCCCCGTAGCGGCTCGATCGGCTATCTCATTCAACCGAACTGTTGCCATAAACCGCCTCTATGACGAAATACGACAAATTTCTCGCCAAAGTGTTAAGCGGTCGGTCCGATGCAAACATAGATTTCAATGACCTGCGCCGTCTTCTGGAGCGTCTTGGTTTTGCAGAGCGTGTAAGGGGCAGCCATCATATGTTCGCGAAGTCGGGGGTTCACGATCTGATTAATCTCCAGAAAGAGGGCCGGCTGGCGAAACCATATCAAATCCGGCAGGTCAGAGAAGTGATCACAACCTACGGTCTATCGGTGGATTCGGAGGAATAATGCATAAGTACGAGATCATTATCTACTGGAGCAACGACGATCAAGCCTTTATCGCGGAGGTGCCGGAATTGCCGGGATGCATGGCTCATGGAAAGAGCCCTGAAGATGCCTTGTCAAACTGCAAAGATGCTATGGAACTATGGCTGGATACAGCCAAGGAGTTCGGCCGCAGCATTCCTGAACCGAAGGGCAGGCGTCTTCAATATGCATGAATATCGGAATACTATGATTTAAGTTTAATCATAGCAGAACCGCTGAGGTAAAAAATGATAACTCTTGATCAGGCAATTGATATGGTAATGCAGTTACCGGAAGAACAACAGGAAATTCTTCTTGATATTTTTTATCATCGGCATCTTGAAAAACGCCGCAGAGAAATTGCCGAAGATGCAAAAAAATCAATAGCGGATTTCCATGCAGGGAAACTGCATCCGAAATCTGTTCCGGAAATCATATCTGAGTTGCAGATGACATCGGACGACGATACAGATAGATGATGAGAGAACTTGTTCTGACGCCCAAATTCATTAGAAACAGAATCATCATATGAGTACCAAACGAATCTGCGTGGTGGACGGTCAGGGCGGCGGCATCGGCAGCGCAGTCATAAAAAAGCTCAAGGAGCGCTTTGAGGAGACCGTGGAGATCGTGGCCATCGGAACCAATGCCATCGCGACCGCACAGATGCTCAAGGCCAAGGCCAATCGGGGGGCATCCGGGGAGAATGCCATTGTCCGAACTGCCCAGACGGCCGATGTGATCATCGGCCCGGTGAGCATCCTCATGGCCCATGCGATGATGGGGGAGATGACGCCGAAGATGGCCGAGGCTATTGCCGGGAGCCCATCGAAAAAGCTGCTCATCCCCCTCACCCAGGAGAACGTCGAGATCGTCGGGGTGGCCTCTGCCCCCCTGCCCCACCTCATCGACGCGCTGATCCAGGATCACCTGATCCCGCTGCTGCGGGAAGAATTTCAATAGGAGACTTGAAAAACCATGTGTGAAGCCAACGCCTATCTCATGGAATCCGAAGGCCCGAAACTCATCATGGAGGCCGTGGACCGGGTCGAGCCCGGGGACGGGGGCCTGACCATCATCAACATCTTCGGGGACCAGAAATTCATCAAGGCCGAAATCCATTCCCTCTCACTTGTGGACCACAAAGTCTTTCTCAAGCCGATCTCCCCTTAGTATCCCCATCATGAAAATTACCATCGCAAAGACCGCAGGCTTCTGCATGGGGGTGCGCAGAGCCGTCGAGATGGTGCTGGACGCTCCCGGAAAGCACAGCACCCCCATCTTCACCTACGGACCCCTGATCCACAACCCCCAGGTGCTCCAACTGCTGGAGGAGAAGGGGATCACGGTGCTGAAGGAGATTCCGGAAAAGGGGTCGGGAACGATCCTCATCCGGGCCCACGGCGTGCCTCCGGAAGCCAATATCGCTCTGGAGCGGGCCGGCTTTACCGTCATCGACGCGACCTGCCCCCGGGTGATCCGGGTGCAGCGGATCATCGCAAAACATGCGGGGCAAGGGGCCCAAGTGATCATCATCGGGGACCGGGATCACCCCGAGGTGGTGGGACTGCTCGGCTACGCAGACGGCAAAGGCATTGTGGCCGGCACAATGGCGGAACTCGAGGCGCTTCCGCGGTTCGACAATGCCATCATCGTGGCTCAGACCACCCAGAACACACGGTTCTTCGGTGAAGTCCGGGAA
>JAABSZ010000137.1:0-10642 GCA_011390135.1 Desulfobacteraceae bacterium | reverse complement strand
TATCGGGCGGTAACAGATCTTCTTCAGGTTGTTTCCGGGCACAAAAAAGCCGGAAACTCCCCTTGGGAAGCCCCGGCATTATCGGTACAAACAGTTGCAGTTGTCAAGAACCAATACTTGGGACTCTACTTCTGACTCTAATTCTGATTCGGGCTATTCGAATGCCCTTCCCGGTGAGATCCCCATCTTTTTTAAGACCTTGGCCAGGGGACAGAAGCCGGTAAAGGCCGACTGGAAGAGATTTGCACCCACAAAGGCCGTCAGCCAGAGCCAGTAGAAACTGTGAAACAGAGCCAGCAGAACAGAAAAAATAATCATACCGCCGGCAAATGCCAGCACCAGACGATCGATTGACATGGTCCCCTCCTTTTAGATTACAGATCCTCCATAGATTACAGATCCTCCATAGATTACAGGTCCTCCATAAATTTTGCCGGAAAGGAAAATTCTTTGTCCGGATGGTGGTTACAGATCCTCCATAAATTTCCCCGGAAAGGAAAACCCTTTGTCCGGATGGCGGTTTCGGATCACCATCAGGGTAGAGGCGCCGTGAGCCACCAGATTGCCCGAGGCATCTGTCACCGATGCCGTGGAGTAGCAGATGGTTCTCCCGGCTCGTATCCGCTGCCCCTCTGCCCGGATTGTACCGGAAACCGCAGGCGCGAGGAAATTGAGCTTCAGATCGACCGTCACCAGCCAGGCATCCGGATCTTCGATATCGTAATAGACGGCCCAAAAGGATGCGGTATCGATCAGAGAGGCGATCACGCCGCCATGAACCACTCCCAGCAGTTGCCGATGCTTCTTTTCGAGATCGATCTCCAGAGCCGCAAAACCGACACCGATGTCGGAAAGACGCATGTCGATCAGGGCAGGAAAGGGAGAGTGCTCGACAAAGCTTTTGATCGTCCGGATATGCTCAGGATTGGGAGTCTTCACAACGGCTGCCGCTCTTCTACAGTCGCCAGTAATCGATCTTCAGTTTCGCGGCCTCCCGGGGAGTGAAAAGCCCTTTCATATCGATCAAAAGGGGGGAGCGGTTCCGGCAGAGGCCGACAATCCGTTCCAGCCCCATCTCCCGGTAGGAGCGGTGCATCACCGCGATAATGACCGCATCGGAGCCGGACAACCGCTCGATGGGCTGCAGATCAATATTGTAATAGTGCTTTGCCTCTTCAGTATCGGCCAGAGGGTCATGGCAGAGAACCTCCACCTCATAATCCTCCAGCTCCCGGACAATATCCACCACATGGGTGTTTCTCAGATCCGGAACATCCTCTTTAAAGGTGATGCCCAGCACCCCGACCCTTGCCCCCTGCACCTGCTTTCCCTGTTTGATGAGCATCTTTACGGTCCGTTCGGCAACGAATTTCCCCATGCCGTCATTGATCCGCCGGCCCGCCAGGATCATCTCCGGGTGGTACCCGATCGCCTCGGACTTGAAGGTGAGATAGTAGGGATCGACGCCGATGCAGTGCCCTCCCACCAGGCCGGGCCGGAAGGGGAGAAAGTTCCATTTGGTGCCGGCCGCTTCCAGCACTTCGAGGGTATCGATGCCCATCCGGTCGAAGATCATGGCCAGCTCGTTCATCAGCGCGATGTTGAGATCCCGCTGGGTGTTCTCGATCACCTTTGCGGCCTCGGCCACTTTGATGGAAGAGGCCCGGTGAAGGCCCGCATGGACCACCTTTCCATAGACCCCGCAGAGAAGATCCAGCGTTGCCCCGTCCGAGCCCGATACGATCTTCACGATGCTGCTCAGGGTGTGGACTTTGTCACCTGGGTTGATCCGCTCCGGAGAGTAGCCCACCGTAAAATCGACGCCGAATTTCAGGCCAGACTCCCGCTCCATGATGGGCACGCAATCCTCTTCGGTCGCGCCCGGATAGACCGTGGATTCAAAGATCACACAGGTTCCTTTCACCATATTCTTCCCGACTGTCTCGGATGCGCCGAGAAGGGGCCTCAGATCCGGGATGCGATAGCCGTCTATGGGGGTGGGAACCGCGACAATGATCAGTCTGCATTGGGCCAGCATTCCCGGATCACTGGTAAAAGTCATGGTCGTTCTTTTGAGATCCGCCTCTGCAACCTCAAGGGTTCGATCCCGACCGGCCCGAAGCTCCTCGATCCGTTGGACCTTGAGGTCATACCCGACCACATCGAAATGGTTTGCCAGTTCCACGGCCAGCGGAAGGCCGACATAGCCGAGCCCCACCACCGCAATCCTGTCCTCTTTTTCAAGCAGCGATTCTAAAGTAAGCGATTCAACCGGTGTCATATTTTTTCATTATCTCCGAAATCTTTTCATACCGATCCTCTTATTCTCCCTTTGATAACCGAACAAGAACAATTAAGATGCTACCATATTTGAAATAAAAAAACATCCTAAAATGATACAATTCAGAGAGGAGCAGTGACGAATTTTCTTGCTAAGAGCTTCCCCCTTCTGCCATAATTTGAAACCGAAACAGGCGGAGTCGTGGCGGAGTCCAGGCGGAGTCGTGGAGAAGAACCCTTGATAGATCAGTTGGGGAAGTATTGGCTCTAAAGCAGAACATTCTTTTGACCGCAGCAATCATCGGATTTTTTTCCCTGTTGATGCTGATTGTCTTCGGCGACAAGGGGCTTGCAGATCTCAATATGCTCAAGAAGAGCCGGGACGCTCTGGTCCAAAAAAATGAATCTCTGCTTCAGGAGAACCTCTCCCTGTATCGTTCTATCGAACGGCTCAAGACCGACCCTTATTATATCGAAAGCATTGCAAGGAAGGAACTGGGCGCGGTTCGAAAAAATGAGCTGATCTTCAAGTTTGGAGACCGGAATAATTTCGGAGATTAATCGATAAGGAAAGGTGATTATGCAGTTTATCGATCTTGCTGCCCAGCAGCGGCGGATAAGAAATCAGATCGAGGAGAATATCCGGGCGGTCCTCGATCATGGCAAATATATCATGGGCCCGGAGATTGCCGAACTGGAACAGCGTCTTGGAGAGTATGCCGGCGTCAAGAATGTCATATGCTGCGCCTCCGGAACCGATGCCCTGCTGATGGGGCTGATGGCCTATGGGGTAAAGCCCGGGGATGCCGTCTTCACCACCCCCTTCACCTTTATCGCGACTGCGGAGGTGATCCGGCTTCTGGGAGCGACGCCGGTCTTTGCCGATATCGATCCGAATACCTGCAACATCGATCCGGGGGCACTGGAGGCGGAAATCATAGGGCTTGAGACCCGCCATCCGAATCTGACCCCGAGGGGGATCATTCCCGTGGATCTTTTCGGCCTGCCCGCGGATTACGGCGAGATCAACAGGATGGCCAAGGCCCACGGGCTCTTTGTGATGGAAGATGCTGCCCAGTCCTTTGGCGCGGAATATCACGGCCAGAAGGCCTGCGGGCTGGGAGACTGCGCCTGCACCTCCTTTTTCCCGGCAAAACCTTTGGGATGCTACGGCGACGGCGGCGCCATCTTTACCGATAACGGAAATCTGGCCCAATGGCTCCAATCCATCCGAATCCACGGCCAGGGAAAGAACAAATACGACAATATCCGGATCGGACTCAACGGCCGGATGGACACCCTTCAGGCCGCGATTCTGCTGGCCAAGCTCTCGATCTTCCCGGAAGAGGTGGATCTGCGCCAGGCCGTTGCCCTGCGCTATACGGCAGCGCTCGAGGGAAGCGGCCTGATCCCGCCGACGGTTCCGCCCAAGCTGAAAAGCGTCTGGGCACAATATTCGGTGCTTGCTGAAGATGGAGATCATAGAAACCGTCTTCAGGCGCGCCTCAAAGACGCGGGAATCCCCACGGCCATCTACTATCCCAAGCCGCTCCATCTTCAGGAGGCATTTTCAGGTCTGAAATATGAAAAAGGGAGTTTTCCCGTCAGCGAAGCCTGCGCGGCACGAATCTTCAGCCTTCCGATGCACCCCTACCTGGATCAAACGGATCAGGATCGAATCATAGATGTTCTGATAAGCAACCCCTAAAGTCGAAACAGGAATTTTTTATATAGGTTTATATAGGATGGATGCATTTCGCGCGACCCCCCACGGCGGGGACCTGGTGGATCTGATCGCGACACCAGGACGGATAGAGGAGCTGCAGAAGCGATCCAAGGATTTGACAAGCATCACCCTGACAGGACGACAGATCTCCGATCTGGAACTGCTTATGAATGGCGGCTTCTCCCCTCTTCGGGGCTTTATGGGAAAAGTCGAATACGAATCGGTGCTGGAGCGGATGCGGCTGCCGGACGGGACTCTGTGGCCCCTTCCGGTCTGTCTGGATATCACGGAGAAAGAGGCCGATGGGCTGAAGCCGGGGAAGCTCGTGGCCCTGCGGGACAATGAGGGGTTCATGGTGGCGGTCCTCTCGGTGGGCGACATCTGGGCCATCGATAAGAAGGCTGAAGCCCAGACGGTCTACGGAACAAATGATCCGGATCATCCCGGTCTCAACGATCTGCTCTACAACACAAAAACCCATTATGTGGGCGGCAGGATCGAAGGCATCCAGATCCCGCTCCATTTTGCGTTCCGCAGGCTCCGCCATACCCCAAAGGAGCTGAGAGCCCTGTACAACAAACTGGGCTGGCGGCGGATTGTGGGATTTCACACCCGGAATCCGATCCACCGGGCTCAGTTCGAGATCACCCTGCGGGCCATGGCCCAGGCCAAGGCAAACCTTCTGCTCCATCCGGTGGTCCGGAGGGTCAAAACCGCAGATATCGACAGCTATACCCGGGTCCGATCCTATATGCAGATTCAGGACCGGTACCCGCCCAACATGATGATTTTGAGCCTGCTTCCCTTTTCCATGCGTATGGCAGGCCCAAGAGAGACACTGCTCCATGCCCTGATCCGGAAGAATTACGGCTGCACCCATTTTATCGTGGGCCGAAGCCACGCCTGCCCCGGAAAATGTGCCGACGGAACCCCTTTTTATGATCCGGAGGCCTCAAAGGCCTTGGCCATCTCCAACCAGGAGGATCTTGGCATCGAGATCGTTCCCTTCGAGGAGATGCTCTATGTCTCCGAAGCTGACGAGTATCTCCCCCGGGCCGAGGTGAAGCCGGAGGATACTGTCCATGCCCTGGACAGCGATGATTTCCATGGGCGGCTGAGAACCGGCCGGCGGATTCCGGAATGGTACAGTTTTCCAAAGGTGATCGAAGTCCTGCAGAAAGCCTATCCCCCGCGCCACCGTCAGGGGTTCTCGGTCTTCTGCACGGGCCTTTCGGGCGCGGGAAAATCGACCATTGCAAAGATCTTGTATGCCCGGTTTCTGGAGATGGGGGGAAGGCCCGTGACGCTTCTGGACGGGGATATCGTGCGCCGGAATCTGTCGAGCGAGCTGGGATTCACCAAGGAGCACAGAGACATCAATGTGCGCCGGATCGGCTTTGTGGCCAGCGAGATCACCAAGAACCGGGGGATCGCGATCTGTGCGCCCATTGCCCCATATGCCCTCACCCGAAAGCAGATCCGGGAGCTGATCGAGACCTACGGCGGATTTGTGGAGGTGCATGTGGCAACGCCCCTTCGGGTCTGCGAGAACCGGGATCGGAAAGGGCTCTATGCAAAGGCCAGAGAAGGGCTGATCCAGGGGTTCACCGGCATCAACGATCCGTATGAACCCCCGGAGCGGCCCGAGGTCTTTGTCGATACGACCGACATGACCCCGGACGAGTCGGCCCAGGAGGTGCTGCTCTTTCTGGAGCGGGCCGGCTACATCAGGTAGACGGGATTCCGGGCTGCGGACGATCATCACCGAACAGGGGGCCTTGTGTGCGATCCGCTTGGCGATACTGCCGAAGAAGACGAGCCCCATGCCCGTGAGCCCGTAGGCCCCCAGCACAGCGACATCCACCTTCCGCTCCTCCAGAAAGGCCAGGATCTCGGACGAGACATGACCGTCCATGACGATCAGCTCATGAGCCACCTCGTCCGGAATCCGCTCCCCGTATTCATCGGCCATCCGCCCCTCGATCCGGGGGATGAGGGAGCGCTGATCCTCATCCGTATAGACTGGCGGCGCATCCGCAAGCACCGGATTGATCACCGGCGGCACAACATGGAGAAGGTAGAGCTTGGCGCCATACTTTTGTGCCATTTCAAGTGCGGCTTCAAAGGCAGTGTTCGCGTTTTTCGAAAAATCGACGCAGCAGGCAATAGTCTTGATCGGCATATCAGCTACTCCTTTTCTTCCACGATCAGGGTTTTAAGCACATCCTCTTTCCCCACAACCCCCACAAGAACGCCGTTTTCCACCACCGGCAGGGTGTGAATGCTGTTCTCCACCATGAGGGAGGCCACATCATGGATGGAGATGTCCGGGTTCACCGTGATGGGATCGGCCGTCATCACCTCGGAGACGGCCGTTGCAGAGACCCTTTTGATCTCCTTTTCAAAGTCCTTCATGGAGGTCAGGGGGATAAAGCCGTCTAAAAACGTGAAGAAGGAGGGCAGAGAGAGCTTCTTCTGCTGACGGATGAGATCGCTCTGGCAGAGGATGCCCACCAGTTTTCCCGTACCCGGATTCACCACCGGCAGTCCGTTGATATGCTTTTCCAGCAGCATCTTTGCTGCCCGGCTGATCTCGGTATCCGGATTTATGGTGATCAGCTCCGTTGTCATGATATCTCTTGCCGTAATCATTTTCATTCTCCCTTCACTTCAGGATTCCGATGGTACTGTCAGATTCGATGACTGCTCCTCTTCCCGCCGGAGGACCGGCTTCCAGTAGAACTCCAGGACTACGACCCGGAGGATGCTCGCGATGGGCACGGCGATGATCATGCCGCCGATGCCGAACTGCGCACCGGCCACCAGCGCCAGGATCACCACAAGGGGATGGAGCCCCGCGCCCTTTCCCACGATCTTGGGCTGGAGTACGAAACCCTCCACGGCCTGGATCGCGGAAAATAGGGCGATGACGCCGGCAAGGGTGGCCAGTTTGACGCTCCAGCCCACCCCGCCCGTCAGCAGGATGATGAGAATGGCCGGCAGGACCCCGATGAGCGCGCCCAGATAGGGGATGAATCCGCCGATGGCCGCACCGGTCCCGATGAGGATGCTGTAGTTGGTCAGCACAGGAAAGCCGGTAAAGCCGATAAAGAAGAGGCCCACGGCAAAGAGGGTTCCGATGATGACGGAGACCGTCAACTGCCCCCGGAGAAAGCCGCCGACCGCTTTATCGACCTTGTCCATGACGCGTAGAATCCGCTCCCGGTGCTCCGGGGGAACCATCTTCCGGATGATGGGCCGGATCTTCTCCCAGTCGATGATGAGATAGAAGTTGATAATGCCCACCAGTACGATAAACGAGAAGAATCCGATCACCGAACCGACGCTGCTGAAGATGCCCCTCGTGGCCATCCCCACAGCCTCGAACCCGCCCGATGCCAGGCGCTTCAGGCCCGGCAGAATCGTACTCATGAACTTTTCAACATCGATCTCGATGCCCTGAATCCACTTCTGAACCGTATTGATCAGCTCCCTGTCGATATTGAGGTAGGGATTCTCCGCAAGTTTGTTGAGTACCGCGGGAAGAGATGCCTTGATGATCGTCGCCAGCTCGATGAACTGGCTGATCACCTTGGGGATGAGAAAAGCCAGCAGCAGAAAGACCGCGATGAGAATGATCAGATAGAGTACCAGGGTCCCCATGATCCGGCCCAGCCTCAACCGGCGCTGGAGCCCGATCACGATGGGCGCGAGGATATAGGCCACCAGAAAGGCCGCGATGAACGGGGTCAGGATGTTCAGGGAGACGGAGAGAATACCGCTCAAGAGCCCTAATGTATAAAAACCAAAAGAGATGATCCCCATCACGCCTATGGCATAGACCATCTTGCGCAGCAGGGGATCGGAGATTCTGAAATCGGACATGTCCCCGCCTCCTTTCAACATTCTTTCCACTGGAGCTTGCGTTTCCCGGTAAAAGCGGCCACCGCTTCGGCCGCATCCTCTGTTGTGCAGAGCCTGGCAAAGACCTCGGCATTTTTATCCATCTCCTGAAGGGATGTATTCAGTTCCGCAGCCAGTTGGGAGCTGAAGGTGTTGAACCGGTCCGGTCGGTTGAGGGTGAGGATGCCGATGGCATCCCGGGTTTCGGTATGGATGGTTTTGTAGGACATCGTTACCTCCTAAAAATCAGAAGCGTCGGTAAAATCAATCGAAGCAACACTTCTGTAGATATATCATAAAGGGGGGATATGGACAAAGGAGAATTATTGAAATATGACGGTTATCCAAGAGGCTGAAGCTTCGGCGCCTGTATCGGGATCAGGGGCAGCTTGCGCCCTCGGACCATTGCCGCAGGGCCTCGAAACTGGTTCCCGGATTTGCAATTCCTCTATATGTGGTACATCCGGCAGCGACGTCGATCTCGAACCGATCCCCGTCTGCAGTGGTAAAGGTGTATGTGCCGGTGGTTGTCAGCGGGAAAGATAACTGATACCGCCTTGCGGAATCTGCCAGATACCGGGCCTGATTGAAGCTGTTGAAGGTCGTGTTGATATAGGCCGACGAGGTGCTGAGGGTAATGATGGCAATACCGAGGATGGCGCATATCATAATGGCGGCAATCAGACCGACCAGAACGATACCGCTGCGGTTGCCGATCTCTCCTTCAGGTAGCCTTCTCATAGATTCCTCAAAAAAACACGGGTTGTAAATTCGACCGAAGACCCGTTGCCCAGATCCATTTTCATCCAGATCTCCACCATTTCGGTAGCGGTAGTTGAAGTGGTCGTATCGTCAAAGGAATCGAGGTATCGGAACTGGAAGGAACTGTTGTCAAAAAAGCCCTTTAATAGAGGAACGGGGCCATTCGATGGGTTCGAATCCAGGAAAAGGGTCGCACCATCATAGGAGAGTGTGTAGCCTGAAACGTCAATCGTATAGGAGAGAGCATTGCCGGAAGCGGATGAAATCGAATCGAGGGATTCAAGCTCTTTAATGATTCGCGAAGTGGCAATATGGACATTCCGGGCAATTTCCGTGCCGGTGCTGACCAGAACGAAACCTCGTGCAACATAGACCACAGCGGCCGCTGCAATCATGCTTACAATTGCGATCAAAACAATGGAAGCCACCACTTCGAGGAGAGTAAAACCAGCTCTTGTCCGATAATAAATCTTCATCCGATCCATCCACTGCTCCACTGCTGCCTTTTCAGGGTTCCGGGAAATAGGCTGTCAACTGCTCCCCGTTCTTACTGGAAAGGGTTACTTTTAAAATATTGGGAGGATCAGGGCCGTTTACCTCCTCATAATTGCCCGAGCCTGCCGTCTGCTCATTGAATTCCACAGACTTGGCTGTGACGATATAATCATCGATGTATTGGGTTCCATCAAACCAGGAGTAAGCTTTGGCCGTAACATTTGCATCAAGCATCTGTAACAGCGTTGTAATGGTAGTATCCGTTGGGTTTTTCCATTTACAGCCCCCATCATCACCCGGGAATGTCGGATTTATGGTTCCACTGATGCATTCATTGATTTCATCCACCTCCAAGATCACGCCGGATGTCATGATCATTGCCCCGGGTCTATATCGATTTGCCGTTTTCCATGTCATATTGTTGGAATAGTCTGTAGTAATCTTTTCCATCACGGAATGAAGCTGAAGGGATCCCTGCAGATTGGAAACCGCGGCCCCGCCATTTTGAAACGATACGTCAAAATAGACGGTGAGAAATCCCGCCATGATTGAGGCGATCATCAGGGCAAGGATGATCTCAACAAGTGTAAATCCTTTTCGGTTCAAGTTCTCTGACGGGAGCATCTATTCGACATATCCTGTTTCTTTGTGGACAGTGATCGTCCGAGTCACTGCATTCTCATTTTTCAAAGTTATGGTATAATCGGCTGTAGGGCCGGTTCCGATTTGAAACAGAAGGGGTTCGACACCAACGGTGATGGAAATCCCGCTGGAAAGGGTGTGTGTATTGTCATTTTCGCCAGGGAGGAAAACCGTTTCGGAGCTGCTGTTTTTTTCCAAAGAATAGCTGCCTCCGGTAAACGCAATGCTCCATTGATCCTGATCATTGCTGAGGGCCAGAAGGGTCACATATCGGATGTGGGCGGTCAGAATCTCAGCTTCTGCCCGAAGATCGTTCTCGGAATTCAATGGAATCCGACTCACCAGAAGTGTACTGAGAATACCGATTATAATCAGCACTGCCGAAACCTCGATAAGGGTAAATCCCCGGCTAGTTCCATCTCGCAATTTCACCTTCATGATCCGCGCCGATGCTAAAAGCTCTTTTCAATGTAGCACAAACATATTGACAGACCCATCCAATTCTCCTACACATGGATAAATTATCCCTTAACTTTTGGGATTCAATGGAGGTCAATGATATCATCCTTTTCAAAGGAAAGATAGCGGCATGGATAATGCCAATAAAAAGCGGCTGAATCTTACCGATCACATGGGGGTCATCGCGTTCGGCCTGGCAGTGGTATATTGGTTCATCGAGGCCTTTATGACCTTTATAACCATCGGTCAACTCGATCCAATGGCCCTCCTGCTCGGCGTCAGCCCGAACGATATCGAGATTCGCATCGTCGTTCTTTGCCTCCTGGCCATCTTCGGCTCCCATGCCCAGTATACGATCAACAGCAGAAAACTGGC
>JAABSZ010000136.1:0-10690 GCA_011390135.1 Desulfobacteraceae bacterium | reverse complement strand
GCGACCGCATAGGGCGATTTTCCGGAATCAAAATCCCCTTTTAAAAAGGACAAAAAGGACGCAAAGGACGCAAAGGACAGAATGGACGGAGTGGATAGGGTGGGGGGCGAAATCCTGAGCGCTTTGCCGGGATCTTCATTTCCGGAAATCACCTAAAAAAAATCCCCCGGCCCGAAAAAAGACATCTTTCGGAGCCGGGGGATCTCAAGCAAAGTACAGGGGTGCTACATTGGGGGAATTACATTACATCATTCCGCCCATGCCGCCCATTCCACCCATGCCGCCCATTCCGCCGCCGCCCATCGGAGGCATGTCCGACTTATCCTCGGGCTTGTCTGCGATCATGGCCTCGGTGGTCAGCATGACAGAGGCCACGCTGGCCGCATTCTGAAGCGCAAAGCGGACCACCTTGGTCGGGTCGATGACGCCGGCCGCGATCAGGTCCTCATATACGTTCTTGTCTGCATTGTATCCCATTGCGCCTTCGGAATTCTTCACCTTGTCGATCACTACAGAACCCTCGAAACCGGCATTGTTGGCGATCTGCCGCAGGGGCTCTTCCATTGCACGGGCGAGAACCTTGATGCCGAGTGCCTCTTCGCCTTCGAGCTTGAGATCCTGGAGAACGTTGACGCAGCGGACCAGAGCCACGCCGCCGCCCGGGACGATGCCCTCTTCCACGGCCGCACGGGTCGCATTGAGCGCATCCTCGACACGGGCCTTCTTCTCCTTCATCTCGGTCTCGGTTGCCGCGCCCACATTGATCACCGCAACGCCGCCGATCAGCTTGGCCAGACGCTCCTGCAACTTCTCACGGTCGTAATCGGATGTGGTCTCTTCGATCTGTGCCCGGATCTGCTTGACCCGGCCCTCTAAAGCACCGCGCTCGCCCGCGCCGTCCACGATGGTGGTGTTGTCTTTATCGATGGAGATCCGCTTGGCCTGACCCAGATCGTTGATGGTGATGCTCTCCAGCTTCCGGCCCACATCCTCGGAGACCACGACACCGCCGGTCAGAATCGCGACATCCTCCAGCATGGCCTTGCGCCGATCCCCGAATCCCGGGGCCTTTACGGCCGCAACCTGAATGGTTCCTCTCAGCTTGTTGACCACCAGGGTGGCCAGAGCTTCGCCGTCAACATCCTCTGCAATGATCATCAGGGGCTTGCCCATCTTCGCGGTCTGCTCCAGCACCGGCAGCAGGTCCTTCATGTTGCTGATCTTCTTCTCATTGATCAGGATGAAGGGATCTTCCAGAGACGCGACCATCTTCTCGGGGTCGGTCACAAAGTAGGGGGAGAGATATCCGCGGTCGAACTGCATACCCTCGACCACGTCCAGGGTGGTCTCCATGCCTTTGGCCTCTTCGACCGTGATGACGCCCTCTTTGCCGACCTTGTTCATGGCCTCGGCGATGATGTTGCCGATGGTCTCGTCATTGTTCGCGGAGATGGTTCCCACCTGCGCGATCTCCCGCTGATCCTTGGTCGGCTTGCTGATGCTGCGCAGCTCTTTGATGATGGCCTCGACGCCCTTGTCGATGCCGCGCTTGAGTGCCATGGGGTTGACGCCGGCCGCGACCAGCTTCTGACCCTCTTCGTAGATCGCGCGGGCCAGAACCGTCGCTGTGGTGGTTCCGTCACCAGCCATGTCGCTGGTCTTGCTGGCCACTTCCTTGACCATCTGCGCGCCCATGTTCTCGAACTTGTCCTCCAGCTCGATCTCCTTGGCCACGGTCACGCCGTCTTTGGTAACAGTGGGGGAGCCCCAGGATTTGTCGATGACGACGTTTCTGCCCTTGGGTCCCAGGGTTACAACCACGGCGTCCGCCAGGGTCTGAACGCCCTTGAGCATCGACTCGCGGGCTTTGCTGTCATACTTGATCTGTTTGGCCATGTTTTCTATTCCTCCGTAATCAATAATTCTTTACTTAAATATTTTAAAAAATCCGATTATTTATTTTCGCAGATGCGGGATCGGGATCCTCTTTTATTCGATAATGCCGAGAATGTCATCCTCGCGCATGATAAGATACTCATCTCCTTCGATCTTGACCTCGGAGCCGGAATACTTGCCGAAAAGCACCCGATCCCCGACCTTGACCTCAAGCGCGATCTTCTTGCCGTCATCAGCGGTCTTGCCGGAACCAACGGCCACGATTTTGCCCTCGGCAGGCTTCTCTTTTGCGGTGTCGGGAATGATGATCCCGCCTTTGGTGGTCTGCTCCTCTTCGACGCGCTTTACCAAGATGCGATCCTGCAACGGTTTCAGATTCATGGTCTACCTTCTCCTTTTTCTAAATGGTTTCAATATATTAAAAGAAATATTGGAAAATGAATACCCGTGACTTTTTAAACGGAATGGATTCACTCCCTTTAAATGGGATTCAATTTGCAAATAAGGGTGTCGGCCGAATCCCCGATTCAAAAGGGGAGATTTCCGGCCCTATGATGAGCTGGTCCCTGATGCGTCAGACGACGGCGTTGAAGACTCCGATTTCTTCGACGATCCTTCGTCGCTTTTGGAAGAATCGGTCTTGCTCTCGGTCTTGCCGCCCTCCGCGGGTGGGGAATCGCCTCGGGATTTATTGGCGTAATCGGTCACATACCATCCCGAGCCTTTCAGGTGGAAGGAACTCTGGGAAATGAGCTTGTGAAGCGTTCCCGAGCAGTGTTTGCACTGGGTGAGCGGGTCATCGGAGAAATTCTGCAACGCTTCTTCGACCTTTCCGCACTGGGTGCATTCATACTCGTAGATGGGCATTTTCTCTAAACCTCCTGTCCTTCGATAATGGGCTGTTCTTCTATAATGGACGAACAATTTCAGGGCGTAAAAATTCTATTGGTATTACTTTTTTTAAAACCCGATTTTTTTGCTGTATTTCGTCTCCGCTTTTACCTTTCATATTGCTCGATCATCCTGCCTCGATGGTAAAGTCGGAAACAATTGGATTGTTTGCGGCTCCGCAGAACCAACAGAAATATATGGCCGGTTTTTCCGTTGTCAAGGATGGGTGGGTCAGTTTTTTTTGAAAGGACAAAGGACCCAAAAGACGTAAAGGACTTGGTGAATTTTGGAAATGAAGATTCCGGGAAAAGGTCTTGGGAGGTACGGCCGCCACTATGTCCATTTTGTCCACTCGGTCCACTTTTCGTCTTAAAGGCCGTCAAGGGGCCGAATGATTCGGGAACGGCTCTTCAGGAGAGCTGATCCATCATCGGATGCCACCGGTCGTAGAAGCGGAAGACCGCATCCATTCGGGATACTTTGACCGGTTCCAGGATCAGCCGGGTGAAGCTGTGAACCCGAATCTCCTCCTCCTGGCGCTCCTTTGCGGATGCGTTGAAATTCTGCAGGAATCTGCAGAAGCGCACCACATGGACCAGCTCATGGGTGATGATATAGAGCAGAAAGGGAAAGATTTCGACCCTAAGGGCCTGACTGACGGGCGTTTCCTGGGCCAGCGCCAGCAGGATGCAATGGTCCTGGAGGCAGATCTTGTAGAAATCATAGGTCAAAGAGCCCAGAGAGATCCCCTTGGGCTTCCCCTCGTAACGGATCACCTGGGCAAATGGGCCGTAAACGATCTCTTCTCCGGAAAGATCTGCAAGTGTCCGGATGTCGTAGCGCAACCGCAGCCACTGGTTGTCCGACATCTTGTAATGGTTGCAGACGAGTTCCTCGGCCATTGCCACTGCGTCATTGACATCCCGGAGCTGATCCCCGTCAAAGTGTCGAAGCTCTTTCTTTTCCATGATCATGACGCGGTATCCGTTTTCCGGCCGTATCTGTTTTCTGATTGAAAATCCATAAAAAAGCTTGAAAAAACCGTAAACCGATATTAGTATTGTAAGGCTTTTCGAAGCAAATAAAAAGAAAAGGAGGTGGTCATTTGGGCAGCGTCATCAAAAAACGCAGAAAGAAGATGAGACGTCACAAGCACAGAAAACTTCTCGCTCGTACGCGGCATCAGCGAAGAAAGGGTAAATAGAAGATGAACCCTCGTTTCTTCCTGAAGGATCTCATGAAAACACCCGGCCCGTCGATGGCATTTCATTTCGACGGCGCCGGGTGTCGATTCTCTGGAGTTACTGTACGTCGAACTGCTTGAGATATTTGAAGAGTTCCGAATCGGTGGAGAGGACCAGCGAGCTGCTCTTATCCAGAGATTCCGTATAGATTTCAAGAGTCCGCATAAAAGAGTAGAACTCCGGATCGACGCCATAGGCTTCGGCATAGATCCGAATCGCCTCGGCATCGGCCTCTCCCTGAATCTCCTGGGCCTCTTCGTAAGCCTCTGACAGGATCTGCTTCAGGTCCCGTTCCTTGTCACCGATAATCCGCCTGGCCTCTCCCTTTCCCTCGGAGCGGAACTTTTCCGCGATCTGCTTTCTCTCCGCGATCATTCTTCCGTAGACCGAGTTCTGCACCTGCTCTACATAATTGATCCGCTTGATCTTCACATCGACCAGCTCGATGCCGAACAGGTCGAGCTTGGGCTGGGCCTGCTTCAAAATCTCCTGGGTGATGATCATCCGGCCCGTTGTGATCTTATACGCGGCCTTCTTCTCCTCCACTTCCTCCTCATCCTCCAGCCCCAGCTCAGTGATGTTCAGCTCCCGGTTGCTCTTCCGAACCGCCTCGATGAGCGGGTAGGAGGTGATCAGGTTTCTCACCGCAGGGTCGATGATGTCATCCAGCCGGCTCATCGCGCCGAACATTGTCCCGATGGTCTGAAAAAAGCTGATCGGATCGACTATCTTCCACCGGGCAAAGGCATCCACCCATATATAGGTCTTGTCCAGCGTCGGGATCTGCCCCGGGTCCCCATCCCACATCTGCAGGTTCTTGGGGAAGAAGTTGATCTTCTGGATAAAGGGGGTTCTGAAATAGAGGCCCGGCTCCACCTTCGGGTCCCCGGCCACTTTTCCGAACTGAGTCACCACCACCTGCTCGGTCTCATCCACGACATATGCCGAAGAAAAAAGAAGCAGCACCGCGAGTACCAGCACAACCAGTGCAATACCTTTGATTTTCATTTCTATTGTCCCTCCTTCCTGCCGAGGTTCAACAGCGGCAGAAGGTTCTTCTGTCCTTCATCCACGATATATTTTTCCCCCATATTGGGAAGAACGGTCTTCATGCTCTCCAGATAGAGGCGCCTTCGGGTGACTTCCGGGGCCTTTTGATACTCCGCATAGAGGCTCTTGAATCGGGCCGCATCGCCCTGAGCCCGGTTGACCCGCTCCAGCTTGTACCCCTCTGCGCCCTTGATGATCTGGTCCTTTTCACCCCGGGCAGACGGGATGACCTTGTTGTACTCCTCCCGGGCCTCGTAGATCAGCTTCTCCCGATCCTGGGTCGCCTGGTTCACCTCGTTGAAGGAGGGCTGCACCGGGCCGGGGACGTTGGTCCGCTTCATCTCGATGGTCTCCACATGGATGCCGGTTTCGGCCTGATCCAGCTCCTGCTGCAGCACCGCTTTCGACTCCTGTGCGATCTCCTCCCGCTTGCTGATCACCTCGTTGATGCTTCGATCCCCCACCACAAGGCGCATGGAGGATTCGGACATGTCCCGAAGCAGTTGGGTCACATCCGCCACCTTGAAGAGATAATTGTAGGGGTCTTTGATCCGGTACTGGACGATCCAAGGGACCACCGCCACATTGAGGTCGCCGGTGAGCATGAGCGAGGTGCTGTTTTCGTCCGAGCCTCTGGGCACTCTTGTGTTCCCGCCCTCAACCCGCAGCGTTTCAAAGCCGAACTCCTCTTTGTAGATCCGCCGCACCTTGACATTGGTCACCCTCTCGATCCCCATGGGGAGCTTGAAGTTGAGGCCCGGGTTGGTCTGGCGCACATACCTGCCGAACCGCTGCACCACGCCCACTTCGTCCACCGCCACCGTATAGAACATGGTGGAGCCGAGGAGCAGGGCAAGAACCACCAGGACCACGATGATGGAGAAACCTCCCGGCATTTTGAACTGGTTGAATTTTTTGAAGAGATCCTCTAACTGCGGAGGAAGCTCGCCTTTTTTCTGCTGCTGTGTTTTCAGCTTTTCCCAATCCCAAGACATGATTTTTTCCTGCTTTCATAAGGTTGGATTAAAATATTCAAATTCAATATGTTCTAATCATTTGCCGCTGCCAAGTCAAGGAAAAACGTAAGGCGGGGTATCGTTCATTGACGGGTATGTCGCCGGCAGGGGAGATCAGTAGTGATATCGAAGCTGGGCAATATGAATCGAATCATCGGTCACTTTATAAATGAAACGATGCTCATCGTTGATCCGACGGGACCAGTAGCCCGAAAACCCATGTTTAAGAGGCTCTGGTTTTCCGATCCCTTCAAATGGAGTGCGCTTTGTTTCCTTTATAAGGAGGTTGATCCGGCGGAGGGTTTTTTTGTCGGTTTTCTGCCAGAAAAGATAATCCTCCCATGCATGATCAGAGAAAATGAGTTTCAATCGATCAGGTCTCTTTCCGTTCCTTCCTCATTCTCGAGCTGGGATATGGATTCTATCAGCCGTCTCATGTTTTTCGGAGAACGCAGAAGATACGCGGTCTCTTCAATCGCTTTATAGTCCTCGAGAGACATGATGACGACTGAATCGGATTTTTTTCGGGTGATAATTACCGGTGAATGATCCTGGCAGACCTTTTCCATTGTTTTCGCGAGATTCTGCCGGGCGTTTGTATAAGTGATGGCTTCCATGACGCACCTCCTGTACATGTACAATCAAAAATGTACGATATCACGATGAAGATGTCAACCGCCTTTCATCTGTCGGCTTTCTCCGGATCGGTCCGGATCAGGAGGATTGCCCGGCCTGCTACGGAACCGATCTCCTCTTGACAATGTCCCTTTACCTCCGGTATTCTTTCCTCCGTTATGGCTGGAAAAAGAAAGAGAACAGCGGCCCCGGTCGCTCTGGGACAGATGATTCCGGATCTGCTTTCCCCGCGACTTCGGGAGGTGGGGGACGCCATGAGCCGGATCTGGGATATCTGGCCCGATGCGGCAGGCGATGCGGTTGCGGCATACACCCGGCCCGAGGCATTCAAAGAGGAGACCCTCTTCGTGCGGGTGGCCCACTCCTCGGGGATGCAGGAACTCTGCTTTCACCGGCAGGGGATCATCGAGCGGCTCAACAGCACGCTGGAGGGGGCACGGGTCCGGGAGATCCGCTTTAAAATCGGGCCCCTGGCGTGATAGACCCGGAAGAGGATCTCACCCAAGACACCTTTTTCAATGGCCGCATAAAGGTCTTGCAGCGCCGATCCGGATACCGGTTCTCTGTGGATGCTGTGCTGTTGGCACATCATGTCCGGCCCCGGAAGACCGCGCGAATCCTCGATCTCGGCTGCGGGAGCGGGATTATCGGGCTGCTGCTGTCGGCCCTCCATCCCGATATCCGGATCTACGGCGCGGAGATCCAGCCGGGGCTTGCCGGGCTGGCGCAGCGGAATGCTGCCCAAAACGGCCTGTCTCACCGGCTTTTCATTCGGTGTGCCGATATGCGGGAACTCCGGGCAGACGGATTCGGAGGTCCCTTGGATCATATCGTGTCCAATCCGCCCTTCAGAAAGGTCGGATCGGGGCGGATCAACCCGGAGGACGAGCGGGCCGCGGCCCGCCACGAGATCCGGATCACCCTGCCCGAACTGCTGGAGACGGCCCGGCGCCTCCTGCGCGTCGGGGGACGGTTTTCCGTGGTCTATCCGGCCCCTCGCGCAGGGGAACTTCTCAGCAGCATGACCGGGGCCGGCATCGAGCCCAAGATCCTGCAGGTAATCTACTCCCGGCAGGGGGACCAGGGCCGGCTGGTTCTCGTCACCGGAACCCGGGGCGCGCAGCCCGGAATGCGGATCGAGCCCGCCCTTTTCATCTATAATAAGGATGGACGCTATACCGAGGCGGTAGCGGCCATGTTCTCCGGCGCCGGGGCCCGGAGTCCGGCCGAGGAAAAGGCATCCCAAACTGAGCCGGAGCCCGAGCCGGATGCGGCTGAGGCCGAGCAAAAGGCATCTCAAACTGAGCCCGAGCCCGAGCCGGATGCGGCTGAGGCCGAGCAAAAGGCATCTCAAACTGAGCCCGAGCCGGATGCGGCTGAAGACCGTTAGGGAAGCAGAGACTTGATAACCTGCCCCGTGATCACCTTGGGGTAGAAATAGGTCGATTTCCTCGGCATGATCAGCCGGTTTTCGGCCACCTTCCGCACCTGTTCGATCCGGGTCGGGTTGAGCAGAAAGGTCATGTCGCACTCGCCGGAGAGGGTCTTTCCGACGGCCTCTTCCGCACGGCTCGAATAGGTGAGAAGCCGCTCATTGTCCAGATCCTCCTCCCCCAATCCCAGCAGGCGGACCAGCAGCAGCCGGGTCAGCACCGTCACATCCAGATCCCGCAGTTCCGGCTCGATCTCGCCGCCGAAGAGTTTTCCCATCACTCCCGGCTTCAGGGTAAGGGTGTAATATTCGGGCTGATCCTTCATAAAGAGGCCGATGGCATGCTCCCGGCTCCGGCCTTCGATCTTTTCCATGCAGGGGCCGGCCGCCTTTGGCCCTGCGCCGTTGAGGGGAACCGACTCGATATCGAAGAAGTCCCGGGCATCGGCCAGCATCTTGGCCCGCCGCTCCGGGAGAGCAGTCTTGATCATCCGGTGGGCCGGCAGCACCAGAAGCCCAGGGTCCTGCATGCTCGAGAGATACATCATGATGAAGTTCGCGGGATGATCTTCGGTAAAGCCGGGGGTCTTTTGGGCCAGCCAGTCCCGGTAGCTCAGGGCCGTCTCGTACCGGTGGTGGCCGTCCGCGATGAAGATAGGCTTTCCGGCCATCTTCTTTTGGATCTCCTCGTGGACATCCGGGTCGGTGATCCGCCACAGGGTCTGGCGGTGGCCCGCGGTGTCGGTGAAGTCCATGTCGGGCTTCAGGTCCAGGGCCGCAGTCTTTAGCTTCTCCAGAATGTCTTCGGTATCGGAATAGAGGGAGAAGATCGGGCTGAAATTGGTGTGGCACTGCTTCATCAGCGCAAGCCGCTCCGATTTCACCCGGGAGAAGGTGCGCTCATGGGGCAGAATAATGCCTCTGGAAAAGGGCTCCAACCGCACCGATGCGATGAGGCCGAAGCGCCGGACCTTCTGATCTCCTGTTGGAAATTCCACGCCGGTCAGATAGAATGCGGGTGTCTGGTCCTGGATCAGGACGTGGGAGGCCATCCATTCTTTGAAGGATTCCGCGGCCCTTCTGTGGCGGGGGCCGTCCGTATCCTCTCCGGAAAGGCGTTTTTGAAGGATCAGCCGGATCATGTTGTTGGGATGACGCTCATAGAAGATGTCCTGCTCGGCTTCGGAGATCACGTCATAGGGCGGGGTCGTTACCCGGGAAGGGTCGTCGATCACTTCCCGATTGTATAGAATTCCCGGAAAAGGGAAGACATCTGCCATGTTTTTTTATCCTTATTCGGTTGAAAAAAGGCGGTTTTTCCGATTCGGGCAGGTGATGCTCGAACCCGATGGAAGACCGCCCCGGGTTTCATCAAAAGAAACATTG
Organism: Desulfobacteraceae bacterium; assembly: GCA_011390135.1. Taxonomy (GTDB): domain Bacteria; phylum Desulfobacterota; class Desulfobacteria; order Desulfobacterales; family JAABSP01; genus JAABSP01. Next base: position 1,139 of record JAABSZ010000136.1, on the reverse strand, counting down.
TTACAGGAAAGCCCTTCGGAGTTCAAGAGAATTTTTTGAAAAGATCATTGACAAACGGTTTGGAAAAGTTTAAGTTTCTTTTCTTACAAAATGAGTCGGAGAGGTGGCCGAGCGGCTGAAGGCCCCGCTCTCGAAAAGCGGTATCCTGGCTTAAACCGGGATCGTGGGTTCGAATCCCACCCTCTCCGCCAAAAGGATTCCGCTTTACATGCGGCTTTTAATGCCCGCAGAAACACCCGCAGGACTTATCAAGCCGGAGAGATGACCGAGCTGGCCGAAGGTGCACGACTGGAAATCGTGTGTGCTGTCAAAAGCGGCACCGAGGGTTCGAATCCCTCTCTCTCCGCCATTTACCCTTAGGCCGATACCAGCAGCAAAAAATTAAGCATTCATTCCATGTCCTATCTCGTCCTAGCACGGAAGTACCGTCCCCAGACCTTTGACGAGGTCGTCAAACAGGAGCATGTCACCCGGACATTGGCCCATGCCATCGAAGCGGACCGGGTCGCGCACGCGATCCTCTTTGCCGGCCCCCGGGGAACGGGCAAGACCACCATTGCAAGGATTCTGGCCAAGGCCGTCAACTGCGAGAAGGGGCCTGCGCCGACGCCGTGCAACGAGTGCCGCTCCTGTAAGGAGATCACGGCCGGGGGCGCGGCCGATGTCTTCGAGATCGACGGCGCATCCAACAACGGGGTGGACCACATCCGGGAGCTGCGGGAGAACAGCAAATATCTCCCGGCCCACAGCCGACAAAAGATCTACATCATCGACGAGGTTCACATGCTCTCGACCCCGGCCTTCAATGCGCTGCTCAAGACCCTGGAGGAGCCGCCCCCCCATGTGATGTTCCTCTTTGCCACCACCGAGCCCCACAAGATCCCCATCACCATCCTCTCCAGATGCCAGCGCCACGACCTGCGGCGGGTCGATACCCGATCCCTGCATGCGCATCTGGCGGACCTCTGCCGGCGGGAAGGGGTGGTGATCGACGATGAAAGTTTGTGGCTGGTGGCCCGGGAGGCCGACGGCAGTGTCAGAGACAGCCTGAGCCTTCTGGATCAGGTGCTCACCTTTGCAGACGATGCCGTCACCCATGCTCAGGTACTCGATCTGCTGGGGGTGGTGGACCGGAAAGT
>JAABSZ010000135.1:0-10699 GCA_011390135.1 Desulfobacteraceae bacterium | reverse complement strand
GAGCGGCGCTGCGGCTGCCTCCATGATTCGATCGACCTCCCGGATCACCCGGTCCCGGTCCGCGCCCTCGGACAGGATCAGGGTGAGCGCGGTGGTCCGCTCATCCGGAGAGAGGATGTTGCCGTAGAAGAGGCGCACCGGCTTGACCAGCGCGGCAAATTCCTCGAGGCTCTTTTCCTCTGCCCCCTCCACATCCTTTTTGATACCCGGAAGCCCGATGATCCGGCGCACGCCTTCGATGGCCCGCATCTCGCTACTGACCGCTTGGACCGCGGCAAATGTCTCCGGTTCAAAGATGTCCTGGGCCTCGATCACCACCCGGATGATCTCGTCGGAGCCGAAGCGCTCCTTGAATTCCTCGTGCGCGACCGCGGCCGGGTGATCCTCTATGACAAAGTCGTAGACCGTGGTCCGGAAGGCGAGGCGGGGAAGAAAGAGGCCGAAGGCAAGGGTGATCAGGCCGATGATCAGCACTGCGCCCAGGGGCCGGCGCAGGATCGCCTTCAGAAAGCTGCGATAGAAGCGGTAGGGCAGAAAACCGATATCCATATTCCCCCCAGTTGAAATGGAAGTTCCTCGGCAGAAATTTGCAAGGAGTGGTCCGGGGTTTCCCCCGGCCGGAAAATGCCGGGGGAAATGTGGGAATTCTTTAACTGACCCGGATCTTATAGACCTCGTTGGAGTCCGGATCGATCACATGCACCCCGCACGCGATGCAGGGGTCGAAGGAGTGAACGGTCCGCAGAATCTCCAGGGGCCGCTTGGGATCTGCGATGGGCGTGCCGATGAGCGCCTCCTCCAAGGGGCCCACAACCCCGCCCTTGCACCGGGGGCCCAGGTTCCAGGTGGAGGGAACCACATACTGGTAGTTCTTGATCTTCTTGTTCTCGATCTCGATCCAGTGGCCCAGCGCGCCCCGGGCCACGTCGTTCAGCCCATAGCCCATCCCCTTGTCCGGCATCTCCCAGGACTGGTAGGTCTTGGTGTCGCCGCTCTTGATGTTTTCCACCAGCTCGTCGATCCACCCCTCCATCGCGTTGCCGATGACCATGGTCTCCAGCCCCCGGGCCGCGGTCCGCCCCAAGGTGGAGAAGAGCGCGGTGACCGGAACATCGAGGTGCTTCAAGGTGCGGTCCACCACATCCTTGAATGCCTTGTTCCCGGTGCCGTAAGCCACCAGTGCCCGGGCCAAGGGTCCCACCTCGCAGGCTCTGTTCTCGTACCGGGGCGCCTTGAACCATGAGTATTTTCCGGTCTTGGCCTCGCCGAACTCCCAACTCCCCTTCTCTCCGCCGGTCTCGTAGTCGCCGTGTTTCGGTCTGGTCTCCCCCTGATACGGATGTCTGGCCTCTCCATCCTCGTACCAGGCATGGGTCACATGCTCTGCCACCTTCTCCTGATCCGCGGCCATTACCTTGCCGATATCCCGGTCGAAGATGACGCCTCTGGGGAGAAAGAGGCTTTCCGGCTCCTTCTCGCTCTGGGGCAGATCTCCCCAGGCCAGGAAGTTGGTGGTGCCGCCGATCGCGCCCCAATCTTTGTAATGGGAGGCCACGGTCAGCAGATCCGGGATGTAGACCCGCTCCACGAACTCCTGGGTCTCCTTCCAGATGTGCTTGAACTCCGCGATCCGGTCCGGCTTGAGCATGTCCCTGACACTGGTGACGCCGCCCACCACCAGAGACTGGAGGTGCGGGTTCTTGGCCCCGAAGATGGCGTGCATCCGGGCAGCGCGGGACTGGAGGCGCAAGGCTTCGATATAGTGGGCCGCGGCCATGAGGTTGGCCTCGGGGGAGAGTTTGTATGCGGAGTGGCCCCAGTACGCATTGTTCAGGGGGCCCAACTGGCCGCTGTCCACAAAGGTCTGGAGGCGCTGCTGTACCTGTTTGTAGTAGGGTGCGCCGCCCCAGGGGGCATCGCTGACGTTCGAGGACAGGGTTGCGGTCTTGCTCGGGTCCGCCTTCAGGGCATCCACCACATCGACCCAGTCGAGCGCGTGGAGATGGTAGAAATGGACGATATGATCGTGCTGGAACTGGGCTCCGTGGAGCAGGTTCCGGATCAGCCGGGCGTTTTTGGGGATCTCGACGCCGACTGCGGCCTCCACGGCCCGCACCGATGAGAGGTAGTGGACATAGGTGCAGACCCCGCAGGAGCGCTGGGTGAAGAGCGGCGCATCTCTGGGATCGCGGCCCTGCAGGATCATCTCGATGCCCCGGAACATGTTGGCCGAACTCCAGGCGTTCTTCACCTTCCCGTTTTCCACCTCAACCTCGATGCGGAGGTGTCCTTCTATTCTCGTAATCGGATCGACAACGATTCTTTTAGCCATTCGCTTCCTCCTTGGCGGTATCTATGCGGCTTTCGCTTCTGTTAGAGTTCTTCGAAAAAGGGCGTCATCTTGTCCCAGAACCCGGGCTGGCTGCATCCGATGCAGGGGTGGCCGGCCTCGACTGGCCAGCTCGTGCCGTCATTGTATTTGGCCACGGGGCAGTTGTTGAAGGTCTCCGGGCCCTTGCAGCCGAGCTTGTAGAGGCAGTAGCCCATCGCGGCCTCTTCGGAGCCGAACTCCTCCACGAACTCGCCGTATTCGTAATGGGAGCGCCGGGGGCACTGGTCGTGAACGGTCTTGCCGTAGCCAAATATGGGGCGGTTCAGGTTGTCGAGCTTGGGCAGCCTGCCCAGCAGGAGATAGTTGACCACGGTTCCCACGAAATTGACCGGGTTGGGGGGACATCCCGGAATGTTGACCGGCTTGATGTTGAGGGCCTCACCCACGCCCTTGTAGCCGCCCGGATTGGGCGCGGCCGCCTGAATCCCGCCGAAGCTCGCGCAGTTGCCGATCGCGATCACTGCCGCGGCCTTGGGGCAGACCTCCTGTCCGATTTCGAGGAAAGTCCTTCCTGCGATCTTGCCGTATGCACCGTTGTATTTGGTGGGGATGGCCCCCTCCACCACGCAGATGTACTTCCCGTCATACTTCTTCATCGCGGAGTGGAGGTTGTCTTCGGCCTGCTCACCGGATGCGGCCATGATCGTCTCATGGTACTCCACCGAGAGGATCTCCAGCACCAGGTCGTCCGGGTAGGGATAGGTGGAGCGAAGCATCGATTCGGAGCAGCCCGTGCATTCTCCGAAGTGGAGCCAGATCACCGGGGGCCGCTGGGCCGGCGCGGCAAAGACATCGGCCACCTTCGTCACATAGGAGGCCGAAAGCCCCATGGTCGCGGTGAGGAAGGTACAATATTTCATGAAATCCCGACGCGAGACGCCTTTTTCCTCTAACTTATCATAAAACTGTTTCTTCTCTTTTTCCATTGAGACCTCCTTGGTGCGGTTGGATGAAAACAGTGCGGTGCGGATGCCGACGCTGGTATCGTTACAATAGAAGAATTTGTTTTTAAAGTAAAGTGAAAAATATAAATGGAATTCAGGAAACTAATGAGCATCCGATAAATGACATTTATCGCAAAAGAACCGGAGGATTATCCGGCCGGGGAGAAGAAGCGGCCCCCGCCTCTGTATTCCCGCTCCTGTGCGACCATGTCGAGATGGAGGGTGCAGATCTGCTCCAGGGGTGCGTAGAAGGGGCGGGAGATCTCCCGACAGTCAACGGTCTTGACGTACCGTTTGCAAGCGTCGCAGAGATGCACCCGGTACTCCGGCTCCGCATCGGAAAAAAGGTACTGAAGTCTGCTGCTGTCGGTCGTCTCGCAGAAGGGGCAGAAGATCCGCTTTCCCGGATACTCGTGTCCGCAGAAGCTGCATGCAAAGGAGCGCTCTCCATCTCCCTTCAGCATCGACAGTCCCGGCAGGTTTCCGCATATGGGGCAGTACCCCTTCTCCCAGGGCTCGTCCTCCGCAAGATGGCCGGACAGCTTTTCCGCACAGAGGGAAATGGAGGGGAAGAGGCTGGAGTAGGTGAGGAAGACGAGCAGCTCCGGATCCAGGTTCAATTCCTGCGCGAGTTCGGCAAAAGCGGCTTCATCTGTTTTGAAAAAACCCTTGAAAAGGCGTTCCGGATATAGGGCGCCGGCATCGAATCGTTTCCCGAGTTCAGCGCCCGCGGCCTGCATGGCCTGAGCCGATCCTGAAGCTACCCGGCAAACCTGTCGAAAGATGTCTGGGCTCTTTTCAAAGTCGATGGAGAATTCTTCAGGATCGATGAGGGGAAGGGCGCCGCGCTGTTTGAAGAGGAGAATATTCTCTGGAATCGGCAGCGGCTCGACAAAAAGCTGCGGCTTTGCCGCCTCCTGCACCAGAAAGAGCGGTTCGTAGAAGGAAAGGATATCGGTGTAGGCCGGCCGCAGGTTCCTGACGGCTTCGGCAGCGGCTGCGATCTGTTTCAATAATGTATGGACACTGTTCTGGTCGTCGAATGCAGTCATTGCTTCTCTTCCTCCGGTGTCAAAAGAGCAGGCTCCTTTTAACGCCGGATTGCTTGGGATTTCAGCAGAAAGGGGAGAGCACAGCGCCCTCCCCTCGGTTTCAACGGAAATCGGATTATGCTACATCCGAACGAAGTTTGTCAATGGTTTGAACATCCGGCGCAGAGCCATCTGCCGGGTCATGGGGATCTGATGCCCCGCGTCGGCCATTGCGGAACGGTGGTAGAGGAGCGGATCATAGGCCACCAGAAAGAGGGCCCGGATGTCGCCCGCGTCGATCAGCGTCGCTCTGGGGTACTTCTGCTGTACCCGGCTCAGCGACGATTTTGCCAGTTCGAGCATCTTCTCCCGATCCCCGAAGTTCATGGTCCCGGTGGGACATGCCTTGACACAGGCCGGGAGAAGGCCGTTGTGGACCCGGTCGTTGCACATGTCGCACTTGGCCAGGGTTCCGTCCTCGGCCTTCCGGGGGATGTCATAGGGGCAGGAGGCGATGATCTCCTCTGCATCCAGAGACTTGGTATTGGCCGTATAGATCACGGCTCCGGTCATCTCGTCGGTGAAGATGGCCTCGGGGTAGCCGGCCGCGTTCTGGCAGGGTGCGTCAAAGCAGTGGCGGCACTGATCCGGGAAAAAAAGCCACTTCAGCCCGCGGTCGATCACCTCTTCTTTCATCCGCACCAGCTTGTAGGTGTTGAAGGTGAGATCGGCCGGGTTCTGATAGCTGCCCCGGTTGACTGTATCTTCTGCGGGCAGATCGTGCCACTGTTTGCACGCGACCTGACACCCCTTGCAGGCCGTGCAGCGCGTCGTGTCGATGAAAAAGGACTTGCTCATCTTGGCTCACCTCCTTTACAGCTTGCTGACATTGACCATGAAGGCCTTGGTTTCGGGAATCCGGGTGTTGGGATCGCCGGTGGAGGGCGTCAGCAGGTTTGCGCTCTCCTCGGTTCCGCTTGCGGGCCAGAGCCAGCCGTAGTGCCAGGGCAGGCCCACCTGATGGACGATCGCATCCCCGATCTTGAAGGGGGTGAACCGCTTGGTCACGATGGCCGTGGCCTCCAGCCCGCCTCTGGCCGAAGAGACCTTCACCCGCTCGCCGTTTTCGATGCTCTTGAGTTTGGCCAGCTCCTCGCTCATCTCCACGAAGACCTGGGGCTGCAGTTCCATCAGCCAGGGCTGGGGACGGGTCATAAGTCCGGTCTGCCAGTGCTCCACCACCCGGTAGGTTGTTCCCACATAGGGGAAGCGGGGGTCGCAGGTGGCGTAGAGATCCATCTTTCCCTTGTAGAGCGCTGCAACAGGATTGACCAGCTTGGCGTTGAGGGGGTTCTTGTCCAGGGGGCACTCCAGGGGCTCGTAATGCTCCGGGAATGGCCCGTCCGCAAGGCCCGGGCCGAATATCTGGCCGTGGCCGTGCTTGCGCATGATAAAGGGGAACTTGCTTTTCGGGTTGGGGCTCCCGTCCGCATTGAAGAGCGGAGGCCAGCCGCCGTCCGGCACGTCGCCTTCCCACTTGTCTCCGGTCCACCGGATGACCCACTGCTTCTCGTCCCACGGGTTGCCGTAGGGGTCCACGGACGCGCGGTTGTAGATGATCCGCCGGTTGACAGGCCAGCACCAGGAGAACTCGGGAAATAGGCCGATGTTATTGGCCGCGTCCTTTGTGCCCCGCCGGGCCGCCATGTTACCTTTTTCAGTGTAGGAGTTGCAGTAGAGCCAGTTGGCCGAAGAGGTGGAGCCGTCCGCCTGCAGAAACGCGAAGCTCGGCACCAGAGTCCCCTTTTTATAAACTGTTCCCTTGATCTCGGTATCTTTCAGAAAATAGCCGTTGATCTCCTTTGCCACCTTGTGCGCGTCATACGCGCCGTTGGTCTCGTAATCCCACTTGAGGTTTGCGATCGGCTCGGGAAAGGTTCCGCTGTTTTTGTAGATCTCCTTGATCTTGTGGCCCAGCTCCAGGATGATGTCGCCGTCGGGCCGGCTGTTGCCCAGAGGCTCGGGCCCCTTGTAGCGCCACTGCATCCATCGGCCGGAGTTGGTGATGCTTCCCTCTTTCTCCACAAAGGCCGCGGCCGGCAGCATGAAGACCTCGGTCTTGACGGTAGAGGGTTTCATGCCGGGTCCCTTCCAGAAGGAGCCGGTCTCGTTGTCAAAGAGGTTGACGTTGACCATCCATTCGAGGTTGGCCATAGCCTGGCGGGTCTTGTTCGAGTTCGCGCCGCTGCAGGCCGGGTTCTGGCCCCACGCGAAAAATCCCTTGAAGTTCCCTTCATACATCTCGTCAAAGAGATCGAGCCAGGAGTAGTGCTTCCCATCATCCACCCTGGGCAGCCAGTCGTATCCGAAATCGTTTCCGGCTGTGGCCTTCTCTCCGAAAAAGGACTTGAGCAGGCTCACCGAATATTTGGGATAGTTCTGCCACCAGTTGGCGCTCAACGGATCGTTTGATACGGGCGTATATTTGTCGTTGTAGACCTTGAGGGATGAATCCGAAGCCCGCGGGGTCTTGAGATACCCGGGCCAGATGTGCCACAGCAGGCAGTGATCCGTGGAGCCCTGGACATTGGACTCGCCCCGAAGCGCATTGACGCCGCCGCCCGCGACACCCATGTTGCCCAGCAGGAGCTGGATCATGGCCATGGTCCGGATGTTTTGGACCCCCACCGTGTGCTGAGTCCACCCCATCGCATACATGATGGTGCCGGCCTTGCCTGCCGAACCGGTTGCGCTGTAGGTCTTGTAGATCTTCAGCAGATCCGGCACCGGAGTTCCCGTCACCATAGAGACCGTCTCCGGGGTGTAGCGGGAAAAGTGCTTTTTCAGCAGTTGATAGACCGAGTTCGGGTCCTGCAGGGTCCGATCGACTTTGGGAACCCCGTTTTCATCCAGTTGGAAGCTCCAGGTGCTCTTGTCATAGGATCGGGTTTCCGGGTTGTAGCCGGTAAAGAGGCCGTCATGGAACCCGAAGGCCGGATTGACCAGAAAGGCCGCATTGGTATAGTTGGCCACATAATCCTTGTGAATGAGATCGTTGTCCAGGATGTATTTGAGCATTCCACCCAGAAATGCGATATCCGTTCCCGAGCGCAGGGCCGCGTAGATGTCGGCCTTTGCGCTGGTCCGGGTGAAGCGGGGATCCACGCTGATGAGCGTGGCGCCCTCCTCCATCGCCCTGGTGACATATTTGAAGGAGATGGGATGGTTTTCCGCCGCGTTGCTCCCCATGATGAGGATGCAGTCGGCATTTGCGATATCAATCCAGTGATTGGTCATTGCGCCGCGTCCGAACGACTCTGCCAGAGCCGCTACAGTTGCGCTGTGTCAAATCCGGGCCTGGTGTTCGATATACACCAGGCCAATGGCGCGCATCAGCGCCTGATAGGTCCAACACTCCTCGTTGTCCAGGGCCGCGCTGCCGACCGACGCGATGCCGGTGGTACGGTTGACGACTTCCCCTTTTCCGTTCTTCTTCTCGAATGTGGCATCCCGGGTCTCCTTGACCCGCTGCGCGATCTGCGTCAGTGCCCAGTCCCAAGAGACGGTCCGCCACTCCTTGCCATATGGGGGCCGGTACATCGGCTGGGTGAGCCGGTTTTCGTTCTCCACAAGCTGAGAGAGGGCAGCCCCCTTTGCACAGAGGGACCCCCGGTTGATCACGTGATCCGGGTCCCCCTCGATGTTGATCACCCGGCCATCCCCCTTTTTGCTGGTATGGACGATAGCCCCGCACCCCACTGCACAGTAGCAGCAGATGGTGCCGGTCTCCCTGGCATACTTGGTCTTGAGCATCTGGGCATGGGCCTTGACCGGGGAGAGGTCGAACCCGAGACTCCCCACGGCAAGACCGGCCGCAGCCGCGCCCGAGACCTGCATGAACTTCCTGCGCGTTACTTCCATTCCTTTCCTCCTTTCGCAGTTGTCGGTCGATCCGGGTTTACAAAGATCGTAAAATCGGGTCTGGTTGTTTTCAGTAAGAATAAAAGATTTTAAGGCATTCCGTAACACGAAGATCATTATTCAAACCAAAAGAGGGGGCAAAACAACAGGGGCTAAAAACAAGCGTTTGATATCTCACCCGATCCATCTACTTCCATATCGAATATCGGAGAGAATGTCAATAAATGAATTTTGTTCATTATGCGCAAACGATCTCAACTTCTGGTATGATATCTACAGGATCAGGTTGATTCTATGCTTGCACAGGGCGGCGTTACAAAGTATAAGAGCGCAGCTTGAATAGGGATTCCGGCACTGGCTGTGCCGGTTTCGGACATGGAAACAATGAAAAGACCGGTGTAACAGCCGGTCTTTTTTGAAATCAGGATGCAGCGAAAAATGAATTTCAATCCTTCTGCCAAAAAACAGTTCTCTCCCATCTCCATCGACGCGGTTGCCGGCGCGATCGCCCAGGCTCAACATCCCTCCGGGGAAATCCCCTGGTCACCAAAAGACAAGACCGATCCCTGGGATCATGTGGAGGCCGCAATGGGTCTGACCATCGGCGGGTATTACCAGGCCGCACGAAAAGCTTTCCATTGGCTTGCCGGACATCAGCTCGAAGACGGAAGCTGGTATGCCGAATACAGGGACGGGGTTCCGGTTCAACCGCGCAAGGACCCGAACATGTCCTCCTATATCGCGGCTGGCCTCTACCATTATTACCGAATCACCAATGACATCGACTTTCTGAAGCGGATGTGGAAGCCTATGCAGAAGGCCATCGACTTCGCACTGTCGATGCAGTCCGAGTCCGGAGAGATCTTCTGGTCAAAGGATACGGAGGGCAACATCGATCCGATGGCGCTGCTGACCGGTTCCAGCTCTATCCACATGAGCCTGAAGTGCGCAATTGCCATCGCGGATGTCCTGCAGGTATCGGTTCCGGAATGGGAGGCGGCCCGGGTCCGGCTGGCCCATGCGATCGCGGAAAAGCCGTTTTTGTTCAACATGACCAAATCCCGCTACTCTATGGACTGGTTCTATCCGGTCTTGTCGGGCGCGGTCACGGGCGATGCGGCAAGAAGGCGAATGGAGAAATCCTGGAAGAAGTTCGTGGTCAAGGGGATGGGGGTGCGGTGCGTGTCGGACAGGCCCTGGGTGACGATTGCCGAGAGCGCGGAGTGTTGTCTGGCCCTATGCGCGATGGAGAGCCGGGACAAGGCCGAGATCCTCTTCCAGTGGATCTGCGACAAGCAGTATGAGGATGGCTCCTACTGGTGCGGCTTCACCTTTCCGGACATGACTGTCTGGCCCGAGGAGAAGACGACCTGGACCAACGGGGTCGTATTGATGGCCGCAGATGCCCTCTACCGCCTCACCCCGGCCCACGATCTTTTCAGCCACAGGTTCTGGGAAAAACGATGACGCGGGATCATCGCCCCTATCTTCTCAAAAAGCTGGATCAGCGGATTCAGCACCTCTATGCAAAGCGGTTTCTCCGGCCCCAGTTCGATAGACTGGGCAGGGGCGGCATCTTTATCAAGCCCTGGTATGTGGAGATCTTCGGCCCCCGGGTCTCACTAGGGGACTTTCCGACCGTGGTCGGGGCCCCGGACGCCCGCATCCGGCTTTCGGTCTGGCCCCGGCAGGAGGGGGAGGGAAAGATTGTCATCGGCGACTATGCTCTCCTCTGTCCCGGGGTGCGGATCAGCTCGGCAGCAGAAGTCAGAATCGAGGACAACTGCATGATCGCAAGCCACGCCTACATCACCGATTCGGACTGGCACGGCATCTATGACCGGGTTTCGCCGGGCCAGGGAGAGCCGGTTCACATCGAGGAGAACGTCTGGATCGGCGACAGCGCCATTCTCTGCAAAGGGGTGCATGTGGGAAAGAACAGCATCATCGGCGCGGGCGCGGTGGTGGCGCATGACATCCCTGAAAACGTAATCGCGGCCGGCAATCCCGCAGAGGTCATTCGGGAACTCGATCGGGCCGCGCAATTCAAGAAAAGGGCCGAGTGGTATGCCGATCCGGGAAAACTCTTCTCTGACCTGGATGCGATCGATCAGGAGATGCTGCGGGAAAATACCCTTTTCAGGTGGCTTCGGCATCTTGTTTCTCCGAGACAGCGCGATTAGAGATTCGAAAAAAGCACAGGACTGTTGATTTTAGACCCTGTACTCGTTTAAAATAAGAGGAAGCTTACTTTTAAAAAGAAGGTGGAGCAATGGATGCACAGGAGATGGAAAGGGGATTTCAGGAGATCTGGAAGCTCTTTGCAGAGACAAGGCAGCAATTTAAAGAGACCGATGAACGATTCAAGGAAACCGATCGGCAATTCAAGGAAACCGATCGGCGTCTGGATC
>JAABSZ010000134.1:0-10749 GCA_011390135.1 Desulfobacteraceae bacterium | reverse complement strand
GCCCTGGGAACCAAGAGCCTTCGTGCGGTGGGGGTGGTCCTCAATGCGGTGGACGACCATCTCAAAAAGGGGGACCAGACCGATCCCCGGTGGACCCTTGATTTCATCCGCCCCCTGTCCGCGCTCCTATACGAGGCTCGTGCCGCAGGCCGCGCGGTGCTGCTCATCAGCGACCACGGCTATGTGTCGGAGTGGGGAACCGCGCTCAAGTCCGGCGGCGAAGGAGAGAGGTGGCGTCCGGCAGCCAAAGAACCGGCCGGCCAAGGCGAGCTTCACATTACCGGCAGCCGCGTCATGGCATCTCCCCAAGCGGGCCTGATCGCCCTCTGGTCCGAAAAGTACCGGTACAGCATAAAAAAGAACGGCTACCACGGGGGCCTCACCCCCCAGGAGATGCTGGTCCCCATCGCGCTGCTCTCCCCGGGAAACCCCATCCCCCAAGGCTGGCGGGAACGCCATCGCCACATTCCCGACTGGTGGGAGGAACCACCCCCTCCACCATCCATCGGGCAAACGTCCTTTCCGTCCTTTAAGTCCTTTTCGTCCTTTGAGCCTTTTACGACCTTCGCGCCGGAGCCGCCTTCGAAAGGGCAGTTGCAGCTCTTCGGAGAATCGGCAAAATCTCAAAAGCCGGCCCAAGCCGGGCCCCAGGAATGGCTTGGCCGTCTGAAGGATTCCCCGGTCTATCAGCAGCAGAAAGCCATCTCAGGCAGCACCATTCCCGATGACGAGATCATCCTGAAATTCACAAAGATCCTGGTTCAGCAGGGGGGAAGAATCACTGCACAGGCCCTCTCCAGGACACTGGACATCCCCGAATTCCGGCTCCGGGAATGGATAGACGCGGCCCAGCGGCTGCTCAATGTGGAGGGCTATCCAATCTTAACCAAAGACGAAGCCGCAGGAATCATCTCCCTCGACATCGATCTGTTGCGGCAGCAGTTCGAGCTGAACTGGAGCTGAACAGAGCTTAACGCGGATCATCTACGGTGATTTCCGAAAACGCGTGGTTAAAAATAAAAGCTCACCTTCAAAATGCGGGAAGCAATCTATGCAAATGGGCCGGTGTCGGCGGGGTGTCGGAAGGGATTTACAGCCGGGTCGGAAACAGATGGCTTTCTAAAAAGCTGAAGCATCGAAGCGCCACTTCCCCAAGCGGTTGGGGCTTTTCAGCCGCTTCTCCAGTTGATCCAGAAACCGCTCCCGGGGGATCTCCCTTGCACCGAGCCGCTTGAGATGGCCAGTGGGAACCTGGCAGTCGATCAGATCGATCCCCCAGGCGTTCAACTGCTCCACCAGGAGGACAAATGCGACTTTCGAGGCGTTGCTTGTACGGGCGAACATGGACTCGCCGAAGAAGCAGCGGCCCAGAGAAACACCATAGAGACCCCCCACGAGAAGGCCATCGCTCCAGGCCTCGGCCGAATGCGCGTATCCTGCGCGATGGAGATCGATATAGGCATCCATCATCTCCGCCACCAGCCACGTCTCCTCCCCCTTTTCCTCGCGCACCAGCGCGCACTCCCGGATCACATCGGGAAAGGCCGTATCCAGGGTTATGTGGAATCGGTTCTGCCGGAGGATTTTCCGCAGGCTTTTGGAGACCTTCAGTTCATTGGGGTAGAGGACGAGGCGGGGGTCAGGGGACCACCAGATGATCGGGTCTCCTTCGGCATACCAGGGGAAGATTCCCATCTCGTAGGCCCGAAGGAGGCGGGGGAGGGAAAGATCCCCCCCCACCGCGAGCAGGCCGTCACGGCGGGCCCGGCCGGGGGAGGGGAAGTCGATCCGATCTGCCGACAGCAGAAAGAGGGGCATCGAAAGTGCAGCTTCTTTTTCAGGAATAGGTGAAGGTCAGCTTCTCTTCCGCCACATCCACAAAGACCTTCCCGCCCTTCTCGAGCTTGCCGAAGAGGATCTCGTCGGTGAGGATGTCCTTGATATCGACCTGGATGACCCGGGCCAATGGCCGGGCGCCGTAGCGGGGATCATGGCCTTTTTTGGCCAGCCATGTCCGGGCCGCATCGGAGAGGGTCAGATCCGTCTTCTTGGCCGACAGTTGCAGGTTCAGCTCCGCGATGAACTTGTCCACGATCTGCTCCATGATCTCGAGGCTCAAGGAGCTGAACGCCACGATCCCGTCGAGCCGGTTTCTGAACTCGGGGGTGAAGAGCTTTTCGATCGCCTTGAAGCTCTTGCCCTCGGTGTCGTCTGCCGGATTGCCGAAGCCGATGGTGTTGGCGCTCATCTCCCGGGCCCCGGCATTGGAGGTCATGATGATGATCACGTTTCTGAAATCGGCCTTCTTGCCGCTGTTGTCGGTCAGCGTCGCGTAGTCGAGAACCTGGAGCAGGATGTTGAAGAGATCCGGATGGGCCTTTTCGATCTCGTCCAGCAGCAGCACACTGTGCGGATGCTTCCGGACCCCGTCGGTCAGAAGCCCCCCCTGGTCGAAGCCGATATATCCAGGAGGCGCGCCGATGAGCCTTGCCACCGCATGCTTTTCCATGTATTCGCTCATGTCGAAGCGCATGAAGTTGATGCCGAGGCTCAATCCGATCTGTCGGGCCACCTCGGTCTTTCCGACACCGGTCGGGCCAGTGAAGAGGAACGAACCGACAGGCCGCCCCTCGGAGCCGAGCCCCGCGCGGGAGCGCTTGATGGCCGTCACCAGGGAGTGGATGGCCGGGTCCTGGCCGAAGACTACCTGCTTCAGTGTCCCTTCCAGCCCCTCCAGCTTCCCCTTGTCCGATGTGGAAACGCTCTGGGGCGGGATCTTTGCCATCTTCGCGACGATCTTTTCGATGTCGGTCGGGTGGATGTTCTTTCGCCGGGCCGATCCGGATAGGCGGATAAAGGCGCCGGTCTCGTCGATCACGTCGATGGCCTTGTCCGGCAGGTACCGGTCGTTGATGTACTTGGCTGACAGCTCGGCCGCAGAGCGGAGCGCGGGATCGGTGTAGGTAAGATCGTGATGCTCCTCGTAATAGATCTTGAGACCCTTGAGGATCTGGAATGACTCCTCCACGGTCGGCTCCGGGATCTCGATCTTCTCAAATCTCCGGGAGAGGGCCCTGTCCTTTTCGAAATGGTTCTGATACTCCTCATAGGTGGTGGAGCCGATGCAGCGCACCTCGCCGGCCGTGAGAAAGGGCTTCATGATGTTGGAGGCATCCATGGAGCCGCTGCTGGTCGCGCCCGCGCCGACGATGGTGTGGATCTCGTCGATGAAGAGGATCGCATCCTTCTTCTTCTGGAGCGCCGCGAGTACTCCTTTGAGCCGCTGCTCGAAATCGCCGCGGAACTTGGTTCCGGCAAGCAGGGAGCCCATGTCCAGGGAATAGATCCGGACATCCTTCAACAGGTCCGGCACATCCCCCGCGTTGACTTTCTGGGCCAATCCTTCGGCCATCGCGGTCTTGCCTACGCCGGCCTCTCCCACGAAGACCGGGTTGTGCTTCCGGCGCCGGCAGAGGACCTGAAGGGTTCTTTCGATCTCCAGTCCCCGGCCGATGAGCGGGTCGAGTTTGCCCTGAGCGGCCCGCTCCACCAGCTCCACCGTAAAGGCCTTGAGGGGGTTGACCTTCTTCTTCTGCTGGGGGTCCTGCTGTCTTGGCCCCGCCGGCTTTGCCTCGGGCTGATCCTCTCGATAGACGCCTCTGGAGACCTCGTGGGAGATGTAGTTCAATACATCGAGCCGGGTCAGCCCCTCCAGGGTGAGAAAATAGACCGCGTGGGACTCCTTTTCCAGAAACATGGATGCGAGGATATCCCCCACATCCACCTCGGGCTTCTCCGCGGAGCGGGCATGGTTGACGGCCCGCTGGATCACCCGCTGAAACCCGGTGGTCTGCTGGAAGACGTACTCCTGCCCATCGGGCACCGGATTCATCCGATCCCTGAAGAAGATGTCCAGCGCGTTTTTCATATTTTCGATGTTCGCCCCGCAGTTTTCGATGATCTCGATGCCGAAATCATCATGCAGTATGGCAAACAGCATATGTTCGAGGCAGACATGTTCGTGACGCCTTCTCTTTGCTTCTCTGACCGCAAAGCTCAGCGTCGCTGTCAGTTCCTTGCTGATCATGGTCTACTCTTCCTCCATCGTACATTTGAGTGGAAAGCCCTTCTCGCGGGCCAAAGCCTCGACCGTATCCACTTTTGTTTCCGCCACCTCGAATGAATATACGCCGCAGACGCCGATCCCATCGCGGTGGACGTTGAGCATGATGCGCATGGCATCTTCGGGCGATTTGTTGAAGACATACATGAGGATCTCGACGACGAACTCCATAGTCGTGTAGTCGTCATTGTGGAGGAGAACCTTATAGAGAGAGGGTTCGTCGATCTCCTCTTCGCTTTTGGAGACAACCTCGTCTTCCAGTTCCGGACTATAGGGACTCATACAGACGCTCTTCAAGGCCGTTTTGATCATCTTCCGCAACATTTTTTGTATTTCTTTCCGCTGCCGCAGGGACAGGGTACATTCCTGCCCACCTTCTCCCCTTCTCTTTTCACCGGCTTTTTGGCCTCGGCCTTGTCCGCACCCTGAAAGGTCAGATTCTGCTCTTTGGGGCGGTTCAGCTCGGCCATCTTCTCGGGGGTGATGATCTGGATTCTGAAGAGGATTTCGAGCACCTCCTCCTTTATCCGGGCGATCATGTTCTGGAAGAGATCGAAGCCCTCCTTCTTATAGACGATCAATGGATTCTGCTGGGCATATCCCCGCAGCCCGATCCCCTCCTTGAGGTGGTCCATGCTCAGCAGATGATCCTTCCACAGGGAGTCCATGGTCTGCAGCATGAAGTGTCTTTCCACTCTTCTGAATTCATCGGCTCCGATGTCGGCCTCTTTTTCCTCGTATCGTTCGATGGCAGCGGTCGCGATCTTCTCGGCTAGTAACTCTTTGTTTAACCCGTCTTCACCCTCCTCGTCAAGTGCAATACGAAAATTGAACTGTTTGAAGATCGCCTCTTTGAGCCCATCCATATCCCATTCAGCCGCGGGAACCATGTCGCTGGCATAGGTGTCGGTGATCTCCTCGGCCTTGTCTTCGATCATCTCCAGAATCGATTCCTTGAGATTCTCCCCGCGAAGGGCTTCCCGGCGCTGTTCGTAGATCACCTCCCGCTGCTGGTTCATCACGTCGTCATACTCCAGCAGATGCTTCCGGACATCGAAGTTGCGGCCCTCGACCTTTGCCTGAGCCCCTTCGATCTGGCGGCTGATGAGCCGGTTCTCGATCGGCTCGCCCTCCTCCATGCCCATCCGCTCCATCAGGCTCTTGATCCGCTCTCCGCCGAAGATCCGGAGGAGGTCGTCTTCCAAAGCCAGGTAAAACCGTGAGGAGCCGGGATCTCCCTGACGGCCCGAACGGCCCCGGAGCTGGTTGTCGATCCGCCGGCTCTCATGCCGCTCCGTGCCGAGGATGTGCAGCCCCCCAACCTCCCGGACCCCCTCGCCCAGAACGATGTCGGTTCCCCGGCCCGCCATGTTGGTGGAGATGGTGACCGATTTGGCCTGGCCCGCCTGGGAGACGATCTCGGCCTCTTTTTCGTGGTTTTTCGCGTTAAGCACCGAGTGGGGGATGCCCCGGCGCTTGAGCTTTATGCTCAACTGTTCCGAGACGTCGATGGAGACGGTTCCCACCAGCACCGGCTGGCCCCGCCGGTAGCAGTCTTCGATCTCATCCATGACCGCATTGTATTTCTCGGGCCGGGTCTTGTAGATCATATCGGAATGGTCGATCCGGATCATGGGCATGTTGGTGGGGATGAGCACCACGTCGAGGTTGTAGATCTTCTTGAACTCGGCCGCCTCGGTGTCCGCGGTTCCGGTCATCCCAGAGAGCTTACCGTACATCCGAAAGTAGTTCTGGAAGGTTACGGTGGCAAGGGTCTGGTTCTCGTTTTCGATCTTGACCCCTTCTTTTGCCTCCAGGGCCTGGTGGAGCCCCTCGCTGTAGCGCCGGCCCGGCATGAGGCGTCCTGTGAACTCGTCCACGATGATCACCTCGCCCTCTTTGACGATGTAGTCAACATCCCGCTTGAAAAGAGAATGGGCCTTGAGGCCCTGGTTGACATGGTGGAGGAGTTCGATATTCTGGGGGTCGTAGAGGTTTTCGACGTTCAAGAATTTCTCGGCACTCGCGATCCCCTCTTCGTTTATCATGACGGTGCGGGCCTTCTCGTCGATGGTGTAGTCCCGCTCCTCCTTCAGGGTCGGAATGAGCTGGTTGACCCGGTAGTAGAGATCGGTCGATTTTTCGGCCTGCCCCGAGATGATCAGCGGGGTTCGGGCCTCGTCGATCAGGATCGAGTCAACCTCATCCACGATGGCAAAGTGAAGATCCCGCTGGACCAGTGCCTCCCGCTCGAACTTCATGTTGTCGCGGAGATAGTCGAAGCCGAACTCGTTGTTGGTTCCGTAGGTGATGTCCGCGCCGTAGGAGGCCTTCCGCTCCTCGTCGTTCAGGCCGTGGAGAATTGTCCCGACGCTCATCCCCAGAAAATTGTAGATCTTTCCCATCCACTCGGTATCGCGGCGGGCCAGATAGTCGTTGACGGTTATGATGTGAACCCCTTTACCGGTGATCGCGTTGAGGTAGGCCGGCAGGGTGGAGACCAGGGTCTTGCCTTCGCCGGTCTTCATCTCTGCGATCTTACCCTGATGTAGCACAATCCCGCCGATGAGCTGCACATCGAAGTGGCGCATCCCCAGTGCCCGAACCGATGCCTCGCGGACCACGGCAAAGGCCTCGGGCAGCAGATCTTCCAGGGTCTCCCCCTCCTGATAGCGGACTTTGAGTTCCGGGGTTTTATCCTGCAGCGCCGCATCGCTCAATGCCTGTATCTCCGGCTCCAGCCTGTTGATCTGCTCCACATACGGATAGAGCCGTTTCAGTTCCCGTTCATTCTTGCTTCCGAAAACCTTGGTCAGAAAGTTCAATATCATTGAAAGCGTATTCCTTTGGATGGTGGTTTTGTTCGTTTTTCAAAAGGAAACCATAACATATAAAAGGTAAGTTTGTCGAAGGGTTTGTAAAGGGGCGGCCTCTTTTGGTGGGAATGAAGCGGGATTTTGCGTAAAAAGGAGAAGGCGATGCTGCGCTCTATTTTAAGAGAAGATGGCCAATATCAATTTAGGATCAGTTGAGGATGTGATCTGTCGGGTCCAGGGGAACGCCGTTGAGCAGAATCTCATAGTGGACATGGGAGCCGGTGGAGCGGCCCGTATTGCCCATCTCCGCGATGGTCTCGCCCCTTTTGACCCGCTCGCCGGACTTTTTCAGGATCTTGCTGAGATGGCCGTACCGGGTGGCCATTCCGTAGCCGTGATTGATCATGACCATTTTGCCTATCGCGCCCTTACTGCCGGCATAGGTGACTGTTCCGTCGGCAGTTGCAAGGATTTTGGTCCCCTCCCGGTTTGCGATGTCGAGCCCGCTGTGGAATTCGGGAAGGCCCGTAAAGGGGGATTTCCGGTGGCCGAAGGGGGAGGAGATATATCCGTCCGTGGGCCGGATAGAGGGGCGGGAGGCCAGGAAGTTCCGCTGTTTGCCGATATGGTCGATGATGGAAGCAAAACCCTTCTGCTGGACCATCAGAGCCGTGTCGATCTCCGCTACCTGCTCGTGCATCCGCCGGATCAGCGTCGAATGCTTTTTCGAAAGATCGGCCCCGGGCGCAAGATCCTCGGGAACCGCGCCGCCGATGCCGAAGAGCTGCGGCATATCCTCGTCCTCATCGAGGCCGGCAACGATCCGGATCTTCTTTTCAAAATCGTTTAGGGCCAGAAGATCGTTTTTCAGGTTGTCGATCTCGCCGGCAAAGACGCGGATCTGATCCTGCTGAAGCGCCATCTTCTCTCCCTGGTCCGAAAGGCGGTTCTTCAGATACTGGTTGTAGAGGGCTGCGGTCTTGAGGTTGTAATAGTCGTAGATGCCGGCGCCGATCAGGCCGAGGAAGAGGAAACATAGGATGGAAATGACCGTCAGCAGCTTTTTGGAAAATGTGAACTGCCATGCCGGAGCGCCCGAAGTACTCAACAGGAAAAGGGTAAATCTCGATTTCATGATATCATCCGCCTGTCTGGGTTTACATGTGACCAATAAGCCTACATGCGGATATCTGCTTTACAGGTTCACAAGATTTATAGATTAACATCAACCAGGAGGTGTGTCAATATATCCGATTTCCGAAATCCCGATCGCTGCTCCTGATCATCCGCAAAAGGAATTTGCGTGCGCTATGCTGCACAAATCGGGGATACCGGAAGAGAAAAAACTTCCCCTCCGGTATATGAAATGCACGCGGTCTTTTTACGCTTTTATAATCTCTGCACGGTAATTACCTGCATGGAAATTATTGTATGCCGAGTTTGTACTTGAGAGATTTCAGGGTGTTCTTCATCAGCATGGTGATGGTCATGGGGCCCACGCCGCCCGGAACCGGAGTGATGGAGCCCGCGATCTCCTTGGCCGCGTCAAAGTCAACATCGCCCTTCAGCAGCGCAATCATCTTGCCGGTCTTCTCACTCTTCTTCTCGCCGACCCGGTTGACGCCGACGTCGATGACGCAGGAGCCGGGTTTGATCCACTCAGGCTTCACCAGCCCGGGCACGCCCGCGGCCACGATCAGGATGTCGGCCCGTTTGCAGTGCGCGGCCAGATCCTTTGTCCGGGTGTGGACGATGGTCACGGTGGAGTTGGCTCCCGGGCCCTTCTGCACCATCATGTTCGCGATCGGTTTGCCCACGATGTTGGAGCGGCCCACCACAACGACCTCAGCTCCGCTGGTCTCGACGCCCGTGCGTATGATCATCTCCTGGATGCCGGCCGGGGTGCAGGGCGGAAACTTGACCTCGTCGCCGCCGATCATCAGACGGCCCACGTTGACCGGATGGAACCCGTCCACATCCTTGTCCGGATCGATCGCGTTCAAGATCTTCTTCTCATCGATATGTTTGGGCAGGGGGAGCTGGACCAGGATGCCGTTAATGGCCTCATCCTTGTTGTACTTGTCGATCAGGGCCAGAAGATCGGCCTCCGCGATGTCCGCAGACTGGTTGTCCTGGATCTCATGGAACCCGAGCCGGTCTGCGGTCTTGATCTTCAGGGTGACGTAGGAGATCGATGCGGGGTTCTCTCCTACGAGGATGGTGACGAGCCCCGGAACCTTTCCGTGCTTCTCCTTGATCTCCTTGACCTCTTTTTCGATCTCGCTCAGGATCTCCTCGCGAATCTCCGTACCCTTGATGAGCTTTGCCGTCATCTTCGCACTCCTTTTTTTCTTAGGTGGTTAATTGTTTACGACGCCTGACCTTTATTCTTTCCTGTTTTTTGTAAAGTCTTTCACAAAAAAAGCCTTTAAAAGTCTTTCTTTTATTCAAAAACGCGGGTTCTGTCAAGGGAACAACGTCGATTAGCGGATATTTCTCTTATCGACCACCGGTTGAGCCGGGTCAAATGTACCTGCCTCCACCAGCCGGACCCCCACCTCCCAGCCGAGAAACTCGGAGAGCGCGCTGTGCAGATCCTCCACAAACCGGCGCTGTTTCTTCATCTGGTCGAAGAATAAATCATTGGAGATCTCCACCAGGACATCGAGCCGATCCCGGTCTTCCTCCCGCTCCACCAGAAGCTGAAAATTGGGCGCGGCCCCGCTGATCCGGTTGAGGATCTTTCCGATCTGCTCCGGGATGATCCGGGAGCCGCCCATGACAAAGACATTGTCGCAGCGCCGCAGAATCCGGTCGATCCGCAGGTGGGAGCGGCCGCAGGGGCAGTCCCCTGTCAGCATCCGGGTCAAATCCCCGGTGCGGTACCGGATCAGGGGAAAGGCCTCCTTGGTGAGGGTGGTGAGCACCAGCTCCCCTTCTTGGCCGTCCGGGACCGGCTCTCCGGTATCCGGGTCGATGATCTCGGCCAGAAAATGGTCCTCGGGGATGTGGAGCCCCTGTTTTTCACTGCACTCCCACGCGACGCCGGGGCCGAAGACCTCTGTGAGGCCGTACATGTCCGTTGCGGTGATGTGGAGCTTCTCTTCGATATCGTCCCGGATCGATTCGGACCAGGGCTCTGCCCCGAAGATCCCGATGCGGAGCTGCAGGGTCTTGGGGTCGATCTCCTGCTCCATCATGGTCCGGTAGAGGCGCAGGGCAAATGTCGGAGCCGAAACGAGTGTGGTGGTTCTGAAATCCCGCAGGATCTGGACCTGGGAGCTGTGCCGGCCGCTCGACATGGGGATCACGGATGCGCCGATCCGTTCCGCGCCCAACTGCACCCCAAAGGGGCCCGTGACGCTGCCGAAGGTGAGGGATATCTGCACCACGTCATCCTTGCCCACGCCCACGGCCGAAAGGTTTCTTGCGGTCAGCTCGGCCCAGTTGTCCAGATCGTTTGCGGTGAAGCCGATCACCACGGGCTCGTCGATGTTCAGCGCCGGCGTATGGAGCCGCACCACCTCCCGGAGGGGGACCGCGAACATCCCATAGGGGTAGTTCTCCATCAGCACCTGCCGGCTCGTATGGGGAAGCCGCCGGAAGTCGTCGAGGCTGCTCAGATCCTCCGGCATGAAGTCGATCTCTCTGAAGGTCTGCCGGTAGTGGCTCACATTTTTATAGACCCGGTGAAGGGTGGCCTGGAGCCGTTCGAGCTGCAGTTGCCCGATGCTCTCCCGGTTCATGCACTCCTGTTTGAAATCCCAGCACTCCATCGCTTTTCTCCTCTTACTCCCAGATCTCCCGCTT
>JAABSZ010000133.1:0-10799 GCA_011390135.1 Desulfobacteraceae bacterium | reverse complement strand
CGGTGAGATATCGGGCCGCTGCCCGATGGCCGGGATGAGCTGGTCGATCTCGATGTCGAACTCCGAGCCCGGCTTGGGCACGGGCCGGCGCCGGCCCGAGGAATCAGGCTCGCCCAGTTCCATCTCGATGCAGCGGAGGCCCGTGACCTGTCCGTCCTCTGTGATGACCTCCTGGGGGGCTGTCAGATAGGTGATCTTGACGTCCTCATGCTCGGCCGCCAGGATCTCCTCCTCCCATGCCGGCATTTCCGCGCGGGTTCTGCGGTAGATGATGGTCACCTCTTCCGCACCCAGACGCACCGATGCCCGGGCCACGTCGATCGCGACGTTTCCGCCGCCGATGATCGCGACCTTTTTGCCGACCGGCGCCTTGCCTTCGAGGTTGACTTCTCTTAAGAAATCGACACCCTGGCGCACGCCGTTGGCCTTCTCGCCCGGGATGCCGAGCCCAAAGCCGGTGTGTGCCCCGGCCGCGAGATAGACCGCCTTGAAGCCCTCTTTCTCCAGAAGGTCTTCCACGGTCAGGTCGGGTCCGATCGGGGTGTTGGTCTTGATCGTAACGCCGAGGTTGGTGATGATCTCGATCTCCTGATCCAGAATATCCTCGGGGAGCCGGTGGTTGGGGATGCCGACGCGGAGCATGCCGCCGGCCTTGGGCAGGGACTCGTAGATGGTCGATTTGATCCCCTGCCTGGCCAGATGGAAGGCCGCGGAGAGGCCGGCCGGGCCCGATCCGACGATGGCCACCCGCTCGGGCCGCTCCGGCTCACACTTGATCTCGATCTCCCGCGGGTCGAACTGGTCGGCCGCAAGGCGCTTGAGATCCCGGATGGAGATCGGTTCATCGACATCCGCGCGGCGGCAGGCATCCTCACAGGCATGGGGGCAGATCCGTCCCAGAACGCCCGGCAGGGGGAGGTTCTCCATGATGATCTCCAGGGCCCTTTTGTAATTGCCCTGTTTGACCATCTGGACATACCCCTGGACGTTCAGGCCCGCGGGGCAGGCCAGGCGGCAGGGGGCATTGTCGGCCTTCTGGATCGAATATGCCCCGGGAATGGCCTGGGGATACTGCTTGTACGCGGCCTGCTTGTCCGAAAGGTTCTTGTCGTATTCATTTGGAAGGCTGACGGGGCAGACCTTCGCGCACTCCCCGCAGCTCGTGCATTTGGAAAGATCGATATAGCGGGGATACTCCTGTACCCGGGCATTGAAATTCCCCGGTTCGCCATCGAGATTCAACAGCTCCGAATTGGTAATCAGCTCGATGTTCATGTGCCGGCCGACCTCGACCAGCTTGGGTGAGATGACTCACATCGCGCAGTCATTGGTGGGAAAGGTCTTGTCCAACTGCGACATCAGGCCGCCGATGGCCATGGTCCTCTCCACCAGATAGACATAATATCCGGAATTTGCAAGATCGAGTGCCGACTGCATTCCTGCGATGCCGGCGCCGACTACCATTACGGATCCGATGGGTTTTTCACTCATTCGATACTCCTTATGTTGATTGCCATTATTGATGGTAAACGATGATTCTCCTTGAAAATCGATTTGCTGCAATGGTATGCTGTCGCTGTTCGTCCTTTTTCGAAGCAGCGTTCGGTTCGTCTGTGGAAGCGGTATTTTTTCGAATCATTGCGGATGGATTACCGTTTTCGTCGAGTCGGAGAAATCCAAAGAAAAGTCAACATACTCAAATAACTCCCTTTCGTCAAGGGGAAAACTGCAAAAAAATGGTTTCGAAATGAGACAGCTCCTGTGATGCCGATACAAAACCGGTATTAAAGAGAATTCGAAACAAAGGAGGCGGTTTTGTCAGGTTCCGAACCCTCCATCATAAATGTGGCCCTCGTGGGCGGCAACCAGTGTTGCCGGGATGTTCTGGAGCGGACCACCCTCGATTTCAACGAGAAGGGGGTCAATGCCCGGTTCAAGGCCGTTGTGGATGTGGACCCCGAAAGCCCCGGCATCAAAATGGCCCGGGAAAGCGGCCTGATCACCCTGTCCCACTACCACGACCTCTACAAGCCCGAATACGAGATCCACCTGATCATCATCATCACTCCGGACGAGGCGATCTTCGAAGACATTTTAAAGACCCGGCCCCCACATATCCGGATCATGTCCTACCGGATATTCCAGCTCTTCTGGCACACCATCCGCTCCGAGGAGCGGAAACTCAGGGGGCAGAACATCGAGATGAAGACGATCCTGGACGGCATTCAGGACTTCATTTTAGTGATCACCCCGGAGATGGAGATCGTGGAGGCCAACGATGCCTTTCTCTCCAAAATGGGCCATACCCGCGAGGAGGTGATCGGCAAGAAGTGCTACGAGGTTTACAACAACCTGGATCATCAGTGCAACCGGCCCGACGAGCCATGCCCGTTGAACGAGGTGATCCGGAACAAGCGCCGGGTGAAGCAACTCCGGAGCCGCTCCGATCCCACGGGGATGTTGCGCTACTTCGAGGCCGACATCTACCCGCTATGGGAGAAGGACGGCAAGATATCGAAATTCATCCACATCAGCCGGGACATCACAAAAAGAAAGCTGGAGGAGGAGCGGATCACCCGGAGGCTCGAACAGATGGTGGAGGAGCGGACCCGGCAGCTCAAGGAGACCCACGAGCAACTGCTCCACCAGGACAAGATGGCCTCATTGGGGAAGCTGGCCGCGTCCGTGGTGCATGAGATCAACAACCCGATTGCCGGGATTTTGAACTTTCTGATGCTCATCCGGCGGATCAACGAGGAGGGGCCCATCACGGAAAAGGAGCGGGATCAGTTCAAGCAGTACATCAATTTAATGGAGACCGAGACCCGGCGCATCAGCCGGATTGTCTCCAACCTCCTCTCCTTTTCCCGCCAGTCCAAGATGGAGTTCCGGGAGGTGGACGTGAACAACCTGGTGGAGACCACCCTCTTCATCAATGCCAACCTTTTGAAGATCAAGCGCGTCAAGGTTCAAAAGGATCTGGACCCGGTAATTCCCAAGCTGGTCGGCTCCGAGGATCAGCTCGAACAGGTCTTCATGAACCTCGTCTCCAACGCGGCCGAGGCCATTGACAGGGCCGGAGGCGGAACCCTTTCCATCGAATCCTGTTTCGAGGAGGCCGAGGGCCGCATCACCGTAATCTTCAGTGACACCGGCGTCGGCATCCCGCAGGAGAACATCCCCCGACTGTTCGAGCCCTTCTTCACAACCAAGAAGAAGGGCAAAGGCGTGGGGCTGGGCCTGTCGGTCGCCTACGGGATCGTCAAAGAGCACGGCGGCTGCATCCAACTCCAATCCGAGGTGGGAAAGGGGACCCGGTTTACCATACAGCTTCCGCTCAAAACCGCAAATCCGGAGAAGGTGACAGAATATGGGCAGCACCAGAATTCTGATTGTTGATGACGAACTGATCATGCGGGAATCGCTGGCCGGCTGGCTGGAGCGGGACGGCCATTTTGTGGAAAAGGCCCCCAGCGGCGAAGATGCCCTGGAGATTCTGAAAGAGAGCCGCTTCGACATCCTGCTAGTTGACATCAAGATGGAGGGGATGAGCGGCCTTGAGCTTCTGCGCCGGGTCAAGGAGAACGACCCGGATGTCGCGGTGGTGATGATCACCGCGTACGGCTCCATCCCCTCCTCGATCGAGGCCATGAAGCACGGAGCCCAGGACTATCTGCTCAAGCCCTTCGACCCCAACGAGCTGGGGGTTCTGATCGAAAAGATCATCGAAAGCCAGGCCCAGGCCCAGGAGAACCTCTACCTGAAGGAGCAGCACAAGGAGCGGACCCGGTTCGAGTCGATGATCGGCCAGTCCACGTCCATGCAGAAGGTCTTCGACTTCATCAAAGATGTGGCCCCGACCGACACCACGGTACTCATCACCGGAGAGACCGGAACCGGCAAAGGGCTGGCGGCCAAAGCGATCCACACCAACAGCCCCCGGAAAGAGGGGCCATTTGTGGGGATCAACTGCGGCGCGATCCCGGAACACCTGATGGAGAGCGAACTCTTCGGCCACCAGAAGGGCGCGTTCACCGACGCGAAGGAGAACAAGAAGGGCCGGCTGGAGATGGCCCACGGCGGGACTCTCTTTTTAGACGAGATCGGCGAGATCAACATGCGGATGCAGATCGACCTGCTGAGGGTACTGGAGGACCGGGTCTTCTACCGGGTGGGGGGAACCCAGCCCAGGGAGGCCGACTTCCGGGTGATCGCGGCCACCAACCGGAACCTGGAGAAGGCGATTGCAGATGGCATCTTTCGGGAGGATCTCTTTTACCGGCTCAACGTCATCGCGTTCACCATGCCGCCGCTTCGGGAGCGGAAAGAGGATATCCCGCTGCTGGCCGAACACTTTCTCAGAAGATTCTCCCAGGAGACCAACAAGCCCTTAGAGGGGATCGACCGGGAGGCCATCGACGAGATGATGATGTATGAGTGGCCGGGCAACATCCGGGAGCTGGAGAACGCGGTGGAGCGGGCCGTTGTGGTCTCAAAGGCGAGAAAGATCCGTGCGGAAGACCTTCCCATCTTCCGGCCCGAACATATCACGCCGCAGGCTGCCGGCAAATCCTTGAAGGACATGGAGAGGATGCACATCCAGCAGGTGCTCGAGGAGACCGACTGGAACATCGCGCAGAGCGCAAAACTCCTGGAAATCGACCGCACGACCCTCTACAACAAGATCCGGAAGTACGAGCTGAAAAAAGCGGACTGATGGGAGCTGAAAAACCGCGCATCCTCATCTCTCCGGTGGAGGATTTCGATGATGAACTGGTGGACCGGGTGGCAGCCGAAATCGAAAGGGCCTTTGATTTCCCGGCCGAACGCCTCCCCCTGATCGACGATCTCTCCTTTGCCCACGACCCCGGAAGAAACCAGTTCCATTCCACGCCGATCCTGGAGAGGCTTGATGCATCCGCGCCGGAGCATTATTTAAAGATCATCGGAATGACCCGGGTCGATCTCTTTATCCCCATCCTCACCCATGTTTACGGCGAGGCCCAGCTCGGGGGGCGGGCCTGCATCGTCTCCACCCACCGGCTGAAGGAGGAGATGAAGGCCGAGAGAACCTTCCTGGAGCGTGTGGCCAAGGAGGCCGTCCATGAGCTGGGGCATACCTTCAAGCTGCTCCACTGCAAGGACAAGACCTGCATCATGCACTACTGCCGGCACATCAGTGATGTGGACCGAAAATCGGGGGATCTGTGCCGGTACTGCAAGATTCTTTTGGGGGATGAGGTGAAGCGGATGGGCAAAGCCGGCGATTAAGACACCTCTTCCATACGGCTTTCCAGCCACTGTTGAAAAGAGCGCTGACTTTCCCCCGACGGCTTCCCGAAGATAATTCCCTCCACGCTGATATCCTCGTCCATGTCCGGCCAATGGATGCCCCCTCCCCTGCCGATCAGGCGGCAATTGTTCCGCTCCTCGGACGTGCCGTGAAGCAGGCGGGGGAACCAGGCCAGTGGAACAGAGACCGTTCGGCCATCATCGAGATCCACGATCAGGCTGTCGTCTGTCACAGAGACGTTCATAGCCAGGGGAGGCCGAATTTCAATCGCCAAAGTACTCATTCCAAGCCCTCAACAAATCGTCCTTGTAATGAAACAGCCATTCGAAATTTCGGACATGCAACAGCTCAATGATTTATCGGAATACCGAATCTGACCCGCAGAGTCTCCACAAATCGGTCATTGGCCTTTTTAGAAATCATCTCCAGCGGCGAGATCCCCCACCGCCATGCCGCATAAAAGGTGAGGCCCAGCAGCGTCAGCGTAATGACGAAATTGGGCCATGCATTCAGCATCCACTGCCCCTCCCACGCCAGTTGCCATGCATCCGAAAAGGGAACCAGGTAGGGAATGGGCCACTGAAAGCCGTCGGGACCTCTTGCGCCGATGATATCACCGAAGAGGTGGAGGTGAAAGCTCAAAAAGATGAGAAGAGCGGCAGGCAGCCGCCGGCGGGCGAGTGCGGCTCCGGCCGCGGTGACGAAGAGGCCGAAGCCGATGTTGTGGGTGAGGAGATGGTGGTAGTCGCTCCACCAGTAAAGCGGGTTTTCCGATCCCCGGGTGAGGTACTCCGCGACGACGCCCAGTCCGTCGATATCCGGGACGATGCCAGCAATTGTGATCAGCGCCCGATCCCGCTTCTCGACCGAAGCATACGAGGCAACGGACCATCCGGCCAGAAAATGGGTGGCGGGATTCATGGATGCCGGTATTCTCTCTTTTCCGGGCAGGTTCCCAAACTATGTCTCATCTTCTCCCGATGTATGTAGAAACATCCGGGAGAGCCGGTCCCACCCGAGCTGCGGCATGCTTCCGTAGATATCATATCCCAAAAATCCGCCGTCCGCGGCCAACGGCGCAACCTCTTCGATGGCTCCGTAGAGCTGGTCGATCTCCGACTCCAGCACATCCCGGGCTTGGGTTCCGATCATCAGGTTCTTCAGATCCTTCCGCAGATTCTCGGCATGGACCCGCATCACCCAGCCGTCGGAATAAGGGGCTTTGTTGGCAAGACCGCCCGTCTCCCGGAGCGCGGGATTGATATCGGTCACCACGCCGCTGACCGGAGAGAGCAGTGCGGCTCGCTTCTCCCCGCGGCGCAGAAGGATATGGGGCTGGTCCTGTCGGATCGGCTTCCCCATGAGCGGCGCCTCGATTGCGTCGGGAGGCCCCATCAGGCGCAGGGCAAAATCATCGATCCCGACTCTGACCGTTCCGCCCTCCTCCATCTTCAGCCAGGTATGTCCCCGGTGAAAATAGTAGCCCTGGGGAATCTTAAATCCCTCGATATCCAGCACATCCACGGGCCGAACCACCGTATGCACCGCATACTGATCCTTAAAGTACTGGTCAAAATCGCAGTCCCGGCAGCGGTAGCTCTGGGTGCAGGCCCTGAAGTCGATCCGGCCCTTCATGTGGTGGATGCAGGGGCGCTGCCAGGCCGGAAGCTTACGCATCCGCTCCTTCCAGAAGAGGATCGCGCCCCGGTTTCCTTCGGGAACCCTTCCGACCAACCGCGTGTTCCGGTTCTCTCCGGCCGTCTTCCGCATCACCCGGTCAAACCGGCAGGCCGGGCATTCGTAGTCGATTCGGCATTCCTTCTTCCGAACCACCCCCGCCTGCATCCAGAGACAGGGGCTGAACCCTGTGAAACCATTTATCTTTTGTTTTGCATCCATTTTCGACTCCGTGAATGGAATGAGCAAAATCAATTGCGCACTCTCAAGCCCTGTTACAAAGCTTTTGCCAAAAATCCTGAAAATGGCAGGACCTGCGGAAAGGGCTTTTTGATCTCTCCGCAGGCCCCGGTTCATCTTTATCCATTGAATCAGGTCTTGAGGAACCGCTTGGTCAGGTTCTGCCATCCGAGCTGGGGCAGATTGCCGTAGATGTCGGTCTGCAGCAGACCGCCGTCTGCGGCCAATGGCCCGGCCACCTCTTCGATCATCTGCTCCAGTTGCCCCACCTCCTCATTCATCCAGTTGATGCTCGTGCCTTCGCTCATAAGCGTCTTGACCGACTTCTTGATGTCGCCGGTGCGGATCAGAAAGAGCCATCCGTCGCCGTAGGGATCTTCATTTGCAATCTGCGGATTATCTCTCATCTTCTGATTGACATCGGTGATCACACCGCCCACCGGGGAGAGGACATCGGCCAGATTGTCCTTGCGCCGCATTCCCCAGCCCACGCGATCCGGATCGAGTTCCTTGCCCATAAGAGGAAGATCGAGCGCGTCGGCCTTTCCAAAAACCTTCTGGGTGAAATCGTCGATTCCGATGCGGATGTATCCGCCGCTTTCGATCCGTGCCCAGGTGTGGCCGTTGTGGAAGTGGTAGTCGACGGGAACCGCAAAACCTTTGACCTGATGGACCTCGAAGGGAACGCTCCGGGTATTCGGCGACAGGACTTCTTCGAAGTACTGGTCGAAGTCGCAGTGTCCGCACTCGTAGTTGTAGGCACAGATCCGGTTTTCGATCCGGTTGGTGAGGCTGTGGCGGCAGACCCGGTGCATGGAGGGCCGCATCCGCAGGGAATCCTGCCAGGTCATCTGCTTTCCTTCGGCCGCCTTCCGCAGCATCCCGTGATCATATTTGCAGGTGTTGCAGTCATAGTAATTGTTGCAGTTCTTGAACTTGGCAAGCCCCGCCCGCATCCAGATGCAGGGGTTGTCAGTTTTGGCCTGCTGATCGGGCCTGACCATCCAGACCTGTCCGCCGAAGACCGCGCCGATCTCCTGCCCCTGCCCCAGATCCCGATGCGCACCCTTCCGATAGGTCGAACCGAATCCCACATGGCTTTTCTTGTTCTCTTTGGTTGTCATCTCTCTTCCCTCCTGTTTCCTTTATCATTAAAGTCAAAAATTTTCACTCGTTCTTCTTTAAGTTTGTTGCAAATTTATAAAAGCAAGGGGCGTGCCATAGGATTCGAAATCCGGCTATTATTTTCTATATGGTTGATTTTATTGATGTTTTACGCATATAAACGTCAGCGGTCTCCGCGATCCGTTTTCATGCCCATGTAGAAAAACACAACAGCCCCTACAAGACAGAAAGCCCTTCTGCTCTGTTTTGTATTGAAAAACAGCCGCTTAAACCTTGTAGAAAAACACAACACCCAAGTTGAAAAATTCAACACCGATCCGGCAGCCTCTCCGATCTCTCACAAAAGGAGTTTTTTTCAGGAGAAAATCCTGCTATGATCCGATAACAATATCCGGATCACCATCCAAACCTTGCGGCAATGGAAAAGGCTTTTGCCGGCAATGGCGTCGGATCGGAAACGGCACACAAATAAGGGGGTAAAAGATGAAATGGAAAATGGGTCTCATGGCAGCGGCAGTCGGAATTCTTCTTTTTCCCGTCTCCTGCATGCTGATCGAGAAGCAGGAGATTCCCGTAACCGCCTATCAGGAGGATTTCCAAAGGGGCATGCCCGCGGAATCTTCCGGGATGTCTGAAATACCGGGAACAACCCGGTATGCCGAAGACGGAACCCTCACCTATTGGCAGGAGGAAAACCTCACAGGGCCTCTGGAAAATGACCCGGAATTCATCCGGCTCCAGCAGGAGAATGCCGATGGAAAGATCGCGCTGGCCTTTGTACGCCACTATGCGGATCGACTGAAGCTGGAGAACCCGGAAGAGGAGCTTCGCCTCTCCTCGGTGCAGACCGATGAACTCGGCATGACCCATGTGCGCCTCCGGCAGCAGTATGCCGGAATTCCGGTATGGGGGGCCGAGATGATCGTCCACCTCAATCCGGCCAACCAGGTCTATCTGATGGAGGGACAATACATCCCGAGCCCCAAGAGCGTCGAAACCGAAGCTGCGCTCACCCCCCTCGATGCCATGAACCGGGCAGCACAGCACTTGGGCAAGAGCACCTGCACCGGATGCGAATCCGAACGGATGATCTACCCTGAATCACCCCGGGGACCCCGGCCTGCCTATCGGGTCCGGATCCGGCCGAGCCTTTCCGAAGGCTGGGACTACTTTATCGACGCGCAGACCGGCCAGATTCTCAATCGGTATTCCACCGTGAAGACGACAGTTCCCGAACTGCAAACTCCCCCGATCCAATAAACCGGTTCAATAAAAAGGAGGCCCCTTATGAAACAATTGAGACCATTGAAATCATTGAAACCATTCCGAACGCCGATTCTCACCATCCTCTGCATCCTTTTTTTAACTGTTGCCTTTTGGAGAACCCCGCCTGCACTGGCCGGGCCCGACCCCGGAGAGATCGACCAGCGGCTGGAGACGGTCCTGGAGCGGATTTCCGAAAAAGCCGATGCTTCAGATGCGCGGGATACCCTTTCCAGAAGAGGCGACGATTTTCAAAGACATGCCCCGAGATCGGTTCCGGCACAGGAAGTGCGAATCCGCCCCAATACCCATACGCCCATGCAGATCCGGGTCACATCGCCCTCCCGGGGCGCGCGCACGGCCTCCCAATCCGAAGCGGAGATTTCCAAAGACTTTCTCAGAAGCCACAGGGGATTGCTCAACCTGATCGATCCGGACGAGGAACTGCTGCTGGAATCGAAATTGCAGGATAACATAGGATACACCCATCTCCGATACGCCCAGCACTATCAGAATATCCGGGTCTGGCCGGCGGAGCTGATAGTTCACCTCGATCCGACGGGCAACCCCTATCTCTTAAACGGGGCTTTCGTTCCTACCCCGAAAAAGGCGGCCCTGCATCCGGAGCTGACCGCAGAAGATGCTGAAGCCCGGGCAAGGGAGCGTGTTTCCGGGGGCGATGGCGCAGCAGTTGTTGCTCCGGAACTGATCTTCTATGCGGACATGGAAAGCCGGCCCCAACTGGCATGGAAGACGGAGCTGACACTCTCCCTCACAGAAAAATGGGTGGTGGTGGTCGATGCGGTGAGCGGAGCCATTCTCACGGCATACAACCGGATTCCGGATGCATCGGCAAGCGGATCAGGGGTCGATCTTCTCGGAGTCCGCCGGAACATCGAACTCTGGCAGAAGGAGGGCGAGTATTATATGGTGAATACGGCAAAGCCGATGTATGACCCGGCCGCCTCAAATCCGCCGGACCCGGACGAGGTCCGCGGCGGCATAATCATCCTCGATGCGGAGAACCAGCCGCCCACCAGTGATGTGCAGTACCTTTCCCACATCACCCATGTCACCTCCGGAAGCGCAAACGAGAACTGGCTGCCCGATGCGGTGAGCGCGGCCCACAACATATCGGAGGCCCACGACTACTTTCTGGATCGGCATGGCCGGAATTCCATTGACGGCCAGGGCGGCTCCA
>JAABSZ010000013.1:0-34406 GCA_011390135.1 Desulfobacteraceae bacterium | reverse complement strand
AGCCCGGATTTAATCGCTTCAAACCCGGTTTTAAAGAGCAAGCGGAGGCCGCTTTAAAGTGACCTCCGCAACAAACTCAGCCTTTATACATGAACCGACTGGGGGCGTCAAGGGTTTTTTTCAAGCCCTTTTATTTTTCTGCAACAAGCCTGTGATACCGCTTCTTTCCGGCTCTGATGAGGATCGCATCTTCCTCCATGTCGGCAGCGGTTACTATATAATCGGATGCATCGATCCGCCGGCCGTTTATATATGCCCCGCCCTGTGAGATGAGGCGGCGGGACGCGCTGGAGGAATCGGTCAGCCCGGTCTCGTTGAGGAGCTTGAAAAGGGGTATCCCCTCCCCCAGCCGGTTCATGGGAATGGAAGAGGTGGGGACCGAATCGACCTGTGCTCCGGCCCCTTTCCGGGGGACGGTGCTTGTCCGGAGGATCTTCTCCGGGACCTGCCGCTCTCCAAACATCCCGGCCGCGGCCCGGTAGGCGTTTTCCGCCTCCTGCGCGCCGTGCGCGATCCGGGTCGCCTCGAAGGCCAGAACGATCTTTGCGCTGTTCAGGTCCGCGCCTTCGAGCTTTTCCACGGCGTGGATCTCATCCATCGGCAGAAAGGTGTACAGCGCAAGGAAACGGGCCACATCCCGGTCATCGGTATTGATCCAGTACTGGTAATAATCGTATGGGGAGGTCTGCTCCGGATCGAGCCAGACCGCGCCCTTGTGGGTCTTGCCCATCTTGATCCCGCTGCTGGTCATGATCAGGGGAAAGGTGATGCCGAATGCGGTCCTGCTCTTCACCCGCCGGATCAGATCGACCCCGGCCACGATGTTGCCCCACTGGTCGCTGCCGCCCATCTGAACAGCGCAATCGTAATCGGTGAAGAGCTTTAAAAAATCGTAGGCCTGGAGGATCATATAGTTGAACTCGATGAAGCTCAGCCCCTCGTCCGATTCGAGGCGCACCCGGTAGCTTTCGGCCTTGATCATCCGGTTGATGCTGAAATGGCGGCCGATGTCTCTCAGCAGCGGGATGTATTTGAGTTGGGTGAGCCAGTCCGCGTTGTTGACCATGAGGGCCTTCTCTTCGGAAAAATCGAGGAAGCGGCCCAACTGGTTCTTGATGGCCCCTGCGTTTCCGTTCAAGGTCTCTTCGGTGAGAAGCTTGCGCATCTCGGTCTTCCCGCTCGGGTCCCCGATCAGTCCTGTTCCGCCCCCGACCACCGCGATGGGCCGATGGCCGTTTTTCTGCATCTGGGCAAGGGACATGATGGGGACAAGGTTGCCCACATGGAGGCTCGAGGCGGTCGGGTCGAAGCCGATGTAGCAGGTTCTTCCCCGCGTGTCGAGATAGCTTTTCAGCTCATCTTTGTGGGTGGTGTTGTCGATGAAGCCGCGTTCTTCCAGGATATCCAGTACATTCGTCATTTTTTTAGTTGTCCGCCTTATTTGTTCGCATATTCCACAGCCCGTGTCTCACGGATGACCATCACCCTGATCTGCCCCGGAAAGGTGAGGGAGTCCTCGATCTTCCTGGCAATATCCTTGCTCAGAAGGACCGACTCCTCGTCCGTCACGATGTCGCTCTCCACCATGATCCGCATCTCCCGGCCGGCCTGGATCGCGTAGGAGTTGGCAACGCCCTTGAAGGAGTTCGCGATCTTCTCCAGATCCTCCAGCCGCTTGATGTAGTTCTCCAGCAGCTCCTTTCTCGCACCGGGCCGGGCTCCGGAAAGGGCGTCTGCGGCCTGCACCAGGTAATCGTAGATGGAGGCCGGGGGAAGGTCCTCATGGTGAGCCGCGATGGCCTGCACCACCTTGGGGGACTCGCCGAACTTCCTGGCCAGCTTGGA
Source organism: Desulfobacteraceae bacterium (assembly GCA_011390135.1). Lineage (GTDB taxonomy): Bacteria > Desulfobacterota > Desulfobacteria > Desulfobacterales > JAABSP01 > JAABSP01. The sequence goes on along the minus strand of JAABSZ010000013.1, from coordinate 32,561 downwards.
GCCGATCACTGCATGTGCCCCCTCCACCTCGTGGTCGATGGCCTTGCCGATGTCGTGCAGCAGCCCCATCCGCTTGGCAAGCTTCTGGTTGAGCCCCAGCTCGGCCGCCATGATCCCGGAGAGAAAACCGACTTCGACCGAATGCTGGAGGACGTTCTGGGCGTAGCTGGTTCTGAACTTGAGCCGGCCGATGTACTTGATCAGCTCGATGTGGATGCCGTGGACGCCCAAGTCGAACGCGGCCTGCTCCCCGGCCTCCTTGATCACCTGATCCACCTCGTTGCCCACCTTCTTGACCACATCCTCGATCCGGGCCGGATGGATTCTGCCGTCTGAGATGAGCCGCATGAGCGCGAGGCGGGCCACCTCCCGCCGGACCGGGTTGAATCCGGAGAGGATCACGGCCTCGGGGGTGTCGTCGATGATCAGGTCGATGCCGGTCGATGCCTCCAGAGCCCGGATGTTTCTCCCCTCCCGGCCGATGATCCGGCCCTTCATCTCGTCGTTGGGCAGTTGGACCACCGAGACGGTCCGCTCCGCGATAAAATCGGCCGCATACCGCTGGATGGCAGTCGCGATGATCTTCTTGGCCTTCTTGTCGGCCTCCTCCTTGGCCTCGTTCTCGATCCGCTTGATCAGCTTTGCGCCCTCGTAGCGGGCCTCGTTTTCCATCGCGCGGATGAGCAGATCCTTGGCCTGGTCCGAGGTGAGCCCCGATATCTTCTCCAACTGCCGCTTCTGCTCGTCGATCAGCTCGCTGTACTGGAGTTCGCTCTGCTCGATCTCGACCTCCCGCCGGGTCAGCTTCTTCTCCATGCGGGAGATCTCCCGATCCCGCTTCTCCACCTGCTCGTTTTTCCGGTCGATGTTCTCTTCCTTCTGAATCAGGCGCTGCTCCAGCTTCTTCAGCTCGGCCCGGACATCTCTGGTCTCCGCGTCGAAGTCGCTTTTCATCTTGAAAAGCTTATCCTTGGCCTCGAGCTTGGCCTCCTTCAGCAGGGTATCGGCCCGGCGCTTTGCATCGTCTACGATCCGCTCGGCATCGACCTCGGCTGCCTTGAGCTTATCGGACGAAAGTTTGGCTTTCATCCAGTAGGCGCAGGCAAAGCCGGCTGCCATGCCGAGCAGTCCGATCAACAGACTATATTCGCTCATTGCTTTTCTCCTCCCCGAGAGCGGGGGACAAGGGATCTATCCCCCGGGTTGATGATATTCATCTCTTAGATGATCCGATTTTCATGATCCGGTAAATCCGAAAAAACTGCTCGCTGCCGCGGGTAAACCCCGGATGCAACAAGACGTATTCGGAAGGATTTCCGATGTTTTTGCCCCCGCTGAAAGATCAGCGGGATCTATGAGATGAAATGGGGTGAGAAGAGCTGAAAAGGGGGTGCCGAAACGAATCGACGGATCACCGAATCAACGGATCAACGGATCATGGATCGGGAAGGAGAAGATCCCCCACCGGAGTGCCGTGTTGGTAAGGTCTTTGAACCGAAAGTTCAAAGTGGGCGCCTTGTCATCTCTTTAGGCTTTTCTGTACGAGCAGAACCTGCACACCAAGACGAGTGAAGGCCCCCGTTGTCAAAAGCGTTGGGACAAAGAACGTCTTCCAATCACGAACACGGCAGGGGAACTATATAGATACAACAGTCTCCGCATCCTGTCAAGAGCCCCTTTCGGGGTGATGCGGTTTATCGAGATCCGCTTTGCAATCCTTGCGGAAATGGTCGAACAGCAGGGCGCGTCGATCTCCCTGCGGTCTGTTTTGTCAGCCATAGCAAATGCGAAAATGCTCTGCCAGAGAAGGCATAAAAAGAGGGGGGATTCGATTCTTCGTCGATCCGTCCGCCTCTTTTCAAACTGCCTCTTTTCAAAACGAGGGGGCATCGCTTCTTTCCTTGAAAAATAACTTGCATATGGCCGACGCAATCTCCCGATCCGGATTTATCCGGGTTTATCCGGCCTATTGCCGGTAGAGCGTCAACCGCCAATCAATTATGTTTTTTCAGCAGATGCAAAAGAGGTTTTTTGCTGACAGGGTAACGATTCATGGTTATATCCGCGTCTTCCGGCAGGTACTGCCGTCGATCCCGCGGGAAACGTCTCCTTTTGCATCTGCCATTTGAAACCGGTAAACTCGCCGTTTCAGCGTCACAACCCTTATGCTCTGTCCAAAGACCGATTTCACATCCGAAACTTTCACCTCATCGGTGATTACTATAAACTTTCATATCCGGCAAAGTCAAGCGATTTTCCCGGCTTTTAGAGATAGGATTTTCTCCACATATCGAAGATTTTCCAAAGTGTTGACCCCGACGAACTCGTCCGGGTCATCCGCGACGGTCGCGCCGATCTTCCATCCCCGTCTCCGGCCCGCTCTGATGATGTCGGTCAAATAATATTCCCCCTGCCGGTTGTCCGCGTCGATCGCGGAAAGGGCTTCTTCGATGATACTCCGGTCGATGCAGTAGATCCCGGTATTGACATCGGGGATCGCCTTCTGCTCGTCATCTGCATCGGCCTCCTCCACGATGGCGGTGATCTCCCCGGTTCCGTCGAAGATCAGCCTTCCGTATCCGGTCGGGTCATCCAGGCGCACACCCAGCACCGAGATATCCCGGCCCTCGGCTATATGGTCGTCGATGAAGCGGCGCAGGGTCTCCTTCCGGGTCAGCGGCACATCCCCGCAGAGGATTAGCAGGTGCTTTGCATGGGCCGGCACGGCCGGCAGGGCAGAGCGGACCGCGTGGCCCGTTCCGAGTTGCTCCTCCTGGAGGGCGTACCGGGCATCGAAGGCTTGGGAGACCACGGCCTCCACCTTTTCGGCCTGATGACCCACCACCACTATCATGCCATTGTCGGCCACCGCGGCCGCGGTACCCGCGACATAAAGAATCAGCGGCTTTCCCAAAGCCTCGTGCAGCACCTTGGCCTTGTCGGACTTCATCCGGGTGCCGAGACCTGCGGCCAGGATCACGGCAGCTATCCCTCTGTTTTCCTTTGTCGAACCCATTGCAACTCCTCTTTTCGATCGAGCACCATCCGTGTAAACAAAGTTTTATTGTCTCATGCATTCCCCGAAATCAAAACAAAAAAGGGGCGGACCCGATCATGATGAGAAGGTCGCCCCTTTTTTGAATTTGAACTTCCGCGGTGCAGGGCCCGGATCTAAACCGGATCTAAACCGGATCTGAACCGGATCTGAACGGTATCGAAACGGAATCTAAACCGGATCGAAAGTACATCGATCCGGCCCTGCCCCCGGCCCTTTTTTACATGGTTTTTCGCGTCTGCGCGACACTGAGCCTATGCATTGCTCTTTCGAGCGCCGCCCTGGCCCGTACAAAGTCGATGTCATCCCGCTTTTCCGCCAGACGCTGCTGAGCCCGTTCCAGTGCGGTACGGGCACGCTCCGCATCGATATCGGTTCTGCGTTCGGCCGATTCCGCAAGAATCGTCACCTTGTCGGGAAGGGCTTCGGCAAACCCGCCGCTCACAAAGATGTACCGCTCTGTACCGCCGGCATCTTTGTAGCGAACGGTTCCCAGCTTCAATGTGGTCAGAAAGGGTGTATGCCCTACAAGCACGCCGAATTCTCCCAGCGTTCCGGGCGCCACCACGATCTGGACATCTTCGCTGACAACCGACTTCTGCGGGGTCACGACTTCCAGTCGAATGTTTTCAGCCATAATCCGCCCCCCAGGTTATTTTTCTTCGGACATCTTCTTGGCCTTTTCCACGGCCTCTTCAATCGTTCCCACCATATAGAACGCGCGCTCCGGAAGATCATCATGCTTTCCTTCGATGATCTCCTTGAAGGCCCGGATGGTATCCTCGATCTTCACATACTTTCCGGCCATACCGGTAAAGGTCTCAGCCACATGGAAGGGCTGGGAGAGGAACCGCTGGATTCTCCGGGCCCGGGCCACCGTCACCTTGTCCTCGTCGGAAAGCTCTTCCATACCGAGGATCGCGATGATGTCCTGAAGTTCCTTGTACTTCTGGAGAATCTGCTGGGCCTGCCGGGCCACCAGGTAGTGATCCTCGCCGATGAAGTTGGCATCGAGAATCCGGGAGGTGGAGTCGAGCGGGTCCACCGCGGGGTAGATCCCCAGCTCCGCGATCTGACGGGAGAGCACCACGGTTCCGTCGAGGTGGGCAAAGGTCGTTGCCGGGGCCGGGTCCGTCAAGTCGTCCGCAGGGACGTAGACGCACTGGACCGCGGTAATGGAGCCCTTGTCCGTAGAGGTGATCCGCTCCTGAAGACCGCCGAGATCGACTGCCAAGGTCGGCTGATAACCGACCGCTGAGGGCATCCGACCCAGAAGGGCCGATACCTCGGAGCCGGCCTGGGTGAACCGGAAGATGTTGTCGATGAAGATCAGCACATCCTGGCCTTCCTCGTCCCGGTAGTACTCGGCAGAGGTCAGCGCGGAGAGGGCCACCCGCGCGCGGGCTCCCGGAGGCTCTGTCATCTGGCCGTAAACCAGAGATGCCTTGGGCAGAACGCCCGAGTCCTTCATCTCGTGGTAGAGGTCGTTCCCCTCACGGGTCCGCTCGCCTACGCCGGCAAAGACGGAGATACCGCCGTGCTGCATCGCGATGTTGTGGACCATCTCCATCATGATAACGGTCTTGCCCACGCCTGCGCCGCCGAACATCCCCATCTTGCCGCCCCGGGGAAACGGAACCAGCAGGTCGATGACCTTGACGCCGGTCTCGAGCACCCGGACAGTGGTGTCCTGCTCAGTGAATTTGGGAGCTGCCCGGTGAATGGGCATCATCTTCTCCTGGCTCACGGGGCCCAGACCATCCACAGGACGGCCCACCACATTGAGTACCCGGCCAAGAGATGCCTCGCCAACGGGCATCATGATCGGCTTGCCCGTATCCTTTACTTCCTGCCCCCGGACCAGACCGTCGGTGACGTCCATCGCGATCGTGCGGACCACATTGTCGCCGAGGTGCTGGGCCACTTCCACCACGAGGTTGTCTTTGGTATCGTCGATTGTCGGGTTGGTAATCAGCAGCGCGGACAATATCTCCGGCAGCTTCCCCTGTTCGAATTCCACATCTACGACAGGTCCCATGACCTGCGTGACCTTTCCTATATTTTCCGCCATCTAAAGACCTCCTGTTCCCATATATCGAAGTCGGTTTACCCTTTGAGTGCTTCGGCCCCGCCGACGATGTCCATCAGCTCTGCGGTAATGGCCGCCTGCCGCGCCTTGTTATAAACGAGCGTCAGATTCTCGATCATGTCGTTGCACGCCTTTGTCGCATTGTCCATTGCGGTCATCCGCGCGGCATGTTCGCTGGTCGATGTCTCCAGCAGCGCGCTGTAGATCTGGACATAGACGCTTCTGGGAAGCATCTCGCCCAGCAGCTCCTCCGCGGAGGGCTCTGCAATATGCTCGGCCAGATAGGGCGCGTTATCGTCTTTTGTCTCCTCTGCGGTCTCCAGCGGAGGAATCGGAAGAAGCTGTTTCGCCTTTGCCACCTGACGGGCCATGCCCTGAAATTCCGAATAGATCACATAGACCTCGTCATAGGTTCCAAAAATAAACTTCTCGATGAACTTCCTGCCCGAGATCGAGGCCACGCTGAACTCGAAGCTTGAGCCCACCACACCGAGGTATTCGTCTATGATGGTGTGCCCCTTCTTCCGGGCCCAGTCCCGTCCTTTTTTGCCGAAGTTCGTAAAGGAGACCTCTTTGCCCTCGGCCTTCAGCTCCTTTAACAGCGCATCGGCCCTGGCATTGAGATTGGTGTTGAATCCGCCGCAAAGGCCCTTGTCCGATGTATTCAAGATGATATGGACATTTTTGACCGTCTCTTTGGGAACGAGCAGCGGGTTTGCCTCCTCTCCGGCCTTGTCGGCAAGACTTCCCAGGACATCGGCAAACTTGCCGGCATAGGGGCGGAACGCTTCCATCGTGGACTGGGCGCCCCGAAGCTTCGAAGCCGCCACCATATTCATGGCCTTTGTGATCTGCTTTGTCTTTTTGACAGCACTGATCTTGTTTTGTACATCTTTTAAAGTCGCCATAAAATTCCGCCCTTTTTATTGAATGGTCTCCTTGAACTCTTCGTCATACTCGGTCAATGCCTTCGACATTTGGGCATCGAGGTCGTCATCGATGGCCTGTTTATCCGCAAGGTCGGTAAAGAGCTGCGGATACCGGTCCTCGATAAAGCGGTAGAGACCGGTCTCGTATTTGTTGAGGGCATCGATCGGGTACTTATCCAGAAATCCCCGGGTTCCCGCATAGAGAATCGTCACCTGCTTCTCCATGGAGAGGGGCTGGTACTGGGGCTGCTTCAGGATCTCGACCAGGCGTGCGCCCCGGGTGAGCTGACGCTGGGTCGACTTGTCGAGGTCGCTGCCGAACGCGGCAAAAGCCTCCAGCTCCCGATACTGGGCAAGGTCGAGCCGCAGGGTTCCGGCCACCTGCTTCATGGCCTTGACCTGAGCCGCGCCGCCGACCCGGGAGACCGAAAGACCGACGTTGATAGCCGGCCGGACGCCTGCAAAGAAGAGGCTCGGCTCCAGGTAGATCTGGCCGTCGGTAATGGAGATCACGTTTGTCGGAATGTAGGCTGAAACGTCGCCGGCCTGGGTCTCGATGATCGGCAGTGCGGTCAGAGAGCCTGCGCCTGCGGTATACATCGGGTTGAGTTCGGGCGCGTTGTCGGCAAGTTTCGATGACCGCTCCAGCAGACGGGAGTGGTTGTAGAAGATGTCGCCCGGGAATGCCTCACGTCCCGGAGGACGGCGGAGGAGCAGGGAGACCTGGCGGTAGGCGACCGCCTGTTTGGAGAGGTCATCGTAGATGATCAGGGCGTGCTGACCCCGATCCCGGAAGTATTCACCCATTGCACATCCCGCGTAGGGCGCGATGTACTGGAGGGTGGCCGGGTCACTCGCACAGGCCGCAACCACGGTGGTGTACTCCATCGCGCCGTGCTTCTCCAGAACCGCCACCACCTGTGCCACGGTCGATTTCTTCTGGCCGCAGGCAACGTAGATGCAGTAGACGTCGGTATTCTTCTGGGCCAGGATCGCGTCGATGGCGACCGCGGTCTTTCCGATCTGACGGTCGCCGATGATCAGCTCCCGCTGTCCCCGGCCCACCGGGGTCATAGCGTCAATAGCCTTCAAGCCGGTGTAGCAGGGCTCATGGACGCTCTTTCTGGCGATGACACCGGGGGCAACCATCTCCACCCGGCGGGTCACTTCGGCATTGATCGGGCCCTTGCCGTCTATCGGCTCGCCCGTTGCGGTGACCACCCGTCCGAGGACCGGCTCGCCGACCGGGACCTCTGCAATCCGGCCGGTTCTCTTGACGATGTCGCCCTCTTTGATCTTGGTGTCTTCGCCCATGATGGCGACACCGACATTGTCCTCTTCCAGGTTGAGCACCAGGCCGAGAACCCCGCCGGGGAACTCCACCAGCTCCAGGGCCATAACATCCTGAAGGCCGTAAACCCGGGAGATTCCGTCACCCACCGAGAGAACCACCCCGGTTTCGCTCAACTCGACCTTCTTGTCGTAGTCCGTGATCTGCTCTTTAATTATCTGACTGATTTCTTCGGCTCTAAGTTCCATTAGACACTCTCACCCCTTTTCAAAGATTCTCTCATATTGACAAGCTGTGTCTTCACACTCCCGTCCAACACAAGGTCTCCAATCCTCGTCACAATCCCTCCTATCAATGAGGGATCCTGCTCCACATCCAGACGCACTGTTTTGCCGGTCCGCTTTGAAAGCGCACTCTTGATCCGATCCACGGTCTCCTCGGAGAGTTCGGTGGCCGAAACCAGTGTCGCCTGGGCCACACCCTTCAGCTCATCGGCCAGCTTCCCGTAGAAGTCGTTGATGCTGTCGAGAAATCCGATCCGCCCCTTGTCGAAGAGCAGAAGGAGAAAAGATTTCATCACCCTGGACAGCTCCTGGTTTTCGATGACGGTCTTCAGCACTCCTCTCCGGCCGGCCGCGTCGTACAGCGGGTTGGAAAGGGCCTGATCCAGCTCCTTGTTCTCACTGAGCAGCTCCGCGATCCCCTCCAGTTCCTCCCGGTACGTCTCCGCCTGACCGTCCTCCTTCCCGATCAGCAGAAGTGCTTTGGCATACCGCCTTGCGATTGCGAGATTTTTCATTTATGCCACCACCTTCTCTAAATATTCATCAACGAGCCGTTCCTGATCCTCGGCCGTAATCTTCTGCTCGATGATCGCCTGGGCCTTTGCCAGCGCCTTTTCCAGAACCTCTTCATGGAGTTCGGCCTTGGCCCGGGCAAACTCGTTTTCGATGTTGCGCCTGGCCTGCTCCTCGAGCTTGTCGGCCGATGCCTCGGCCTCCTGAAGGATTCTCGCCTTGGCATCTTCTCCCTGGCGGATATACTCCTCTACGATCCCCCGGGCCTCCTGGTCGAGTTCGGCGAGCTTCTCATTGTATTTGGCCAGCTCCCCTTCCGCGGCCTTCTTCTGGGTCTCCAGTTCCCGGAGCTGCTCCCGGATGGCCGCGATCCGCGCGTTGAGCCCGTTGGCCACGGGCTTGCGCAGCAGAAAGAAGAGTGCGACCGCCAGCACCGTAAAGTTCATCACCCGGTAGGTGTCGGTGGACACCCAGCCCTTGGGTTCCGCGCCGGACGCGGCAAATAGAGGCCCTGCTGCCAGCATAAGGATTCCGATCACCAGAACAATTCTACTCCATCGAAACATCAAACCGCCCTCCCCAGTATTTTTTGGCCGATCTCCTCAGCAAAGGCATCGACATCCTTCATCAGGGTCTGCCGCACCTCATCCGCCTCCCGTGTAATCTTCCCTTTCACCTTGGAAAGCTCTTCCTGGGCTCTGGCATTGATCCCGGCAACCACCTCCCGCTCTTCGTCGCGGGCCTGCTGGATCAGGGCTTCCTTCTCCTGCAGCCCCTTGGACCTGGCGGCCTTGATGCCGGAGGCGAAGGCTTCCTCCTTCTCCTTTACGCCGACCTTAAAGGTCTCGATGTTCTGCTCCAGTCCGGTGACCTTCTCCTTGCGCTGCCGCAACATTCCCCGGATCGGTCGGTATAGGACGAGATTAAGAATCCAGATCAGCACAATAAAGTTGATGATCTGTATGAACACTGACCCATCTACACTAACCATAAGCTTTCCTCCAGTAAATCCGGTTGGTTAAATATTTTTGCCCTTTTCCGTCACTCGCCAAGGCGCTAAAATTTTTGCGTATGTAACATCTGGATTCATCTTTTGTCAAAGGTTTTTTGCAAAATGTTGCTTTTCTTGTCCGGTTCTTGTATATTTATTTTTTCCGGGGGCCGCTTTTTCCCTTCCGGGGAGGAGGAACTCTTTTTCATGCCGCAGTTCCCGTTGAAGACCGCGCCCGGGTCGATTGCAATGACCGGGGAGCAGATCTCTCCGGTCACATAGCCCGGGGGAAAGACCTCGATCTGCTCTGTCGCCTCGATGGTCCCGTGGAACTCGCCTTTGATGATGGCCCTGGCCACCCGGACATCGGCTTCGATTCTGGCCCGCTCTCCGATGATCACAGTCCCCTCACTGCTCCGGATCTTTCCCTTCAACTGTCCGTCGAGCCAGACGATCCCCGTGAAGGTTAAGGTTCCTTCGAAAAGGGCATCGGGCCCCAGAAAGGTGGAGATCCCGCCGGGACCTGGGGCCGAAGATTTTCTTTTCCATTTGATGGGTATTTTCATCTTTTACTCCGCGGCAAACCGCCGCATGCTTATATTGAGGAGAATGCCCGCGCAGATCATGACCGTGATCACCGATGATCCGCCGTAGCTGATAAAGGGCAGCGGCATTCCGACCACCGGCATCAGCCCGATCACCATGCTGATGTTGATGATCACCTGCCAGAAGATGATGGTCGTCAGACCCACGGCCAAAATGGTTCCGAAGGGCTCTTTGCAGGCATATGCGATGTTGAGGCCCCAGATGATCAGCAGCATGAAGAGAAAGACCAGAAAAAAGGAGCCGATGAAGCCCCACTCCTCGGCCCAGACCGCGAAGATGAAGTCGGTATGCTGTTCCGGCAGGAAGCTGAGGGTGTTCTGGGTTCCCTGAAAGATGCCCTTGCCGGAGATCATCCCGGAGCCGATCGCGATCTTGGACTGGATGATATGGTAGCCGGCCCCGAGCGGGTCCCGGTCCGGGTCCAGAAAGGTCAGTATCCGCCGCTTCTGATAGGATTTGAGAACCGTAAACCATGAGAGGAAAGCACCTGCCGCCCCGATCAGGATAATGGCCATGAGGGTCTTCTTTTCGATTTTTACGAAAAGCGTCATGGAGCCGGCAATGAGCAGCACCATCATCCCGGTTCCCAGGTCCGGCTGTTTTACGATCAGCAGAAAGGGGAGGGCCACCAGGATCATCGGCTTGAAGAGCTGATAGAAGTTGAGCCCCTCCCTGGAGAGGGTCTTTGCATAGCAGCGGGCCAGCAGGATCGCGACCGCCACCTTGATCGGCTCCGAAGGCTGGATGGAGATGAAGCCGAGCCGCAGCCACCGCTGAGAGCCCCCGGCCTCCCGTCCCACGAAGATGACCGCGACCAGCAGAAGAATGCATCCGATGTAGATGAGATAGGCCCACGTCTCCAGATGCCGGTAGTCTATGAAAAGCGTCACCATCATGATCCCGAAGCCTGCGCCGTACCAGATGAGCTGCCGGATGTAGAGTCCCTGCTCCGGAGAGGCGCTTCCCCCGGCCACCGCGCTGTAGATGGTCAGCACCCCGATGGCCGCCAGCATCAGAATCAGCAGGAAAAAACCCCAGTTGAAGTATTGGATCAGTCTCCGGTCAAACATGGTAAATCCTATCCCGAAACATCGAGGTAGCACCGGATCAGCTCACGCGCGATGGGCGCGGCCGCGCCCGAGCCGTGCTCTCCGTTCTCCACCAGCACAGAGATCGCGATCTCAGGCGCATCTGCCGGGGCATAGGCCACGAACCAGGCGTGAGCCCGATAGTGGGCCGGCGCGTCTTTTTCCTGCCCGGTCGCGCCGTCCTTCCGGCCCACCACCTGTCCGGTTCCGGTCTTGCCGGAGATCTCCACGCCATCCAGCCGCGCCACCCGTGCCGTCCCCCGGGGGCCGTTGACTACCCGCCAGATTCCCTCCCGCACGATGGCCAGGTTCTCCGGCTTCCAGGATAGCTGCCGGCCCGGCTTATCCAGCTTATCCGGGGCCGATGCCGCGGCTGGACCGGAGGGACCAGAGGGATCGGAGTGCCCGGCTCTAAAATTTCCGGCCGGTTCCACAGGCTCGAACCGGGAGACGACCTTCGGCTCCACCACGGTTCCGCCGTTTGCCACGGCCGAGGTCAGCACCGCCATCTGCAGCGGCGTCACCAGGTTATATCCCTGTCCGATTGCCAGTGACAGGGTCTCCCCCTCGACCCAGGGGACTCCGAACCGCTTCCTCTTCCAGGCCGCGGTCGGAATCAGCCCCGATGACTCCCGGTCCAGAGGGATACCGGTCGAGCGCCCCAGCCCCAGTTCCTTTGCATATAGGGCCAGCCGGTCCACCCCCAGCTTCTGGCCCACCTGGTAGAAAAATACGTCGCAGGACTGGCTCAATGCCTCTTTTACGTCCATAGTGCCGTGTCCGCCCAGGCGCCAGCACCGGAAGATCCGGTTGCCGAAAGGATAATAGCCGGGGCAGAAGATCCGGGTTCTCTCGTTGATAACCCCTTCTTCGAGCCCCGCAATGGCCGTGACGATCTTGTAGGTGGAGGCCGGGGCATACTCCCCCTGCACCGCCTTGTTCTCCATGGGCCGCCACGGGTGGCTGATCAGCGCATCCCAGTCGGAACCGGAGAGCCCCCCCACAAAGACATTGGGATCAAAGGAGGGGCTGCCGGCAAGAGCCAGGATGCCCCCGCGGTTCGGCTCCATCGCCACCACCGCGGCCGCGATCCCCCGGATCAGCTCCTCGGCCTTCTGCTGGAGCCGTTGATCCAGGGTCAGCCGGAGATTCCCCCCGGCTTTGGCCGGAACCTCATGCAGCACCCGGACCACCTGGCCTGCCGCGTTCACCTCCACCTGCCGACCCCCGGGCACGCCCCGCAGAAATTCGTCAAAGGCCCGCTCCACGCCGAACTTCCCGATCAGATCCCCGGCCCGATACCTTTTCTCTTGGGGCTGCCGATCCAGCTCCTCTTCGCTTATCTCCCCGATATAGCCGAGAAGGTGCGCGGCCGTCTTCCCGAAGATGTACTGGCGCCGGGATTCGATATCGACCGAGACCCCGGGCAGGTCGAAACTGTTGACCTCGATCGCGGCCACTGCCTCCCGGTCGATATCCTCCCGGAGCAGAACCGGCTGGTACGCGGGCACATTTTTCTGGCTTAGAATCGTCTCCATCAGCTCTTCTGCGGAAACATCGATGATGCGGGCCAGCTTCTCCAGGGTCTCCTCCAGCGGGTCCGCGTCTTTGACCACCAGCTTCAGGTTGTACGCGGGCCGGTTGTCCACCATCAGGGTTCCGTCGGCATCGTAGATCAGCCCCCGGGAGGGAGGGATGCTCTGGAGCCGGATGCAGTTGTGCTCGGAAAGGCGCCGGTATTCCGCGCCCTCGATGGCCTGCAGTTGAAAGAGCCGGACGATGATCACCGAAAAGGATACGGCCACTATGATGATCGCGCAGATCAGGCGTCTGCGGTACCATTCCCGGTCTTCGGTATTGGTATAAAATGACTTTGCCAATGGCCTTCTCTAAATTCCTCTCTCAGTCAGCCGGCGGACCCATCGACTCCAGAGCCGGTCCAGATGCATAAATCCGAAGAGGAAGATTCCGCCGGTGATCAGCGCGCCCAGGGTCTGCTCGAAGATCCAGAACATGGCATCGGGCGGGGGCCGGAGCACCCGGCCCGACAGCAGAAAGGTGGCAAAGAAGAAGAGGTTTTCCAGCAGCACGCCCCCGGCCACCAGAAAGGGAATCAGCAGACGGTTCCCGGTATGCAGAAACCTTCCGAGCCAGCGGCCGGCCACCAGCAGCCAGAGGTAGGTGGAGAGGTAGACGCCAAAGGGCCCTACTGAAAGGTTGTCCATGAGAAAGCCCGCGGCAAGAGCTGCGGGAAGGCTGATCCGCAGAGGATGGAAAAGGATCATGTAGAGAACCAGAGGGATGAGAAGATCGTATGTCCATCTGGAGAAGGGGAGATGGGGCAGCAGAGAGGTCTGCACCAGCGTCAGCAGAAATCCGATGAGAAGAAAGAAACCGCCTGTCATGCCCCTGCCTCTTCCAAAGGCCGCTCTTCCGGAGGCGCGGGGGGCGGAATCACCACTAGGACCTCCTCCATCCGGTGGAAATCGACAAAGGGGGTGATGATCACCTCCTGAAAGATCCCCGAATCGGCCGGAATCACCTCGGAGACCTCTCCGATCCTGAGCCCCTTGGGAAAGACACCGTCCAGGCCCGAAGAGATGACCGTATCCCCCACCGCGATCTCATGCTTCCGCAGCACATAGTCGAGCCGGCACCGGTCCGCGGACTTTCCCCGGACCATGCCCCTTGCCCGGCTTTGCTGGACCAGGGCATCGACTGCGCTGTTCTGGTCGATGATCAGCAAGACCTTGGAATAGTGGAACCATGTCTCCGTCACCATCCCGACAATCCCTTTGGAGATGACCACCGGCAGCCCCTTGCGAACCCCTTCTGCGCTCCCCTTGTCGATGACCACGCTTTTGAACCACGGTGACGGGTCCTTGCCGATGATCTCGGCCGGCAGATACTGATTGGGCCGCTGTTTCTGGAAATCGAGGAGATCCCGCAGCCGGGTGTTGGCTCTTTCGATCTCAGTGAATCGGGTGTTTCGCTCCTGAGCCTCTCCAAGGTCTTTCTCCAATGCACCATAGGATCGGGCCAGGGAGACGAGGTAGAAATAGTGTCGCCAGATGTCCTTGATCAGCCAGATGGACCGGGAGGCGATCTCCTGAAAGGGGCCGAAGATGGAGATCATGACGCCGCCGGGGCCCGTGAGGGAGAAGCGGCGGTTCCCGGAGATGGAGAGAACCAAGACGTTGACCACGATCAGGATGGCAACGGCCACGACAATCAACGTCTTTTTGGAAAACATCGGATCAGGTAATGACCACCTGTCGGAGGATTTCTATGCTGTCCAGAACCTTTCCGGAGCCGAGGGCCACGGTGGAGAGCGGCTCATCCGTGACGGTGACGGGAAGCCCGGTCTCCTCCCGCAGCAGCTTGTCCAGATTCTTCAACTGCCCCCCGCCGCCGGTCAGTACGATTCCCCGATCCACGATATCTGCCGAGAGTTCCGGCGGGGTCTGCTCGAGAGCGATCTTGACGGTCTCCACAATCGCATCGATCTGCTCGGAGATTGCGCTGCGGACCTCTTCGGTGTCGATGGTGAGGATCTTGGGAATGCCCGAGACCAGATCCCGGCCTTTGACTTCAATGGTCTCCAGGTTCTGGGGGTCCGGATAGGCGTTGCCGATGGAGGTCTTGATCAGTTCCGCGGTCCGCTCTCCGATGAGAAGGTTATATTTCCGCTTGATGTGCTGGATGATGGCCCCATCCATCTTGTCTCCGGCCACCCGGATGGATCGGCTGTAGACGATGCCGGCCAGAGAGATCACCGCCACCTCTGTGGTGCCGCCGCCGATATCCACCACCATGTTGCAGGTCGGCTCTGTAATGGGCAGCCCCGCTCCGATCGCTGCCGCCATCGGCTCTTCGATGAGAAAGACCTCCCTTGCGCCTGCGGATTCGGCAGATTCCCGCACCGCTCGTTTTTCCACCTGGGTAATGCCGGAGGGCACGGCCACGATGATTCTCGGCCGGACAAAGGTCCGCCGGTTGTGGACCTTGTGGATAAAATGGCGGATCATCGCCTCGGTCACTTCGAAATCCGCGATCACCCCATCCCGCATGGGGCGGATCGCGACGATGTTGCCCGGGGTCTTCCCCAACATGTTCTTGGCCTCGAGCCCTACGGCCAGCACCCGGTTCTTCATCCGGTTGTCCGTGCGAACCGCCACAACAGAAGGCTCACTCAGCACGATCCCCTTGCCTTTCACATAGACCAGGGTATTGGCCGTTCCCAAATCGATGGCAAGATCGTTGGAGAACATCCCCAGTATCGTATCCAGAAACAGACTCATATCACCTCTTTATAGACAATAATTGGCATCTCTCCGACGGAATTCTGCCCCATTCGCAATCTCTTTTGCTATCAGAAAATCTTCTCCGTTACAAGTTAAAAAGAGAGCTTATCGCAACCCTTGCCGCTATGCAACCCTTTTCATCCAAGATGCCATCACAAGATCGTGCAACATAGGCCGAAACTCACGGATTCTCATATTGGTGCGGCTGGGATGCACCCGATTCGTCAACAGGATAATGATCCTTTTATTCTCCGGATCCATCCAGAAGGATGTCCCGGTAAAGCCGAGATGGCCGGCGCTGCTTTGGGAAAAATAGCGACCGGAACTCGATCTGACCGGGGAGGGTGCATCGAAGCCGAGCCGCCGATCCGCATCGGGCCGGGGTCTTAAAAATGTCTGAACATCATGGGGTTCAAAGGCCGAAGCATCGCCTTCCCATGCCCGCAAAAGGGCCAGAAGAAGATGATGGATGTCGGCTGCCCTTCCGAAGAGGCCGGCATGGCCGGCCACTCCGCCGAGTACATAGGCATTCTCATCATGGACCACGCCGGTCACAATCCGCTTTCGCCAGGGGCAATACTCAGTAGCGGCAATATCGGCCGGATGCGGCTGTTGCTTTCGATTCAGGCTCAAATTCCGGGCCTGATCGACAAAAAAAAGCCTATCCAGCCCCAGAGGCTCGTAGACGGTCTTACGGACAAATCGATCGAGCTGTTTTCCGGAGCACCTTTCTACAATCCATTGCAGCAGCAGAAATCCCACATCACTGTACAAGGTCTTCTCACCCGGTTTATGGATCAAAGGCTCCCGGCAAAGGAAATTGTGCAGCAATCTTTTCCGCACCTTGAAAGGAGCTTCGGAAAGGGGAATGAAATAGGGGCGATAATCGGTGAGGCCGGATCGATGGAGCAGGAGGTGACGGATTGTGATCTTTTTGAAAAGAGAATCTTTCAGTTCCGGCAGCAGGTTTTTGACAGCAGTGTCCAGGGAGAGCTTCTTCTGTTCCAGAAGCCGCAGAATCCCAAGGGTTGTGGCCAGGGGTTTGGTCAAAGAGGCCAGATCAAATATCGTTTCCCGGGTCACCGGCTGCCGGGTTCTCCGGTCGGTGACGCCGTATGCTCTGAAAAAAAGGATCTCCGCCCCTTCCGCGGCAAGAAGAACAGCTCCCGGAAAGATCCCTTGGGATATGCCCTCCCCCATCAGTCGATGAACGGCCTCCATCATACCGATTTTTCCGTCGGTGCTGTTGCCGGTATCCGATACTGCAGAAAAGCGCGATCCGCATCCAGAAGGGCCGGGACCCCCAGCGGAAGCGTCAGGTTTGGATGGATATGGCCTGAGGCCATACCTGAAAGAATGGGGATCTCCATTCCTCCAAAACATTGGGCGACCAGCCGGTTCACCTCATCAGGTGCGGCCCCTTCCGTAAATGCCCCCAGCAGCACCCCGCGAACCCCATCGAAACATCCCGCAAGTCTCATCTGGGTCAGCATCCGATCGATCCGGTAGGGCGGCTCCCCCCGATCCTCCAGAAAAAGAATGCGGCCCCAAAAGCGCGGATGAAAAGGGGTCCCCACCAGATGACAGAGGGTGGCGAGGTTTCCCCCCAAAAGCGGCCCTTGTGCCCGCCCCCCCCGGATCACGATACCATCCGGTATCTCATATCGAAGCGGCTCCTCTGCGGTGAGGGCATTTTTCAGGACGTTGAGGGAATCGGAATTCTCCAGAGGCAATGTTGTGGCCAGAGGCCCGTGGAATGTAACCCATCCGCACGATTGATATAATGTATATAGCATTGCCGTGATATCACTGAATCCGATCACCGCCTTGGGACTCTTTTTTATCCCCGGATAATCGAGCATAGAAAGGATGCGCAGGGCCCCATATCCCCCCCTTGCACAGAAAATGGCCTTGATCTCAGGATCGGCAAAAAGCGCTTGAATGCCTTCTGCCCGATGATCATCGGGCCCGGCAAGATACCCCTCCCGGACATAGACCCCTTCGGGAACCACCGGCTCGAACCCCATCTCCGCAATCATCGCGCATCCTTCCAGAAGCGCCTCCCGGTCAAATCCGCCGGAGGGAGCCGCAATCCCCACCCGATCTCCGGGCGAAAGCCGGGGCGGGAGGATCGGTTTTTGATCCATATCTTCCAACTGCAAAATCTTTTCCAAAAAAATTCGAATCACATATTGACAAGCACGACTGAAAAGTATTATATACTCTTTTGTGTCGGGGCGTAGCGCAGTCTGGTAGCGCACTTGAATGGGGTTCAAGGGGTCGGAGGTTCAAATCCTCTCGCCCCGACCAGAAATTAAAAAGCCAGAATCAAAGAAAATATTTAAAACAAAATTTAAAAGCGGTTGCGGCAAATCTGCCCCAACCGCTTTTTTGCTTTTGTCCTATTCCTTTCCCAGATCTCTTTGAGGAAACATGGTGATTCCCGGCGCAGCCTGGTTTCGCTCCTTCCGCTCTTCGGGCCCCTGATAGATGGAGCTGAAGCGCTGGCTCATCTGATGAAGGGAAGATCCCAAAGGATTGCGCCGGTTTTGGGAAGGCGCACCGGGGAGAGCCGATCGGAAGGCTTCCCCCCGCATGGTCGATGCAGGCATCCTCTCAGACGGCCCTTCCCCGGCATCGCGGTATGACCCTTCCCCGGCATCCCGGTATGGCGGTTTTGCAGCATAAGCGTCTCCGGGTCTGCCCCCGATTTGCGATTCCCTGCCCGAAGAGGGAACCGAAGGAAATCGTAATGCCTCTCTTTGGTCCCGCCGGGCCAGCCGATTGCGGATATAGGCCTCCCGATCGGAGATGGCTTTATCCACATCCATTCCCGTCTCCCTTTGCCTTTCAGATCGAGTTCCCCGCGCAGGTTGTCTTGACCCCTCTCCACCGGGCGCTGGCGACCGCTTCAGGCGCTGCAGACGGTTTTGGATATACGCTTCTCTGGAGGCAATGACTCTTTCAGCAGCAGATTTCCCGACCGCTTCATCCGGCTCTCTGACGCCTTCTCTTACGCCTTCTCTTACGCCTTCTCTTACGCCTTCTCTGCCCCCTTCTCTGACGCCTTCTCCGCCCCCTTCTCCGCCGGGTTCGGTTCCGGCGGCCGATGCCATCTCTCGAGGTTCTATTGCAGTTCCTCTTCGAGCCGTCCCTCCCGGCGCGGGAACAGATCTTTCTCCGGGAACTTCGGTTTCCGCGCCCTCCGCTGTTTCCCTTGAAGGACGATCCTCGGGTGCGGCCTCTGCGCCGGTCTCCCTTTCCGTATCCGCGTCTCGGTCCGGCCTCTGCCCCAAAGCCCCTTCACGAAGATCCCGCAGACGTTCTCCCGGAGAAGCCCCTCCTTCGGGTCCGGGCAGAGCGGCCGCGAGATCTCCCACCGCTCTTTTGGATGTCCCGGCTTTTTCTCTTCCAGAGGCTGTTTCCGGTCTGCTGATGGGCTTTTGAACCTGTCCCGGCTGCTCTGACCCTGTTTCCGCGGTTCCCTCTTCTACATTCCGGGCCGCAGTGAGGTCCTCGACCTGAGAGGGGCTCAGACCCAAAGCAGGAGCTGCAGCCGCCACAGTCGACTCCAGCCGGTCCAATCGGCCGATCAGACTCTCCAGGTTATTATATCCCCCCTCCAGACGGGTTAGCCGTTCATCGATGCGGCTCTCCATTCGATTCAGACGCGCACTGAAGGAGAGAATATCTCCCCGATCCAAAGCCTCACCCTCTGCGGGTCGGACCACTCTCACCTGATTCCCCTGTGCCCGGGCAAGGTCCTCCTGCATTTTGTCGATCTTCTTGACAAGAACGGTCCTCGGAGAACCCGTCGGGGGGTTCTGGGGCATATTGGTGTAGAGAATGACAAGCAGCACCGTCAGTGCAACCAACCAGATCCCAAGCAACAGGCGCGGAAAAATCCCTTTCTTTTTCGCTCCCCTGTCCCCCTGGTTCCCCTGTGGATTCGCGCCGCCGCTGTCTGTAAATGCCCCCTTTTTGCGTTTCATCGACATACCTCCTGGATGAGCCGCTGTCTGGGCAACGGCTTCTGCCGGATAATGGTTTAGGAATTGCCTCTAATGAACATAAATCAACAACGCCATAAATATCAAGGGAAATTGTCCTATTGTGCCCCATAGGATAGGATTGATAAAAAAAGGGGATGAAGCCAATGCAACCGGTTGGATGAGAGCGGATCTTCTCTTTAGAAGTTTACTCCGCAGTTTTCTTCTCTGAATCCGTTTTAAAAGGAGAAGGTGGTGCGGAGAAAGGTGTCCTGGGACTCTTCATACCGGACCAGCACCATGGAGACATTGTCCCTGCCGCCCTTTTTGTTGGCCCCTTTCACCAGCAGATCCGCCAGATCATGGAACCGCTCCTCCTGATGGCGGGAGACCACCGCAAAGATCTGTTCATCGGTCAGCATATCGGTCAGCCCGTCCGTACACATCAGCAGGATATCCCCCTCTTCAAGATCCAGAGTCCGGATATCGGGCTCGATGACTTCGGTGACGCCCATGGCCTGCTTCAGCACATGATGCATCCGGGGCTTGATCTGGTCCGGGGATTTTTTCTCCTCATCGATCAGATAGTTGGCCCAGGTATGATCTCTGGTGAGCTGGCGGATCTCATCCCGAATTAGATACGCGCGGCTGTCGCCCACATGGCCGACATGGGCCTTGCCGTTTCTGATGATCGCCACCACCAGGGTGGTTCCCATCCCGGACATGAGCGGATTGTTTCGGGTACTCATCTTGACGATCTCATGGACCGTCTGGAAGGCCACCCCCATCTGCAGGGGGATATCCTCATCCGTGGCCATCCGCTTCACATGGGTGGAAAGATAGTCTAAAATCACCTCGCAGGCCATCCGGCTGGCCATCTCCCCGGCCTTGTGACCCCCGATGCCGTCCGCGACGATATAGATATCCCGGAGGCCGTCCACCAGGATGCAGTCCTCATTGTTTTTCCGCCGTCTGCCGGGATGGGTATGGGAGGAGACTTTCATCTTATGGCTCCAGGGGCTCGGTTTTTCGGATCAGAAGGCCGATGACGCCCACAAGGGTCAGGGAGATCAGGGAGAGCGCGATGAAAACGTCGTCGATAACCGATGCCTCCTCGATCCACTTGACCATCTTCACCGACAGCGCGCCGATCCCGAAGGTGAGGACGAATTTGGTCCCGAACGCGGCATGGTGAAACCGCTTGGGCGTGAACCTTGCCACGATGGTGTTCTCGATCGGCTGCATCCCCAGCAGAAAGAAGATGTAGAAGATGCTGACCCCGACCAGGGGAAGGTTTGCGGCCGCGGACATGAAAAGCGCCGCGGGAACCGTGAGCGCATGAAAGATTAAGTAGCACCATCGAAGCTCGTACCGCTCGGCCATCCGGCCCCCGGTATACTGCCCCAGCATTCCGACGATATAGATAAAGGAGGTGACGCCGGTGGCCAGAAGGTTTTCCGACAGGGAACCGCCGAAGAAGCCGGAAATCATGGCAAACATCTCCCCGTTTTTCAGCTCGAAATAGGCCGGCAGCGTTACTGTCGCGCCCCGGTAGGCCATGCCGCCGAGCATCATGGCAAACAGGAGAATGACAAACCCCTTCATGCTCTCGTTTCCCCGGCTCTTTGTCTCCTTTGAAAGGTGCTTCAGATCGGCCTTCGGGGCAAAGAGAATCAGCAGCAATCCGACAAGGTTTAGCCCGCCCACCGCAATATAGACCGCCTTCACCCCCCAGAGCCAGTTGACCAGCCCGGCCAGCAGCGGCGCCGCGGCCAGCCCGAGATTTCCGAAGATCCCGTTGTAGGCCATCCCGAGGCTGACCCGCTCTATCTCTTTGGAGATCCAGCCGAGTCCCGCGGGATGGTAGATCCCCGTAAAAAGGCCGATGCCGGCCAGCCATAAAGTTAAAATCGCGGGATTGTCGATCGAGTAGGCGGCCCCTATGGCACAGAGCCCCGCGCCGCCGTAGAAGAGCCCAAGAAATGGAATCGCGCCCCAGCGATCCGTGGCCAGCCCCCAGGGAAGGGCGGTGACGCCGAAGAGAAGATACATCCAGAAGGAGAGATCCAGGGTCTGGGCCATTCCCATCCCCAGCCGGTCCGCCAGGGGCAGGAGAACCGCGGGAAAGACGAGCATGTTGAAATGGCTCAGGAAATGGCCGAAGCAGGTGGTGGTCAGTATGGCGCGTTCACGGGTGTTCATGACATTTTCTTCAGGCAGAAAGCCCCCACGGGTTGATTCATGGGGGCTGAATTCAACAACAGTTTACCGATAGGTATTTATCCGGTTATCCCGATAAAGTCAATCATCCTTTAAGGGAATACTTGTCCGCGATCACATTGTAGTAGGCGTTCTCCGAGACCGATCCCCAGACCCCGACCTGCTCTTTGAACTTCTTGAAGGATTCGTGGACCTTTCTCGACACCGGGTCTTTTTCGGCCTCCTCCTCCATGGTCTCCTTGGCCATCTTCCGCAGCTCGTCCAGCAGCGCATCGGGAAAGCGGATCAGCTCCACCTTGTGCTTGGTGATCAGCTCCTGGAGGGCCGCGCCGTTGCCGGCCTCGAACATGGAGAGGCTCCAGAGGTTGGTCTCCATCGCGCACATGTCGATGATCCCCTTCAGGTCTGCCGGCAGTTCATCATATTTTTTCTTGTTGAACATCACCTCCAGGCAGGTCCCGGGCTCATGCCATCCCGGATAGTAGTAGTATTGGGCCGCCTTGTAAAAGCCCATCCGGAGATCGTGCATGGGCCCAAGCCACTCGGTGGCATCGATGACGCCCCGCTCCAGGGAGGTGAAGATATCCCCCACCGGCAGCAGCACCACGGTTCCGCCGGCCTTTGCAATCACCTTTCCCCCCAGGCCAGGGATCCGCATCTTGAGCCCCTTGAAATCATCGATGGTCTCCATCTTCTTCCGGAACCATCCGCCCATCTGCACCCCGGAATTACCCTGGGGCCTGGCGATCAGGTTGAATGGAGCATAGACCTCCTCCCAGAGCTTGAGCCCGTCGCCGCCGTAGAACCAGGCGTTGATCCCCTGGGCGTTGAGGCCGAAGGGGACCGAGGTAAACCACTGGGCTGCGGGAACCTTTCCGGCCCAGTAGTAGGCTGCACCGCTGCCGCACTCCACAGTCCCCTGGGAGACCGCATCAAAGACGCCGAGGGCCGGAACCAGCTCTCCTGCCGCAAAGACCTGGATCTTCATCCGGCCCTCGCTCACCTCCTCCACCCGCTTGGCAAACCGCTCTGCACCGACCTGGAGTACCGGCAGGTTGGGCGGCCATGTCGTGACCATCTTCCACTGGTACTTCTTCTGGGCCTGTACGGCCGGGGCAGCCACGACGGTAGATGCCACCGCGGCCGCGGCCGCCACACCTGTCTTCTTCAGAAATTCTCTTCTTTCCATTCGCTTCAAGCTCCTTTCTGGTTTGGAAGTAAACCCCATCAAAAGCGGCTCAGCTCCGCTTGAACAGAAACAGAGCCGCAGGAAAGCGCATCAGCGGGCAAAAACCACTGTCGGCAGCCAGGTGACCAGAATCGGGAAAAAGATCACGATTAAAAGCCCGATCAACTGGAAGATGACAAAGGGAATGATCCCCCGATAGATATCCCCGGTGGTGATCTCCGGCGGCGTCACCGCCTTGAGATAGAAGAGGGAGAACCCGAAGGGCGGCGTCATGAACGAGGTCTGAAGGTTGACCGCGATCAGGATGCAGAACCAGACCGGGTCGAAGCCGAACTCGATCATGATCGGGGCCAGCACCGGCACATGGATGAAGGTGATCTCGATGAAATCGAGGAAAAAGCCGATGACGAAGATCAGCCCCATCACCACCGCCAGCACGAACCATTTGCCGTGGGTCTCCGCGATCCCCCCCAGAAAATGTCTCACCAGCTCATCGCCGCCCATGCCCCGGAAGACCAGGCCGAAGGCCGCGGCCCCCACCAGAATGATGAAGACCATGCAGGTGAGCTGCATGGTGGCATACATCACTTCATGAAGGATCTGCAGGTTGAAGCGGCCGTTGGCGATGGTCAGGATGGTGGCCCCCACCGCGCCCACGGCAGCGGCCTCTGTAGGGGAGGCCACACCCGCGAAGATGGAGCCGAGCACCGACACCATCAGAAACAGGGGCGGAAAAAGCGCAAGACACATCCGCTTGAACATCATGAACGGGGTGATGCCGTCGAGTTCCTCCCGGGGAAGGGCCGGAGCCCTTTCGGGCCAGATCAGCGCGGCCAGAAGAATATAGAGGATATAGAGTCCGACCAGGACCAGCCCCGGAAAGACCGCTCCCATGAAAAGATCCCCCACCGATACCCCCACAATGTCGCCGATGAGAACCAGCACAATGCTCGGGGGGATGATCTGCCCCAGGGTTCCCGAAGCCGATACGGTTCCCGTGGCCAGCTCGTGCTGATATCCCCGCTTGAGCATCGTCGGAACCGCGAGCAGCCCCATAGTCACCACCGTGGCCCCGACAATGCCGGTGGAGGCTCCCAGAAGGGCTCCCACCAAAACCACCGAGATGGCAAGCCCCCCGCGCACCCGGCCGAAGAGAAGCCCCATCGTATCCAGCAATTCTTCAGCCAGCCCGGACCGCTCCAGCATCACCCCCATGAAGACGAAGAGTGGAACCGCCAGCAGGGTTACGTTGGTCATGACCCCCCAGATCCGTAGGGGCAGCAGGTTGAAAAAGCCCCATCCGAACCCGATGAGTCCGAAGAAGAGGGCCGTTCCCATGAGCGTGAAGGTGACGGGAAAGCCGAACATCAAAAGGATGGTCAGGGCAAGAAACATCCAGGCAGGCAGGTATTCCATGGAAAATCTCCTCTTTATTCCCTAAGGGGTTTCCGCATCGACAAGAATTTCAGCCTCTTTCAGGATCAGGGCGCGGTACCGGCCCACAAGCGCGAGCTTGATCCGGATCTCCTCTGACTCTGCGGACATATCCACGATCTCCGGTTTTACCATATCATCCTCACCGGCTTTGCAGATCCTTCCTTTAAGGGCATTTATAAAGGTATCTTTTTCCTTGAAGGAGTGGTTTTGAAGGGACCTGAACTCTGGCTCGATCATCTCTGCTGAAACCCCTTTTCTCTTGAGCCGCATCAGCAGCCGATCCAGCACCTGTTCGTCGATCCCGTACCGGATCTCCCTGCCCCTGATTCCGAAAAAGCTCTTGATCCCCAGCGAGATCCCCTGAAGGGTGATGAGAACAAAGCCGGCCATAATGGTCCCCTTGACGATGAACCGGTAGGGAATGCCGCCCGGGTCCGGAGAGCCCTCCATCATGGCCCAGGAATTGTAGACAAAGTGCCAGGAGGTAGCCATGATCATGTAGCAGCCCGGGAAGAGAAAGAAGATCACCCCGATGAAGTTGATCCAGGCCCGGGTTCTGGGGCTGGCCTGCTGATAGAAGATATCCACCCGGACATGGCCGTCTTTGAGGAGGGTGTAGCCTGCCCCCATGAGAAAGATGAAAGAAAAAAGGTGCCATTCCAGCTCCTGGACAAAGACGTAGCTGGTATTCAAGGCATAGCGCATCACCACATCCACGAAGACCACTATCACCACGAGAAACGTCACCCACGCCACAACATAGCCGACCCACTCATTGAGCTGGTCGATCCACCGGCAGATCGCTTTTAGAAATTTCATGGCCTCCGCTCAACTTTCATCGATCGTGAACCGATCCGGTTTAAGAATCCATTTGTTTTTCAAAAAGAATTTCATGGGCCCATCCCCGACTGCTCTCCTCCGAATTCTTCCGATTCTTCCGGCACAGGAATTACACCAGATTTTTTAATACGATATTATTTACTAAAGATCAATAGATAGACTGAATAAAATTTAATTTTATGGGGGAGAAGATCCCTCTTTTTCTTTATCCTCTATCCGTGTTATAACCCCTCTCCATGATCCGAAAAGCGACCATACAGGATGTCAAAACAATATACGGGCTTCTCCAGATCTTCGGAAAACAGGGGGATCTGCTGCCCCGGCCTCTGACCCGGATCTATGATCATTTGAGAGACTTCTGGGTCTATGAGGATGAGGCCGGGATGAAGGTGAGAGGCTGTTGCGCACTACAGTTCTGCTGGGAGGATCTGGCCGAAGTCCGCTCGCTTGCGGTCCATCCCGAGGTTCAGAGGGCGGGAATCGGGGAGAAGCTGGTCATGGCGGCCATCGAGGAGGCCATCTCCTACGATATCAAGAAGCTCTTCACCCTGACCTATCGGCCTGACTTCTTCTCCCGCTTCGGCTTCTTCCGGATCGACAGGACCGACCTGCCCTTAAAGATCTGGGGCGACTGCCTCTTGTGCGTCAAGTTCCCGGATTGCGACGAGACCGCCATGATGCGGCAGTTGAATGGGGGCATGAGCCTTCCGGAAACGCCCCTTTCGGATCAGCTTCCCGAATAGATGATATTGATGGGCAGGGGCGGATACTTCCAGACCCCGGGCTTGGGCACGATCTGCTGCCGTCCCACGGTGAGCCAGTTGAGATCCGCCTTCATCTCCCGGAGCTTTCCGTCCTCCGGGGGCCGGGCCTGTTCCGTGGGGAAATAGGTGGTCTGAAAGATGCAGACCCCATGGTCGTCTTCCTTTGCCACCATATAGTTCTTCCGGAAGGTGCGGACGCCGAGTTGATTGGCCTCCGCGATCTGCTGGGTCTCTTTGGGGTTGAACCGGACCAGCACAGATTTGTTGACTCCACGCTCGGAGATCCGGATGATGGCCCGGCTCTCGCTGCTGCCGGCATAGACTGTGGTGATGCAGGGAATTCGTTTTAGATATTGTGCCGCGACAATGGCCGCGGTTCTCCTTCCCCCCACCATCACCGGCAGGCCGTAATACTCGAAGAACTTCTTCTGGATGTCCTCCGCGTACTTGTCCCCCTTCTCATACAGGTCTTTGGAGATATACCGGAGGCTCCGGGCAAGACCCTCGGCCCCGTCCGCGATGGGCCAGTCGATGCGGACGTGGAAATGGCTCAAAGAGTAGCGGCACCGGGTCTGGGAGCTGGGGTCCCGCTGGATCAGCAGGGCATAATCCACCGGCAGCAGGGTCTTTAAAAAATCGAAGAAGTGCGCGGTATCCAGATACTTGTGATACCGGTCAAACTCCTTTTTCATGGGCAGGGTCTTGGAGCGCAGGAGGTTGGTCTTGGTGGTCCGGTTGACGTCGAAGAACCGGATATACTTCTTGTGGATGGCCGGAATCGTATCCTCGATGAAGATCACCAGAAATGCGTTGTGGCAATCGTACTCCACATCGGGCAGGAGTGCCCGGGGCTTGAGTTCCCTCTTCTCCACAAAGGGATAGGGGATGTTCCGTTCCTTGAAATTGTTGTAGGAATCGAGCAGGCCATAATCCATGATGAACTGGTCGAGTTCATCCCGCAGCAGTTCATAGTAGGACCGCCGCAGGCGGTTTGCATGACTCAGTTCCTCCCTTACGCTCCAGTGCGACAACATTCACTCCCGCTCTTTTCGGATCTTCGACAGACGTTATAAAGAAAAAATTCCGGCTGGGGCCAATATGCACCGATCGAAACCTGGGGTCAATGGGACGGCAGCAGTAATCGCCGGTAGAAAAACCCTGCCTTGTCTCATCATTTTTTCACCGCCTCAAGCGCAATCCACCATCATCCATCAGCCAATCCACCAGCCACTATCCACCAGCCACTATCCACCAGCCACTATCCACCAACCACTATCCACCAACCACTATCCACCAACCACCATTCTACCCTTTCCCCACCCCATCCAGCGCCGCAACCCCCGGCAGGGGCCTCCCCTCCATCAGGGTCAGAAATGCGCCGCCCCCTGTGGAGATGAAGTCGATCTTGTCGGCCTGGCCCGACATATGGACTGCGGTACCCGTATCGCCGCCGCCCACAATCGAGAGGGCATCGGCATTTGCCACGGTCTTCACCAGGGAAAGGGTTCCTTTGCTGAAGGACTCCATCTCGAAGACCCCCATGGGGCCGTTCCAGATGATGGTTTTGGCATCGGCCAGGGCTTTGTCATACTGCTTCGTGGTCTCCGGGCCGATGTCGAGGGCCATCCACCCATCCGGAATCTCCTGTGCGGAAACCGTTTTGATCTCCGCGCTCTTTTCCATCTTCTGCGCCACCACGACATCGGCGGGCAGATAGAAGTCGATGCCGGCCTTTTCCGCCTTTTCCATAACTGATCCGGCCGAATCGAGCAGGTCGTCCTCCACCTTGGATGACCCCACCGAGATCCCCTTCTTCTTTAAAAAGGTGTTGGCCATCGCGCCGCCGATGATGATTTTGTTCACATGGGAGAGCATGTTCTCCAGAGCCTTGAGCTTGCTGGAGACCTTGGCCCCGCCGATGATCGCGACCAGGGGCCGCTTGGGATCGGCCATCGCCTTTTCGAAATAGTCGAGTTCCTTCTGCAGCAGCAGACCCGCGCCGGCTTCGGAAACATGTTTCGTGATCGCGGAGACCGAGGCATGTGCCCGGTGGCAGACCGCAAACGCATCATTTATATAGACATCGCAGAGCGCAGCCAGTTCTTTAGCAAAGTCGTCGTTGTTCTTCTTCTCCCCCGGATGGAACCGGAGATTTTCCAGAAGGAGGACATCTCCTGCATTCATGTCGGAGACCATCTTTTTGACATCCTCGCCGATGCAGTCCGGCGCAAGCTTCACCTCTTTTTCCAGAAGCTTTCCCAGGCGTTCGGCCACGGGAGAGAGGCTGAATTTGTCATCGGGCCTTCCGTCGGGCCTTCCCAGGTGAGACATGAGAATGACCTTGGCCTTTTTGTCCACGGCCTTCCGAATGGTGGGAAGGGCCCCCGTAATCCGGGAATCATCGGTGATCTTTCCCGAATCATCCAACGGCACATTGAAATCGACCCGGCAGAGTACCCGCTTTCCGTCGATCTTCAATTCATCCATCCGCTTCATGATCTCCTCCTTTCGGTTTTTGGATTCCGATTATTTTAGCCGATCTTTCTTTGGCCTATCTATCTTTCTTTAATTGATGAAGTGCCTTCTTTTTGGCCCAGCGCTCGAAAAATCCCATTCTGCCGGACCGGTAGCTCCGGTCCACCTTTTCCTCCTGCACCTTGGGGCCGTCGGGGCCGTTGATGGCCGCACGCAGGCAGGGGGTCTTTTCGGGGCAGGCCATGCAGGATTCCGGGGTATGGCGGAGCCCATCATCGCCCATGGGAAATACCTTTTCCATCTGACCGAAGCAGGAACATTTTTCTGGGTCCGTCATGCCTTCTCCTTTGCCTTTCTCTGTTTGCGGCTTCTCTTTGGGGCTCAAACGTCGCTGGTCTCCTTTTTCATCCGCGCAATATAGCCGGCATCCGCAAAGCTGAAGTATCGGTTATCGCCGATGACCAGATGCTCATGAACCGTGATCCCCACGATCCCGCAGGCCGAGACGAGCTGCCGGGTGATCGCGATGTCCTCGGCCGAGGGCTGAGGATCTCCCGAAGGATGGTTGTGAGCGAAGATCAGGGCCGCGGCATGGTGATCCAGCGCGGCCTTCACCACCTCTCTCGGATAGACAGCGCTTGCCGTCAGTGTTCCCTCGAAGAGGGTTTCAGCCGCGATGATCCGGTTTTTGGCGTCCAGAAAGAGTACCTTGAAGCACTCCCGGGTCTTGTGCTGCAGGGTCTGGTAGAGGTAGTCGAACAGCTCTTTGGAGTTGTGGACATCCTTTGCCTCCTGAACCCGGGCCTCCATATACCGATCTGCCACCGCCTTGATCAGCTTGATGCCCAAAACATTGGTTGGCCCGATGCCGTCGATCTCCTGCAGTTCCTTTGGGGAAGCCTCCAATACTCCCTGCAGGGTCTTGAATCGCTTCAGCGCCGCCTTTGCCCGTTCCTTGCAGTCCTTTCTCGGCGTCGCCAGCGTCATCAGCAGCTCGATGACTTCATAGTCGGCAAACCCGTCGATCCCGGACCGGAGAAACCGCTCCCTAAGCCGCTTCCGATGACCTGCGCCCTTATGCTCTTCAGGCTTCTCTTCAGGCTTCTCTTTCGGCAGATCTACCCGCGTGTCGGCAACTTTCAGGCCATTCTTACCGCTCATCCAGCTCATCCTTGAGATCCCGGGTCATCAACCGGTAGAGCGCCTCCTGCGGAGATGTATCTTCATATAGAATATGGTAAACCTCTTCTGTGATGGGCATCTCCACCCCGACCTTTCTGGAGAGGTTGTAGACCGATTTTGCCGTCTTCACCCCTTCGGCCACCATCCGCATCTCGGCCAGGATCTCGGGGAGCTTTCTCCCCTCCCCCAGCTTCTTGCCCACGGTATGGTTCCGGCTAAGATCGCCGGTGCAGGTGAGCACCAGATCCCCGATGCCGGCCAGGCCCGTGAAGGTTCTCGGGTTTGCCCCGAGCTTCAGCCCCAGTCGCCGCATCTCGGTCAACCCTCTGGTAATCAAAGCGGCCCGGGTGTTCAGCCCCAGCCCGAGGCCATCTACGATGCCGGCCGCCAGCGCGATCACGTTTTTCACCGATCCGCCAAGTTCCACCCCGATCACATCGTCATTGGTATAGACCCGGAAGTGGGGCGCGACAAAAACCTTCTGCACAAAGCGGGCCGTCTCCATATTTTTGGAGGCCGCGGTCACCACCGTCGGCACAAGCCGCGCCACCTCCCTGGCAAAGCTCGGACCGGAGAGCACCGCAAGACGGCCCTCGTCGATCCCGAGATTCTCCTTCAGCACCCCGGACATGGTGAGATGGGTCTTGTTCTCGATCCCCTTTGAAGCCGAGACCACCACCGCTTCCTCATTTAAAAACCCCCGCATCCGGCCGGCCATATCCCGCATGAAATGGGAGGGAACCACCACAAGCACCAGATCCTTGTCCCGGACCACCGCTTCGAGATCATCTGTGGGATGAAGGTTTTCCGAAAGGGGGATATCGGGCAGAAAGACTTTGTTGACCCGCTCGCTTGCGATCTGCTCCCGCACATCGGCCTCAAATGTCCAAAGATCGATGGGGTATCCCTTCATTCCCAGCAGATTGGCCAGCGCTGTCCCCCAACTGCCCGCGCCCACCACGCCTATCTTTACCGCTTCCATATCCAGATCACCTCTCATCATCTTCTTCCCCCGCGTCTTCATCGGCATCTTCATCCGCGTCTTCCCCGGCATCTTCATCGGGTCTCTCTTCAGATTCCTCCGGCAGTCTATCGGAAATACCGATCTCTCCCTCCTCGCCGGCCATCTCCTCTTCGGAAATACCGATCTCTCCCTCCTCGCCGGCCATCTCCTCTTCGGAAATACCGATCTCCCCCTCCTCGCCGGCCATATCCTCTTCGGAAACCTCCTCCTCCTTTTCCACCAGCCGCGCCGCGCCGGTCAGCCGCTCATTCGGATCGAGATCCATCAGCTTCACCCCCTGAGTATTGCGGCTGATCACCGACATGCTCTCCACCGGAATCCGGATGATCTTTCCGATGTCGGTCATGAGCATGAGATCGTCATCCTCCTCCACCAGAAGAATGGCCACCACATTGCCGTTGCGCGTACTCGTCTTTATGGTGATGACGCCCTTGCCCCCCCGCTTCCGCAACGGATATTCGTCAATGGAGGTCCGCTTGCCGTAGCCGCGCTCGGTCGCGGCAAAAAGGGTCTGGCCGTGGCTCAGGACCTGCATCCCCACCAGGTAGTCGTCCGGGTCCAGACTCATCCCCCGAACCCCCTGGGTGGCCCGTGCCGCCGACCGGACATCCGACTCCAGAAACCGGATCGACTTGCCTTTTGCCGACCCTAAAAAGACATTCATGGTCCCGTCCGTGACTCGGGCCGCAATCAGCTCATCCTCCGGCAGCAGATTTAGCGCGATGATCCCCCCGGTCCGGGGCCGGCTGTAGGCCATCACGTCGGTCTTCTTCACCAATCCATTCTTCGTGGCCATCAGGATAAAGGAGCCGGGCTCGAAATCGGGCACATTGAGCACCGTGGTCAGCCGCTCATCCTTGCCGAACTCCAGCAGGTTGACGATGGCCTTGCCCCGGCTGGTCCGGCTCGCCTGGGGGATGTCATAGACCTTGCACCAGTAAACCCTTCCCTGGTTCGTGAAGAAGAGAAAGGTATGGTGGGTGGAGGCCACGAAGAGCAGCTCGACAAAATCATCATCTTTGGTTCCCATCGCGGTCTTCCCCTTGCCGCCCCTCTTCTGGCTCTGGTACAGGGTGATCGGGTTGCGCTTGATATAGCCGGTTCGGGTGATGGTCACCACCATATCCTCTTCCGCGATCATATCCTCGATGGTCAGGGCCCGGCTCTCTTCGATGATCACGGTGCGCCGGTCGTCGCCGTACATCTCCTTGATCTCCGTCAGCTCATCCTTTATAATCCCCAGCACTATCCGATCGCTGCCCAGAATCTCCTTGTACCAGGCGATCTGCTTTAAAATCTCCTGGTACTCCTCCAGGATCTTCTCCTGCTCCAGGCCCGTGAGCCGGTGCAGCCGCATATCTAAAATCGCCTGCGCCTGAATCGGGGTGAAGCCGAACCGGTCGATGAGGCCGTCCTTTGCCTCGGCCGGGGTTTTGGATGCCCGGATCAGGGCCACGACATCGTCGAGATGCTCCAGCGCGATCTTCAAGCCCTCCAGAATATGTGCCCTGGCCTCGGCCTTATCCAGATCATACCGGGTTCGCCGGATCACGATCTCCTTGCGATGGCGGATGAAGTGGTCCAGCAGCTCCTTGAAGGAGAAGAGCCGGGGCTGATTGTTCAGCACCGCGAGGAAATTGATCCCGAAGCTCGTCTCCAACTGGGTCTGTTTGTAGAGCTGGTTGATCACAACTTCTGCGAAC
The DNA here is from genome assembly GCA_011390135.1 of Desulfobacteraceae bacterium. Lineage (GTDB taxonomy): Bacteria > Desulfobacterota > Desulfobacteria > Desulfobacterales > JAABSP01 > JAABSP01. The sequence continues at coordinate 588 of JAABSZ010000013.1, read as the reverse complement.
TGATCTTTTTTCAGCGCGATCGCGATCCGCATCCCTTTTCTGTCCGACTCGTCCCGGACATACCGGATGCCTTCGATATGCTTCTCCTTCATGAGCTGCGCGATCTTCTCGATGAGCCGGGCCTTGTTCACCTGGTACGGGAGTTCATAGACCGCGATGGTCTCGGTGCCGTTATTCTTGTCCTGCTCCACCTCCACCCGGGCACGGACCCGGATGATCCCCCTTCCGGTCCGGTATGCGTCGATGATCCCGATCTTGCCGTGGATGATCCCGGCCGTGGGAAAATCGGGGCCCGGCACGATCTCGATCAGCTCCTCCCAGGTGATTTGGGGATTGTCGATGAGCGCGATGCAGGCATCGACCACCTCCGAGAGATTGTGGGGCGGGATGTTGGTGGCCATGCCGACTGCGATCCCCGATGATCCGTTGATCAGAAGCGACGGCAGCTTCGAGGGCATCACCGAGGGCTCGGACATGGACTCGTCATAGTTGGGCGTGAAATCGACCGTCTCCTTTTCCAGGTCCAAGAGCATCTCGTGGGCCATCTTCGACATCCGCACTTCGGTATAACGCATCGCGGCCGGGGGG